>CAMARC010000321.1 GCA_945860405.1 Candidatus Kuenenia stuttgartensis | reverse complement strand
GTCATCTCCTGGCTGCGATCCCGACAAAGCTCTGATCGGGCCGGCCAGCGGGAGTGTGAGACCAGCGGCCGTCCAGAGCAGGCTGACCACGGCGGGATGGAGTCGGCGATCGGTCATCTCTGGGCCATTCTTCCGAGGAGCGTGGCACGGCGCGGCCGGGCACCGGCGATGCCCAGGCGGCCATCATGGCGCCGATGTGTGAACTTCTCATGAGCGGGGCCCCCGTCCCCCTCCGGCAAAAAAAAAACCGCCGGCCTTGTGGCCGGCGGTTGCTCCGCCTGCGGGCAGTGTTCGTTCGGAGTCGTTACAAGCTACGGGAGCGTGATTGCCAGGGGGCTCGACCCCACCGTCACTCGCCGTTCGAGAGTTCCCTGCTGAAACGCCTCGGGCACCTTGGCCAATGCCTTCTCGGCGTCAGCGGCCTTGGCCGACTTGGCGACGAACCAGGCGTAGTTGCCAGCAATCGCTTCGCCGGAAAACTTTCCCTCGGCATCGACTTCGAACGAGGTCATGAAGCCGGTGGATGTCGGCTGGAGCATGAGCAGCACGTCTCCGACGGGCGAACCATCGGCCCGGGCAAGCGTCCCGCTCACGGGGCCGGCCTCGGGCAGTTTGGTAGCGCCGGCGGAACAGCCGATCAGCATGGTGAGGGCCAGAAAGCACAACAGAGCAAGTGAACGCATGACGGTGAATCCTCGGGAGAACGGAAAAGGATGATGAAAAGCAACCGGCGGGAGCGAACGGTCGTTCGCTCCCGCCGGCGTTGATGCTGACGACAAGCGATATCAGTCGATGTTCACGTTCTGGCCGTCGGCGGCGCCGACCATCCACTTGACGACAACCCCATCGATGTCGTCGCTGAGGTACCGGACGGAGCCGTCACCGAACGTCGAATTGACACCGCCGGGATGAAACCCGAACGGCTCGTCGTTCGGACCGCAGTTGTTGATCGACCAGAGGCACTCGGGAGGGCCGCCGATCGGCGTCTTGTTGTTGTTGATCTTCGCAAGACGCGAACCGAGGGAGTTGCTCGGGCCGGAGTAACCGTTGGCCACGGCATCGGGATCAGCCCAGGCGAACACGCGCCGGCCACCCATCGTGCCGGGCAACGCCGTGCCGTAGGGCACGGGGTCGGCAGGGCTCGAGACCGGGCTGACACGCGACGACAAGGCACCGAACTTCGCCACGGAGGGATGAGCACGGCCGGCGTCCTCGATCCAGAGAAGCGTCTTGCTCGAGCCGTCGGTGATCTGGCCCATGCCGACACCGTCACACGACAGCATCGGTGCGACAACCTGCGCGAGCCACGCGGCCGAACCGGCCGACGGCGTCCGCATGCCATACGTGGCAGAGCCAGCGGCAGTGTCGACGTCGGAGAGGGCCAAGACCATGTAATCGACCCCACCGTAGCCGTGGACCGGGTCGCGGTCGCCGACCGGCGTCGACGGGCAGATGAACGAGTTGATCGTCGACTTGGCAGCCACCTGGCCGGCCGGAAAGGCCGGATCGTCGTAGGCCCGACCCTTGGCCTTCTTGTGCAACAGGCCACCCGAGGCCGTGGTGAAGTTGCCTTGAGCGTTCACCGTCGCTCCGTACGCGGCCACGGGGGTGGTGGTGACGTCGAACTGGTTGTAGATGTTCGTCTGCTCGATGTAGGGCAGGATCATCGTGGCGATGGAGTGGACGAAGTAGGTCGTCGAGCTGGAGCCGGTGGAGTCGCACTGGCCCGGGGAGGGGAGCTTACGGCTGGCCGACTCGAAGTTGAGGACACCCAAGCCCAGCTGCTTCATGTTGTTTTGGCACTGACTGCGCCGGGCGGCCTCGCGGGCAGCCTGGACGGCGGGGAGGAGCAGGCCGACGAGCGTGCCGATGATCGCGATCACGACCAAGAGCTCGACGAGCGTGAACCCACGCCGGGTGGACGGGGAAAGATGACGCATGGAGGAAAACCCCAGAGGATATGAAGAAATCGAACCGACGGACCTGGCAACCGGAAGCGAGAGCGACCCGTTCGCTCCTGCTTCTCGATCGTTTTTATAGAGCACGGTTCCTAAACGTTTCGTGAGAGGACAGCGAGAGTTTGATGAGATTTGTGTGAGGATTGTGTGAGGGGGCCTGGGTTGGTCAGGCGTCGCCGAGGCATTCTTCGCAGGCGTCCCAGAAGGCATCGGCGACGACCGAGACGATTTCCTCGCTCGGGGGGACGCCGAGCCGCCTGGCGAGCACCCCGCGGACGGTGGCATGGAGCCCGACCGCTTCGTGGCTTTCGTCGGCGGCCACGATCGAAAGGACTTCGCGGATCGTGTCGTTGCCGAGCAGCATGTCGGCCGGGAACGGGGGGGTCGTGGGGCGCATCGCTGGCAGAGGTCCTGTGCGGCCATGGAGTTGATTCGGTTGCTAGGGGAGCATGTCAGGATGAGGGTTTGATGTGGTTGTTGGGAACCACACGAAAGTCTTGCGCGGCGGGGTGACGGAGCACGGCGGGGCGGAGAGCGCTCGTGCACGGCTCACGGCTTCGTTACAAAATCCTCATCGATGTGGCCTAAAGTAAGAGTGGTTTGTTCCGATGGGCGTTACTTTGCCGCTCCCTCCTCTTGCGGACTTGGCACTATGCACGTCTTCCTTCCACGAAGCCGGCACCGCGCCGGTGCTTCCCCGCTCCCGGCCGGGTTCACGCTTGTCGAACTCTTGGTCGTGATCGCGATTATCGGCACGCTCGTCGGGCTCCTCCTACCGGCCGTGCAAGCCGCCCGTGAGGCCGCCCGCCGGTCGCAGTGCACCAATAATCTCAAGCAGATCGGCCTAGCACTGCTCAATTTCCACGACGCGCGGAACCGCTTCCCGCCCGGCGTAAATCTCCCCGTAGGCACCGCCAGCGGGATGCTCTTCCCCTCGAATGCCCTCTACAAGAGTGGCAAGATGGGGAAACCGCCGTTCGCCGGCCAGTGGGGCTCGTGGCTGATGTACACCTTCACGATGCTTGAGGAAGCGAACCTCGCCGCGCAACTCGACTTCACCACGCGCGAGTACGGCAATTGCAACGGGCCCGATTCCGTCGGGGCGCGGAACGTATCGGTGTTCGTCTGCCCGAGCGACCACGTTCCGAAGAATCCGGTCTCCTACTCCACCGGCGGCAATACCTACTACTTTGGCGTCAACAGCTACATGGCCAACGCTGGGTCGCGGTGCTGGTTCTGGGCGAACTCGACCTGCGACGGGATGTTCCAGGTTAACAGCAACGTCCGCCTCAAGGACGTCTTCGACGGCACCAGCCACACGGTGCTCGTGGGGGAGCGCGACAGCTTCGAGCCCAACTGGATCGTCGGGGGGGAGCAGAAACTACCGAACATGCGCGGGTGGGCGTGGTCAAACTTTAACGCCATGCAGGACGTCCTCGCGAGCGCCTGGGTGCCTGTGAACTACAGGCTCCCGGGGATGGTGACCTCGTCGTTCAATGCCTCGACCGACGACCGGCAAAACGCCTTCGGCAGTCGCCACCCAGGCGGGGCGAACATGGTGTTCGCCGACGGGTCGGTGCGGTTCATCACCCTCGTCGACACAGCCGATCTGCCGGTGCTCCAGAGGATTATGCGGCCCGCTGATGGCCAGCCGGGAGGTGTCGATTGAGTGTTCCGGCCCGCGTTGTCCTCTTGGCGATCGTCGTTGCCCTGGCCTGTGGTTGCGGGCGAAAGCCCGATCCGCTGCTTGCGCCGGCATCGGGCGTGGTCCGCCTTGGCGGCAAGCCGCTGGAAAGCGCGCTTGTGCGGTTCATGCCCGCCGAGCGGGGGATCGCGGCGGAGTGGATTTCGGAGGGGACGACTGACATGGAGGGACGCTACACGCTGGCGTGTGTCCGTGGCCCGGGAGCGGTGGTGGGGAAACACCGGGTGACGGTATCGGAAGGGGGCGTGCCCGGGGAATTGCGCGACGATCAGGGGAAGGTCGGGGCGTGGCTATCCAGTCTTTCCGGGCGGCCGATCCCCGACCGCTACGGCACCGCCGCGACATCCCCGCTCGAGGTCACCGTCGGCCCGGAGGGGGCCGGGCTCGATCTCGACCTCGATCGCTGACACGGAGTCTGCGGCCCCGCGGACCCCGAAACGGCGGTGCATTCTAGCGGATTGATTCGCCGCGCCGTGCCGCCACAATCGGGGGCTCAGCGGGGCGGCCGGCCGACGGGAGCCGGCGAATCCCGTGGGCACGCCAAA
>CAMARC010000320.1 GCA_945860405.1 Candidatus Kuenenia stuttgartensis | reverse complement strand
GGTCCGCCTCGGCACACTGCTCCTTCGTGAGCCGGAAGCGTTCGCCGGTCCGCACCGCCTCCCCCACGAGGTAATCGAAATAGGTCTCGGCGCCGTTGGGGTGGAGTCCGTCGGGGCGAAGGTCGGTCTCCATCTGGAGCAGACCCATGTCGACCCGCATCTGGATGACGTCGCGGCCGTTCCTGGCCTTGACGAGCCGGGCGCTGACTTCCCCAGGCTGGAACTCCCATCCCTTGAGGAGCGAATCAATGTCGCGGGCACCAGCCATGGAGATTCACCTCGGATTCGGTTGACGCCCTTTCAAGACCGCCCGTGCGGCGCTCCGGCAGGCGTTTCCAGAGGCTCGATTATAGCATCGTCGCCAACCAGTCCGGACGGGGCCCAGGGGGGCGACTCAGTCGGCCGGTCGACGGCGGAGCGACTTCGTCTCGCCCCGGTGCCGTTTGCCGGCCAGTCTCCGGGCCACAGCCGACTTCGGCACCTTCGTGCGCCGCCGGACAACCGGCGGACGCAGCGCACGTTCGACGAGCGCGGACAGTTTCGCGAGGCAATCGGAGACGTTCTGCGGTTGATCGCGGAAGCGTTGGCCGGTGATCACGAGGTGGCCCTCATGGGTCAATCGCGAGGCTACCAGTGCCATCAACCGCCGTCGGACCGGGTCGGGCAGGGCAGGGGAGTTGCGCACATCGTAACGGAGCACCGCCTTGCTGCTGGTGCGGTTGACGTTTTGCCCCCCGGGCCCACCGCTGCGCACGAAATGCCACGACAATTCATGCGCAGGGATGACCACCGCGCCGTCGCCGACTCTGATTTCCTTCTCGCGTGCCATCTGCGGTAGCCTTGTCCCCAAGGATCGCTTGGTCCGGGAACGCTTGGTCCGGGGTCGTTTGGTGTACGCGATTCTCCCTGGACAGGAAAGGTCCCGGCCGGCGTGTTGCCCGTCGTCGTCACCCCTCCACCGCAGAGTCTCCCATGGTCCGGTCCACGGCCATCCTCTTTTTCGTCATCGCCCTCGTCACTCCATCATCGCCCCTGCCTGCGGCCGAACCGGCTCCGGCGGCCGATCTTTCGACCCGCGAGGGGGAGGATTGGGGGACGTTCCTCGGCCCCTCCGGCAGCGGTTCGAGCAGCCTGGTCGGGATCGCCTCTCCCTGGGAGGCCGGTGGCCCAAGGGTGGTGTGGCAGGCGGCGATCGGAGAGGGGTATTGCGCTCCGGCGGTCGCCGGGGGCCGGGCGTTCCTCTTTGATCGCGTTGCGAACCGCCTTCGCCTCCGGGCCGTCGAGGCCGAGACGGGCCGTCCGCTCTGGGAAGCTGGTCGCGAGATCGTCTACACCGACTCCTTCGGCTACGACGGCGGCCCGCGGGCCCAGCCCGTCGTGGCCGGCCACCGCGTCCTCACCTTCGGGCCGGACGGGAGGCTCGAGTGCCGGGCCATCATCGATGGCAGCCTTCTTTGGGAGGTCGACACCTCGGCCACCTACCACGTCGTCCAGAACTTCTTCGGCGTCGGCACCGCCCCGCTCGTCGTCGGACCGCTGCCCGTTGGCGCGGAGGAGCGGACGGTTGTGGTCGTTCAGGTGGGGGGGAGCCGGGAGGGGGCAAACCCTGCGGCTCCGGAACGCCTCGATTTGGTGAAGGGGCTCGACAGCGGCTTGGTGGCCTTCGACATCGGCTCTGGCGCCGAGGTGTGGCGGGCCACGAACCAACTCGCCAGCTACAGCGTGCCGGTGCTTGCGACGATCGGCGGCCGCCCGCTGATCCTTGCCTGGATGCGCGACGAACTCGTGGCGGTCGAGCCGGCGACCGGCAAGCTCCTCGATCGCTTCCGGTGGCGGTCGGACGAACTGTTCAGCGTCGTCGCTGCAAGTCCGGTGGTGTCCGGCGACCAGATCCTCCTCTCGGAATGCTACGGCCCCGGCAGCGTCCTGCTCGCCCTGGAAAACGATGCCTTCCGCGAAGTCCGGCGCGACAAGCCCGGCGCGCGGCCTCGCCAGGCCCTCAAGACCCACTGGAACACCCCCGTCCTCCGCGATGGATATCTCTATGGCTCGAGCGGCCGCAACGCTGGCGACGCCCAACTCGTGTGCGTCAATTGGAACACCGGCGTGGTCGGCTGGAGCGAGGGGGGACTGGGGCGTTCGAGCGTCACGCTCGTTGACGACCATCTCCTCATCCTCGGCGAGTACGGCGATCTCGTCCTGGCACGGGCGACGGCGGAGAAGTACGAGGAGGTGTCGCGCGTCCGCCCCCTCGATGCTGCCAGCGGCCGCGAGCTCCTCGCGCCCCCATGCTGGGCGGCACCGGTGATCGCCCGCGGCTTGGTGTTCGTTCGTGGCACCGGGCGCGTGGTCTGTCTCGACCTCATGCCGTCACGCTGACTGCCAAGGGCGATGAACGGCTGTCCCGCCCTCTTCGGAACGCCTCCCCGCGCGCTGTCAACCCCGGATACCGCGCTGCTGAAAGGCGGTCGGCGGAGCGAGTGCAAGCGGATGGAGCGAGCCCCACCGACTTCTCTTGCCTGCCTGCGAGGGGGTGTCCCATACTTCCGCCTCTGATAGCGATTCGCCGTCGCGGCAACACCCGTGTTCACCGGTTGGCAGGAGACCGATCCGACCCATGTCCGAGCCCATGCCCCGCGTTTCGCGACTCCAGTTGTCGATCAGCCAGCTGACCACCTACCGCTGGGATCTTCCGGTCGAACTCGACCATCTTGCCTATCACGGCTTCGACGCGATCTCGCTGTGGCGGACGAAGGTTTCGGATGTCGGGGTCGACGCGGCGCGGAAACTCCTCGATCGCTCCGGGATCCGCGTCTCGAGCCTGCAGTGGGCCGGCGGGTTCACCGGAAGCGACGGGAGGACGTTCCGCGAGAGCATCGATGACGCCACCGATGCGATCGCGACCGCCGAGCGGGTCGGCGCCGAGGTCCTCGTCGTCCACACGGGATGCCGCGGCGGCCACACCCTCGGCCACGCCCGTCGGCTCCTCCAGGAGTCGCTCGAGATCCTCAGCCCCCTCGCCAGCGAACGGGGCGTGACCCTCGCCCTCGAGCCCCACCACCCCGCGGCCGCCGCCGGCTGCGGTTTCATGCCCAGGCTCACCCAGGCCCTGGAATGGGTCGATCGCTTCAACCACCCGGCGGTGCGATTGGCCCTCGATCTTTGGCAGTTCGGCCACGACTCGACCCTCCCCGGCCTCCTCCCCGACCTCGTCAAGCGTCTAGCCCTGGTGAAGATGGCCGATCGGATCGGCCCTCCCTCGTCGGACCGGGAGCGACTCCCTCCTGGGAACGGGCAACTCCCCCTCGAGGAACTCGTGGGCGAACTGCATGCTGCCGGCTATCGGGGTGACTTCGAGTTCGAGCTCGTCGGCGAGGCGGTCGAGGGGCTCGGCTACGACGCCGCCCTGCGTCTTCTCCGCCGGGTGACCGATGGATGGACGCGGCCGGTGCGGCGCCCCATCCAGCGGGAAGTCGTCCGCGTCGCGAGCCCCGTCAGACACTGAGGGCCGACCGCTTCAGTCGCCGGGGATCGACGGCTGGGCTTCAGCGCGACGGCTCAAACGCGGATCGACGGCCGGGCCGTTGCTCAGCGCTCCCCCGGCATCCGCAGATCCCAGGCCTCGACCCATTCGACCTCCCCCGGCTCCATGCCGAAATCCTCCCGGAGGCGGCGGTCGAAGTCTTCCATGTGAGCGGCGCCATAGAAGATGGCCATCCGCTGCTTCCCGTCTGCGATCTGTTCCGAGAGCACCTCGAGCGCGGCGCCGTTGCGGTCGGTGATCAGGCTCGATCCCTCTTCGCCACCGAAGGCCGCGGTGAGGACCTCCATGTCGGTGAATTGCTCGGCCATGATGCGGCGGAGCCGGACTTCACGGTCCTTCCCGAAAAACAGTCCCCAGAGGTCGCCGATCCCCAACTCGGGGCCGGTCGGCTTTCCCTTTTCGGCACGCTCGACCCCTTCGGCCATGAGCCGGGTGAACATCGTCCACCACGATTCGCCGCGCTTCTGCATCGCCGCATCGAACTCCTTCGGTGACATGTCGGCATGGACGAAGTTCTCCGCGGAATAATCGATTTGGTCGAGTTGGAACTCGAGCCCCAGCATCTTCGTCATGCCGTGCTGGGCATTGCCGATCGCCCCGGAGGCCTTCCGCCCCGGCTTCGGGATCCGGGCATTGTCGGGGGCGACGAGTTCATAGAGGACAGCGTC
>CAMARC010000319.1 GCA_945860405.1 Candidatus Kuenenia stuttgartensis | reverse complement strand
CGGATTGCAGGTCTTTGCGAGGTTTTCGTCTGTATGCCCACGCATCAAAGGATCGACGTGTCGAAGGTCGGCGACGTGACGGTCGTCCGGTTCAACGACCGCAAGATCCTCGACGAGGCCAAGATCATCCAGTTTGGCAGCGAGCTTTTCGGCCTTGTCGACCTCGACAACCGCAAGAGCATCCTCCTCAACTTCGACGGCGTTGAGTTCCTCTCGAGCGCGGCCCTCGGCAAGTTGATCACGCTCGACCGGAAGGTGAAATCGCACAAAGGCCGGCTCAAGATGAGCAACATCCGGCGCGAGATCTATGATGTGTTTCAGGTCACGAAGCTGAACAAAGTTTTCGACATCCATGACGGGGAGGCGGAGGCGATCTCCGCTTTCTAAAGCGTTCTCGACATCCCGCCCCGTCGGGATCGCGTGGTTGCGGGCTTTTTTCCCGGTGGATCGGCGTCCGGTTGGATCGACCAGATGGCACAAAACTCTTCCGTCCACGCCGCGAATCCCTCGCCGGACGACGTCGGTGCTTGGCGGCTTGCCGTCCACCTCCCCAGCGAGCGTGGGGCGAGCCGGATCGTGACCGAGGGGCTCCTCGAGCAACTCGGGGTCCATGGCTGGGAATCGTCGGACGTCTTCAGCATCCATCTGGCGGCTGAGGAGGCGATCGTCAACGCGATCGTCCATGGCAACAAGCTCGACCCGCACAAGCAGGTCTATGTTGAATGCCTGGTGTCGCCGGAGCTCGTGCGGGTGGAGATCACCGACGAGGGGGCCGGTTTCGATCCCGCCCAGGTTCCCGACTGCACGTCCGACGAGCGCCTCGACGTCCCCAGTGGCCGGGGAGTGATGCTGATGCGGACGTTCATGACCCGGATCGAATACAACGAGAAGGGGAACCGGGTGTTGATGGAGAAGCGGAAAGGGTGACGGGGATATGCCAGTCCCGGCCTGATCCCAGTCCGATTCGAGCCCTTTTCCCCCCGACTGCCAGCCCGTGTGTACGGGCTTTTTTCCCCCCGATTCATCGGGTATTCTTCAGGGCTCCGCCGGTGAACCGTCACCGTAGGGTCCGTTTCGGCGGTTCAACGCATTCCCCGATAGCTCAACGGTAGAGCGGCCGGCTGTTAACCGGTAGGTTGTAGGTTCGAATCCTACTCGGGGAGCTTTTTCTTCGTTCGTACAAACCGGGCCTCCGCCGGTTAACGAACCGCCGGTGCCGCCGCCCCTTCCAGAGTCGGGCGCCGGCTTCTTCCGCTTGGCTCCCGAGCCGCTGTCGTCGCCGCCCGGTGGCGCCGGTGGATCGTCCTGGCCGAAGCTGGCAGCGACCTCCGGGAACATCCGGATGGCGTCCTCGCCCTGCCGGCTGCCGGGTGACAGTCGCCGCTCGTCCTATCCGCGTCTCATTCCATCGGCCCGTCGAAGGCCCGACTGAGCTCCCGGAGGAGCGACGCGAGCCCGGCCGAGTGCCTCCATTCGTCGTCATGGCCCATCGTGAGACAGCGGTCACGCAGGTCCCCTGCCGTGGCGGCATCGCCGATCTTGCGCTCGATCAATGCCAGGATCGCGAGATCGATCGGATTGTCACCCCGGATCGACTTCGACTTCTCAAGCGACGCCTTGGCCTCTTCGAGCCTGCCACAGCGGTAGAGAGCCATGCTGCGGACCGACTCGGCCTCATCGAATCGGGATCGGACCTGCTCCGGGGCGACGTCGCGCATCCGGCATCCGACGGTCGCCAGCCCCAGGGCGCGGGTGTATTGGTCGGGCGAGAGATCGTCCCGTTTCACCACCTCGAGGGCCTGCTTCGATGCCCCCAATCCCGTGGCCAGGTAAGCACGAACGATGTCCGGATTCGCAAGCCCAGGAAGCCGGATCGCGCGGTCGTTCATCCCCAGGGCGGTTGCGGCCTGGAGCTGGAGTTCCGGGGAACTTCCCGTCGACCATTTCTCGAGCAACGCCAGCGCCTCGGGGTGCTCGAGACCGATGTCGCAGACCATCGCGGCGACCTCCAGCTTCCGCGACTCCGGCGCGTCGGCCGCGAGGGCATCGAAGTCGGGGAGCGGTCCGATTTCGAGGTCCAACAGGGCCACCGCCCGATAGGGAGATGCGGCGTGCAGTTCCACGGCGAGACAATTGCCGGTGGGGAGCAGCAGCCCCCCGTCGAGGGTCACGAACGTGCCGCTTGTCTGGCCACTGACGGGAACGAGGTTCGTGGCCGGCGTCAGCTGGTCCGACGCCGCCGGGAGCTGGTCCCGAAAGACCTCCTTGCCGTTGAGCGAGACGACGATGCCGTCGACATGCCGAACGCGCATCAGTAGCGAGGAGGGGATTCCATCGGCGGGGGCATCAAACGTGGTGCGAAGCAACGTGCTGACAGGCCGCGCGCCAGGGAGCGCGAGATCGAACGAGGAACGGCATGGGACCGGACCGAACCCGATCGGTGTCGGATCGAGCCGCCAAGCCGAGTCATCGAACGCGGACTGCTTCCAGTCATCCCCTGCGATGTCGTCCCCCGCCGGGCGATGGCGCCACTCCCTTCCCCGTGCCACCAGCGTGCCGGCCGAGTCGGGCTCGCGATCGCCGAGGAGATCGAGCACCGCGGCCTCGAGTTCCTCGCCGCGAAGGTCGGTGAAGCGGATCCGACCCTCCTTGTCGAGAACGTACACGGTGGGCCAGGACTGGATAGCGTAGTCCGCGGCGATCGGACCCTCGGTCCCGTCGAGCCAACTCCGCCAGGTAACGGTTCCAGCGGAGATCACGCGCTTGGCCCGTTCCGACTCGTCGCCATTGATCCCCAAAAGCGCGAAGGGGCGATCCCGGAGGCGTTCCACCATCTCGCGTTCGTGACCGTACATGGCACGGCAATGCGGGCACCAATCGGCCCAAAAGTCGAGCACGACCACCTTCCCGCGGTATTCGGAGAGACCGAACTCGACGCCATCGGCGTCGGTGCCGCGAATCTCCGGCGCGAGGCTGCCGATCGCCGTCCGTGCGGAGGCGAGGAAGTCCTTGAGAGCGCCGCGGACCGTGTTCCCATCGACCTTCTCGTCGCCGAACCGGGATTCCATGTCGGTTGCCAGCTCGCGGGCTTCGGCCGAAAAGTCGTGGGCACGATCTCCGGTGTACGCCGTCATCAGTGACAGGCCGGCGGTAGCGCGGGCCGTCGGCGTCTCGCCGTGTTCGATGATCGAGCGGAGGAACCGCTCCGACTCGGGCGACCAGGGCAGCGAAGCGAGGGCGTCGGCCGCCTCCTGCGTCGGCGGGATGAGCGACGGATCGGCGACCGCTTCGCCGATCACCTTGTCGAGGTAATGGCGTCCTGGCGGTCCTGAGGTGGCGACGACCTTAGCGGCCGTCCGCAGCGCGTCGATCGACGTCTCCCGTCCAGTCTGCTCGCGGATGATCTCGGTGCAACGCAGCAGCGTCGCGGGCCCCGGATTGTTCCGTCGCATCAACTTGCCGATCGCCGCCATGTCTCCTCCGGCCCGCTGGAGATCGACGTTGAACTGCTGGAACTCCCGGACGAAACCGCGCTCGATCTCAGCCACGGCCTTCGTCCGGGGAACGTTTGCTCCCGGAACGGGGAATGCGGTCACGGACGCCTCGTCGGCGAGCTTGCGGAGAATGTCACGAACGTGCCTCGCGCCGACCGCCATTCCCATGCGATTGGTGAGGAGCAGCGTGTTGATGCCGACGATCGCCCCGTCCTCGTCGAGCAGCGGCCCGCCGCTGCTGCCGCCCGCGATCACGGCGTCTGTCTGCACCCATTCCGTGTCGGGATTTGCGAATCTCTGCCGCATCTGGTCTGGAAGTTCGGAGGTCTTGACGACACCGTTCACGAAACCTGGGGTCGTGCTGAACTTCAATCCGTCCGGGTGTCCGATGGCGAAGACCTCGTCGAATTGCTCGACTCCGGCCGGATCCGCTACCGCCAGCGTGACGACGTTCTGGGGCAACCCCTTCACGGCCAGGATGGCAAGGTCGTTCATACGGTCGAGGACCGCGTAGCCCTCAGCTTCGATCGGCTCCAATGCAGGGGAGTCCCCGGTGCCGTGGGGCTGGACCCGGACCCGTACGGCGCTCGACACCACGTGGAAGTTCGTGAGCACCATCCCGGGTGCGACCACGCAGCCGCTGCCGAAGCCGGCAGGCTCGCCGAGCGCGTCGAGGGCCGTGACCACCACGACGCCGGAGAGGCAGCGGTTGAGCACCTCCTTCCGCGAGAG
>CAMARC010000318.1 GCA_945860405.1 Candidatus Kuenenia stuttgartensis | reverse complement strand
TACTGGGATGGCGACCTCGTTGAGCTTGCCGGGCTGACGTTCGGGATCGTCGGGCATGGCCGGATCGGCCGGGCGGTGGGGCATGTCGCCCGCGCCTTCGAAATGAAAGTCATCTACCACCGTCGCAACCACGACGGCGATCCGGGCTGTGTCGATCTCGACACGCTTTTTTCACAGAGCGACGTCGTCAGCCTCCACTGCCCGCTCACGCCCGACACCCACGATCTCGTCAACGCCCGGCGGCTCGAGCAGATGAAGCCGACGGCGTTCCTCCTGAACACCGCGCGGGGGCCGCTTGTCAACGAGGCTGATCTGGCTGCGGCGCTCCATGCCGGGCGGATCGCCGGAGCGGGGCTCGATGTGCTCTCGGTGGAGCCGCCGTCGCCGTCGAATCCCTTGCTCACGGCGCCGCGCTGCGTGATCACGCCCCACATCGCCTGGGCGACGCGCGACGCCCGCCGCCGGCTCCTCGAAACGACTGCCGGCAACGTGGCGGCGTTTCTGGCAGGCTCGCCCCGGCACGTCGTCAACGGTTGACTGAGCAGCGGCTGACGGGGCCGCGGCTACGGCGTTGCATCGTCGTCGGCCACCACCTGATCAGCGCGGCGGATCTGGATCGCGATCGATCCGTCGATCGGGATCACCTGCTGCCCGGCGGCAAGCTCGGCGGTGAGGATCAGGTTGCAGGCAACATTCGGCAGGCCGCCGACATTCTGCGTGGAGCCAAGGTGGTCGATGTAGGGCTTGATCGCGCCGCGGAGGGTCTTGTCGGTGGCGGGCCGCGAGGTGTCGCCGATGAAGTTCCGCAGGTCGGACCCGGTCAACACGTACGACCGTGACGACGACTGGAAGGCAGGAGCGGGGATGGAGAAGGTCGCCACCGTGCCGTCCGTCTCTTCGTCGCGGAGCGTGCAGCGCAGCTCCGCCCCGGCAGGCGCGGCAAACGACGTCGGCGCCTCGATCGCGATTCGATCGCTGCTCCCCTGAAAAAACTCGTTGATCTTCCAGCCACCGGTCTTTGTTTTTGTCGTCGTCAGTGCGACCGAGGCGTTGGGATCGAAGGCGAGATCGCAGGAGGCCTGCGATGGGGAGGCGGTGCCGGGATTGTAGACCGGAATGAAGAGATGATCGCTGACTCCGTACGGCGTCGCCATGTGGATGTCGACAAACTCTTCCACGTCGCAGCATTCGGAGCACGGGTCGTCGTCGCGGCAGACGGCGACCGCGGGGGTCGGTGTCGGCGTCGGGAGGGGGAGCGGGAATTGGAGGCCCTTCCGCGGGAGTACCGACCGCGGCTCATTGGCATCGGTCGACGGCGAGGCGTCGTCGTGACTGGAGGAGTCATGGCCACTCGGTGAGCTGCCATCCTCGGATGAGCTGCCGTCGCCGGTTGACTTGCCGCCACCGGATGGCTTGCTGCTGCCGGACGATTTGCTGCTGCCAGATGACTTGCCTTCGCCGGCTGACTTGCCACTGCCGGATGATTTATCGCTACCGGATGAGCTACCGCCGCCGGAGGGATCGCGACCACCGGAGGGATCACGACCACCGGAGGGATCACGACCACCGGAGGGATCTCGACCGCCGGAGGGATCGCGACCACCGGAGGGATCACGACCGCCGGATGGATCGCGACCACCGGAGGGATCACGACCACCGGAGGGATCACGACCACCGGAGGGATCACGGCCGCCGGAGGGATCGCGACCACCAGACGGACCTTGGCCAGTGGAAGGACCTTGTCCACCGGTGGGACCCTTGCCGTTGGTGGGACCTTGGCCGCCGGAGGGATTGCGTCCGCCGGAGGGATCACGGCCAGTGGAAGGTCCCTGGCCACCAGAGGGACCCTGGCCAGTGGAAGGACCCTGGTCCCGGAGCGGATTCTGCGGAGCCCCGGCCGGCGTGGGGATCTGCTCGCTGCCGCTGACGAGCATCACGCCCGTGGATGAGCGCCGGGCGACGAGCCGCTGCACGCGGGGCTGGTGGAGGCCCGCCGTGGCCGTGGTGGGCTGGTTCTTCGAGGGGAGCCGAATCGTCTGCACTCCCGGCGGGATCTCGGCCCGGAGCACCTGGCGGCTGATCATCGTGATCGGCACCGACTTCCCGCCGGCGATGACGCTCGTGTCGTGGAGGTTGAAGCCCTTGCCGACCAGGAACACGACCGTGGTGCCGGTCTTGTCGACCCCCTCGGCGCCGTAATAGCCGACGAGCTCCGGAGCGAGGTCAGTGACGCCGGTGTTGAAGAGCTCGAAGCCGCCGCTCGTGTTCTCGTAGGGGATCTGTGCAATCATCGTCTGGAGCGGCAGCTCGCGGTCGAGCTGGTCGACGCGCCGCATCAGTCGGGCCACTTCCCCGTCGCGGTAGGCGCCGGCATTCTGCGCGCACAGGGCAGCCGACTGCTGCATCGATTTGACGCTCCGGGAGAGCTTCATCGCCTGCCGCATGCTCTGGTCGGTCGACTTCGGGTTGGTGAGGGAAAACCAGTTGGTGCGGATGTCGAACGTCACGTAGGGAACGAACGAGGGCATGACGATCATCGCCGTGCACTCGCGCATCCCCGGCTCGAGGCAGCGTTGCGAGAGATCCTGTTTCCGCGAGTTGGTGCCGATGAGTGTGTCACGGAAGGCGGCGAGGTTGTTCTGCGTCGGGGGCGACTGGATGCGGGGGTAGAACCGCCAGCCGAAGGTGTCGGCGCCGTGCGTGAAGCCGACGGCGGTTTGGTTGAGGCCGATCGTCGCCATGTTCGTCTGCAGGGCGCGGTCGTAGCGGGCCATCGTTTGCCGGTTCGCCCGGCCGTGGGCCACCGACATCGCCAGGGCCAGTTGCATCTCGCGCCGCTGCGAAAACATGTCTTCCACGTTCTGCTCGGCGGAGACTGGATCGAGGGCAAAGATCCGGATCGGCCAGCGGCGGCGGACGTAGTCATTGAAGCCGTCGCGGCTCTCTGGAGAAGGATTCGGGCCGTAGAACGGGCCGGCGAAGGCGCAGTTCCCGGCGAAGCCCTTGGAGGCGGAGATGTTGCGCATGTCCTCGATGAGCCGCTCGTTGAGGAGCGCCGATTCGACGAGGATCATCCAGGCGAGCACCGCCGTCGTCGTCCGGCAGATCTTGCAGGGGCCGACGTCGTTCTCACACGATCCCCGGCAGGCACAGCCCAGGCAGGGCTCGGTCACCGTGTGGCTCAGAGGCGCCTCGTCGTCGAGGCCGAGCGACTCGAAGAACGCCCGGCGGCGGAGTTCGAGCTCCCCCATTCGATGGCTGCGGATCAGCTCCGCGAGGTTCCAGCCCGGCATCTCCTCCCACACCGCCGCCTGCCGCTCCTGCGAGAGGAAGTCGTAGGCGGCCTGGAGCTCCTCGCCGAGGAAGCCGCGGACGTCGTTGTATTCGAGGCAGGGGCGGTTGGCCGGGTTGGCTCCGAGGGCCTCGAAGGTGGCCCGGAGCATCAGCGCCACCTGGACCTCGCCGACGACATCGACGAGCTCTTCCGGGGGGAGCGGCATCCGCGCTCGCCGCATCTTCGCTGTCGGCACCGACACCGACACGGTGTGCGACCGCATCGCCTTGCGGACCTTCGCCACGAGCTTCCGCCGCTGCTCGTCACGAACGGGATCGACGTTCTCCCCTCCGGGAACGAGCCGGCCGTCGGGGAGAACTCTGGCCTCGAAGGCGTTGACATCCTGCGCGAGCCCTGTCATGCACAGCGCGGTGCGGACCTCGCCGTTGTTGACGGCGAAGGTCAGCCCCGGGGCGAGGAGATCGATGAGGTCGTTGATGACCATGTTGCGGAACGTCGTGGGGAGGAGGTCGTCCCCCAGCTGCGCTTCGCCGATCACGGTCACCTCGGCGCCGTGCCCCTGCTGCGTGTTCTTCCCGGGGAGGATCGAGATCGGGATGCGGACGAGATTGAGCGCGTAGCCGGGGGAGTCGACGGTGTCGTCCCCCTCGTTGATCCGCCGCAGCTCGTCAAGGTGGCCGATGTACTGCGAGAGATGATCGAGGTGGATCGACGGCTCCAGGCTGACGGCGTTGTTGTTCCCCATGCCAAAGCTTGCGAACGGCTGCTGCGTCCCGGTCGTGAATGGGGCCGCCCGGTCGATGACGCCGCTGGAAGGATCGACGGGATTGGAGATCATGTTCTGGACGGTGGTGGTGCTCTGGGGCGTCGCCCCGGCAGTCCCGTGCCCCATCGCCATCGCCAGGCCGACGAACGACTGATCGCTGCGGCTGAT
>CAMARC010000317.1 GCA_945860405.1 Candidatus Kuenenia stuttgartensis | reverse complement strand
GGCGAAGCGCCCCGCCGCCCAGCCGCTGACGGCGCCGGGCGAGGCCGCCCTCGACACGCCGGAGGGAACGCTCGGCTACGCCCTCGGCCTCCGCATCGGCAGTCAGATCGCCGCCGACTTCCGCGCCCAGAAGGCACCGTTTGATTTCGCCGCGCTGGCGCAGGGGCTCTCCGATGCGGTCAGCGGCAACCCGCCGCGTCTCCCCGACGAGCAACTCACGGCCGCACTCCAGGCCTTCGAGGCCCGGATGCAGAAGGAGAACGAGGCCTTCCGTCAGCAGATGGCGGAGAAGGGGAAAGCGAACCGGGCCAAGGCCGCTCAGTTTCTCGCCGCCAACAAGGGGAAGAAGGGGATCGTGACACTCCCCAGCGGATTGCAGTACGAGGTGCTCAAAGATGGGGAAGGCCCGAAGCCGAAGCCGACCGACGTCGTGGCGACCCACTACCGTGGCATGCACCTCGATGGGAAGGAATTCGATGCCAGTGATCCCGCCCAGGGGCCGATCCGGTTCCCGGTTGGGCAGGTGATCCCGGGCTGGCAGGAGGCGCTTCCGCTGATGACGGTGGGGTCGAAATGGCGGCTGTGGGTGCCGCCGGATCTCGGGTATGGCGACGACGGCTCGCCCCCCGTGATCGAGCCGGGAGAGGCGCTCGTCTTCGAGATGGAATTGATCGGGATCGAATCGGGATCGAAAGCGGCGAAGTGATGAGGGGGATGCGGGCCGGGGCTGACCGGGACGTGGGGGGGCGGCCATGAAGCGAGCGGCGGCGGGAATGGTGGCTGTGGTGGTGATGCTCGCGATGGTCGCGGCCGGCGCCGCGCCCCCTGATGCCACCGCTGAACGGATGCGGGGGCTGCGGGAGCGGATGGCCCTCGAGGACATCGCGGCCGGTGGCGTCACCGATCCCCGCGTGCTCGAGAGCCTGCGGACGACCCCTCGGCACGAGTTCGTCCCCCCGCCGCAGCGTCATCTTGCCTACGTCGACATGGCCCTGCCGATCGGCGAGAAGCAGACGATCTCCGGTCCGTTCGTCGTCGCCTACATGACCGAGCGGCTCGAGCCACGGCCTACCGATCGTGTCCTCGAGATCGGCACCGGCAGCGGCTACCAGGCGGCGGTGCTGTCGCCGCTGGTGAAGACGGTCTACTCGATCGAGATCAACAAGCCACTCGGCGAGAAGGCCGCGAGGATCCTCACCAGGCTCGGCTACAAGAACGTCGTCACGAAGATCGGCGACGGCTTCCAGGGGTGGCCGGAGCATGCTCCGTTCGACAAGATCATTGTCACCTGTTCCCCCGAGGAGATCCCCAAGCCGCTCGTCGAACAGTTGGCCGAAGGGGGGCGGATGGTGATCCCGGTCGGCGAGCGGTATGACCAAATGCTCGTCCTGCTCACGAAACGTGACGGGGAGATGGTGCGTGAGTCGCTCGTGCCGAGCCTGTTTGTGCCGATGACCGGCGAGGCCGAGGAGGCGAGGGTCGTGCAGCCCGACGGGACGCGACCGGCGATCGGCAACGGCGGCTTCGAGGAACTGCTCCCCGGGGCGGAAGTCCCGACGGCGTGGTACTACGGCCGGCAGATGGAAATGGTCGAGGCGCCCGATGCTCCCGAGGGGGGGCGCTTCCTGCGGCTGGAGAATGCGGAGAAGGGCAGGCCGGCGCAGCTCTTCCAGGGGTTTGCCGTCGATGGCCGTGCGATCGGCCGGCTCACGGTGGCCCTCGAGGTTCGCGGGGAGTCGATCCGAGAAGGCCATTCGCCGGAAGAGCTGCCGGCCCTCGGCGTCCAGTTCTTCGACGAACGGCGGAGCCGGTCTTCACGGGCGCTGCTGCCGGTGGGCAAGGGGACCTTTCCCTGGAGGCGCGTGCAGGGAACGCTCACGGTTCCGGTCTGGGCCCGTGAGGCGATCGCCCTGGTGGGAATGCTCGGGAGCACCGGCAGACTCGAGGCGGATGATGTCCGGATCGAGGGGGTCGCCCGCTGAGGGGAAGACTCCCCGTCGATCTCCCGGGATCGCTCCCGCCAGACGCCGCGGGAAGGCTCCCTGTTTGACGCCCCGGGATGGCTCCCTCCAAGCGCCCCGGGATGGCTCCCGCCAAGCGCCCCGGGATGGCTCCCGCCAAGCGCCCCGGGATGGCTCCCTCTGCGTGGGTCGTCCCCCGATTCGGCCGGAAAGGCCCGCGGGCGAAGGGGGCTAAAAAGGGCAGCGGAGATTCCTGCGGCCGTTCGAAGGCGAGGGGGGATAGGGGGTCTGCGTGCCCTTTGTTGCCATGCCCAGCCGCTACAATCCCCCCAGGCACCGTCTTTTTTGTCGTCAAACACGACCCGTCTTTCCTAGACTGCTTGCTTTGCCCAGCCGGCAAATTATCTTTGCCACATGCGGTCGGTACGGCACTCGGTCAGCGGGTTCCGGGCGCGGGGCGGTCCCTTCCAGTTCATTTTGCTTCACCTCACCATCCAACCATTCACCGGAGAGAGATCCCGATGTCGGTCCTTCGTCACAGCTGCAAGTTTGCAGGAATTGTCACGTTTCTCGCGGTTGTTGCGACGGCCTGCGATGCGCATGCCGGTTGGCACCACCGCTACCGTTCCTCCTATGGGTCGTCGGGCGGTTCGTCCGGTGGTTCCTCGGGCGGGAGCTCGGGCGGGAGCTCGGGTGGCTCCTACGGTGGGTCGTCGGGCGGTTCGTCCGGTGGCTACGGTGCGGGTGGATCGTCGGGCGGATCGTAC
Organism: Candidatus Kuenenia stuttgartensis; assembly: GCA_945860405.1. GTDB lineage: Bacteria > Planctomycetota > Planctomycetia > Pirellulales > UBA1268 > QWOP01. The sequence goes on along the minus strand of CAMARC010000317.1, from coordinate 1,502 downwards.
GGCTCGTCGGGGTCGTACGGCTCCTACGGCGGGTCGTCGGGCGGGTCGCACGGTGGCCTGTTCGCCCACCACGCCCAGAAGAAGGCGATGCGTTCCTACTACCGCCATGGCAGCTCGGGCGGGTCGACCGGGGGCAGCTCGGGTGGCGGCAGTTCGGGCGGCTCGTCCGGCGGTAGCTCGGGCGGCTCCTACGGCGGCAGCTCGGGTGGCGGCAGCTCGGGTGGCTCGTACGGCGGTGGCTCGTACGGCGGCTACTCCGCTCCGGCCTACTCCAGCGGCAGCGAGTACTCGACCGGCTACCCGGTCGAGACCAACCGGGTGATGGGCGATTCGTACTCCACCCCGGTCTACGGCACTCCGTCGTACGGCGGTGGCGAGATCATCGGCACGCCGTCGAGCACCACCGGTGCTGCGGTCGAGACGGTGCCGGCCGACGGTGCGATGCTCGTCGTCAACCTCCCCGCCGATGCCCAGGTGTTCGTCAATGGGGCCAAGACCGCCGCGACCGGCTCGCTGCGTCGCTATGTCTCCCGTGGCCTCGAGGCCGGCAAGGATTACGAGTTCGTCGTGAAGATGGTCGTGGATCGTGACGGCACCCCCAGCGAGCAGACCAAGTCGGTCACGCTCACCGCTGGCAACCGTTCGACCGTCACCTTTGACACCGCCGTCGCTGCTCCGAAGACCAGCCTCACCCTCCGCGTGCCCGCCGACGCCAAGGTTTGGCTCGCCGGCAACGAGACGGCGTCGAGCGGGGCTGTCCGTCTCTTCGAGACGACGACCCTCAAGGATGGCCAGGCGTGGAAGAACTACGAGATCAAGGTTGCCACCGTCGTCGACGGCAAGGAACAGGTGGTCTCCAAGACCATCGACCTCGTCGCCGGGAAGTCGGTGGAGCTGTCGCTCGACCCCGCCCAGCGGACTGCCTCGGCCGACGCCCAGGTTTCGATCCGCTGAGCATCAGCCTCGAGCGGCCCTTTTCTGGTTGAGATTCGCTCCCGCGCGGCCCGTGCCGCGCGGGAGCTTTTTTTTGCCGCCGCGGTTCCTCCGCAAGTCGCGGGGGAAAAGCGGCCGAAACGATTCCGATGCCTCCTCGGAAGTAACGTCTCCCGGGAGTGGTAGAGTGAATCTGCATCGATCGCCCCGACCCTGATGGACGTGCCGGTGGTCCGGCCAATCGCTTTTGTGAACGCCCCCCCCTCCAGCCCTGTCGCCGCCTCCGGCCCACGCTGGACCCGTCTTGGTCGGGCTGCCGCCACGGTGGCGATCCTCCTGTATTTGGCACTGGTCATCGCGCCTCCGCTGGCGGGGCCGGCGCCGTCGAGTGCGCTGGCCACACGGTTGATCCAACCGCTGCGGCCGTTGGTCGGAGCGCTCTACCTCGGCCACGGCTACCGGTTCTTCGCCCCCGATCCCGGACCGGGGCATGCGATCCGCTGGGTGATGCGGATGTCCGACGGGACGACTCGCTCTGGCTCGCTCCCCGACCCGGCCGTCGACCGACC
>CAMARC010000316.1 GCA_945860405.1 Candidatus Kuenenia stuttgartensis | reverse complement strand
GGAGTCAATTCCGGGGGATTTCGCAGCGGCATCAGGTGACGGAAGCTGCCTCGACGGCGACCCAATCACGCCAGCACTTCCCGCACGACGTGGCCGTGGACGTCGGTGAGTCTCCGATCGACGCCGGCGGTGCGGAACGTGAGCCGGGTGTGGTCGATGCCGAGGAGATGAAGGATCGTTGCCTGGAGATCGTGGACGGTCGTCGTGCCGGTGGCGGTTTGATAGCCGAGCTCGTCGCTCTCGCCGTGTGTGGCGCCGGCCTTCACACCGGCGCCGACGAGCCAAGTCACGAACGTGCCGCCGTTGTGGTCGCGGCCGTCGCCCCCTTGCGCGAAAGGAGTGCGGCCGAACTCGGTTGTCCAGATCACGAGCGTGTCGGAGAGGAGGCCGCGGTCGCGGAGGTCGTCGAGGAGCGCGCCGATCGGCTGATCGACGCTCTTGGCCATCGGCGGAAGCTCACGCGAAATGCTCCCGTGGTTGTCCCAATTGTCGACCGCCCCCTGCGGGCCGCTCCACACCTGCACGAACCGCGTGCCACGCTCGATCAGCCGCCGGGCGATCAGACAGCGCTTCCCGAAGTCGGCGGTCTCCTTCTGCTCGAGGCCGTAGGCGGCGATTGTCGCCGCGGTCTCTCCCGCGAGGTCGAAGGTGGCCGGCGCCGACAGCTGCATCCGGGCGGCGAGTTCGCCCGAGGCGATCCGGGCTTCGAGGTGCGTGTCGAGCGGGCGGGCGGCGGCATGGCGGCGATTGAGCCTGCTGATCGCGGCGAGCGTATCGCGATCGGCTTCACCCCGGGCAAAGGGGAAAGCATCGGAAGCGAAAATGTCGGGGATCGGCTCAGGGCGGCCCAGATCGACGACGGTCCCTTGATGGCGGGCCGGCAAAAAGCCCGCTGAAAAGTTCCCTTTCTGGTTGTAGGGAAGGCCGCGTGGATCGGGGAGGACGACAAACTCCGGAAGGTCGTCAACGATCCTCCCCAGGCCATACGACACCCAGGCGCCGAGACAGGGAAACCCGGGGAGCATGAACCCGGTGTTCATCATGTAGCTCGCCGGGCCATGGACGTTTGTCGTCGTCTTCATCGCCATCAGGAACGCCATCCGGTCGACGCGCTCTGCCTGACAGGGAAACATGCTGCTCACCCATCGCCCGGATTCACCATGCTGGGCGAACGGAAACGGGCTCTTCAAGACGTTGCCTGCCGGGCCTGTGAATCCCTCCGGCTTCTCCTTCGGCCCGAGCGCCTCGCCGTGGTGCTTCTCGAGGGCCGGCTTGAAATCAAACGTGTCCATTGGGCTCGCGCCGCCATTCATGAACAGCTGGATGACGCGGCGGACCTTCGCCGGATGATGGAGCCCGCCGAGCGGCCAGGACGGGGCAGCGGCCGCAGCGCCCTCGTTTGCTCCTCTCCTCTCCTCCCCTCCTCTCCCCTCCCCCGCGAGCAGATGCGCAAGCGCTACCGCCCCGAAGCCGCCACCGGCAGCGGCGAGGAGATCACGGCGCGAAGGAAGCAGAAGCGACATGGCAGAAACCCTCGTCCGTCGTTGTCTCTCAATCGACAAACAAAAAATCATCGGCGTTGAACAGCGCCCGGGCGACCGCTTCGAGGCCGTGTCGATTGGCCAGATCGACAAGCTCCGCTGTCTCTTCCGAGGTCGGCTCGCGCTGCCAGGTCCACTGCACCATCCGCCCGATCCTGGCTTCGAGAGAGTCGGCGGCGGGGTCGGACGCGGCCGCTTCGGCGCGGCGGGCGAGATGCCGGGCGTGATGGAGCACGAAGCGATTGTTGGCGAGGACGAGGGCCTGGAGCGGGGAGGCTGAAAAGCCACGCGTCGGGGAGAGGAGGCCGAGATCGGGGAAGTCGAGGGCGTCGAAGAGAGGATCGGGGATGCCGCGCCACACCACCCGATAGATGCTGCGCCGGGTGGCGCCGGGGGAATCCCAATCGAAGGCGTCGTAGTCGAGGATCGGGGTGAGCTGGGCGCCAGGGCGCTGTGAGAAGTGGGGGATCGCTGGCCCGCCGCGCGTGTCGTCGAGCCGGCCGGAGGCGTGAAGGATGCCGTCGTAAAAACTTTCGGCATCGAGCCGATGGGGCGACATCCGGGCGAGGAGCCGATTGTCGGGATCGGCGTCAAACAGCTCCGGCGGGCAGATGGAGGCGCGGCGGTAGGCTAGGCTTGTGCAGATGAGGCGGTGGATCGCCTTGAGGGAACCGGTGCGTCGAATCTCGGCGGCGAGCCAGTCGAGGAGCTCGGGGTGGCTCGGCGTGCCCCCCATCCGGCCGAAGTCGCCGGGGGTGTCGCAGAGGCCGCGGCCAAAGTGCCACTGCCAGACCCGATTGGCGATGCTCCGCCAGGTGAGCGGATTGTGCTCGTGCACAAACCAGTCGGCAAGCGCCGCCCGTCGGGCCGATTCGGGTGTGCCGGCTGGGAACTCGAACCGGGAAGGGAGCCCGGGGATCGCCGACAAGGCGCCGGGACCGACGAGGCCTTGAGGCTTGTCGAGGTCGCCCCGCTTGAGGAGATGGATCTCGCGCGGCGCTGGAAAAGTGATCGTGCCGCGTTCGTTCACGGCCGTCGTGGCGGCGGCGTAGAGCTTGTGGGGCGGAGGAAGTTTCTTGAGCTCGGCCTGGGCCTGGCTTGCGAGGATCGCGGAAGCGATGGTGGCCTGTTGGGCCCTGGTGCGGGTGGCGGCGGGGATGGCGAGGGCTTCCTCGGCGGCCGCAGGGAGGGCGATCGCGGCGTCGGGGTCGCCTGAGGTGGCGGAGAGGCGGAAGCGGCCGATCACATGAGCGCCGCCGTGGATCTGGCGAAGGGAGATTGCGAGCGTGTCGTCGGGGCCGAGGACCACCGGCGCGGCGAGCACGAACACCGCGGTGTGCGGCTTCCCTTCCTCGGGATGGATCCCCCAGGCAGTGGCCGGGTTGCCGTCGAGAGCGTGCTCAATCGTCCAGCTCTCTTGGTTGAAATCGGCGCTGGCACGGGCGATTGTCACCGTGGCAGGCTCGCCACCGGCGGGGAAGACGCGGGCGTCGAATTCCGAGAGATGGAGATTTCCGTTGTGGGCCCGGCCCGGGCCCTTCGCCGGGAGCGAATCGTCGGTGAGGAGGTCGAGGCGAAGGGCCGTGATCGGCGGGTGCGGGCCGCGGAGAGTGACCGTGATCACTTCCTTTTCCGGAGCCGTACCACCGGAGAGGATCGAGCCGTCGTCGAGCCGCTCGAGTTCGGTGCCGAAGGCGGAGGTGAACGTGGCCAACGGGGGCGTCGTCCACACGGCCCGCGCGTGGCTCGCGCTCTCCCAGGCGTTGACAATTGCCACGTTTTCCGGGGAGTCGAGGAGGGTTTCAGGGGCGGAGGCGGCCAGGGTCGCCACGCGCTGCCAGCGCTTGCGGGCGGCGGCGGCGAGAGGATCGGGATCCCAGTCGACCTCCCCCTTCCCGATCCCGGCGAAGACGGCCTGAAGGGAGTAGTAGTCTTCCTGCGAGACCGGGTCGAACTTGTGGGCGTGGCAGCGGGCACAGTTGGCCGTCGTGCTTGCCAGGCTCGACATCACCTGCGTGACCATGTCGTCGCGGTCGAGATTCTCAAATGACTTCGGCGCCGTGGCAGCGGCGGAATGATCGTAGGTGCCGGCGCCGAGATAGCCGAGGGCAGGAAAGGTGGCGGGATCGTCGGGGAAGAAGACGTCGGCGGCAAGTTGGGCGCGGACAAAGCTCGGCCAGGGGAGATCGTCGTTGAAGGCCTTGATCACCCAGTCGCGGTAGGGCCAGGCGTTCGGCCGGAAGACGTCGTGCTCAAAGCCGTGGCTGTCGGCAAAGTGGATCGAGTCGAACCAGTGCCGGGCCATCCGCTCGCCGAAACGAGGCGAAGCGAGGAGCCGGTCGACGAGTCGCTCGTGGGCGCCGGGCGCCGCGTCGGCGCTGAAGGCTGCCACCTCCTCCGGCGTCGGCGGGAGGCCATGGAGATCGATCGAGACCCGGCGGATGAAGGAACGCCTGTCGGCCTCGGGCACCGCTACGAGCCCTTCCTTCGCCAGTCGCTCGTCGAGAAACGCATCGATCGGGTTTTTTGGATTGGGGCCGGTGTCACCCGGCAGCGGCGGGGAGACGAGGGGGCGGAGCGACCACCAGTCGCCGGCAGCGGCGGCCGCGGCCGGCTCGGCGACGCGCGGATCGACGGCGCCGTCGCGCACCCAAGCTTCGAGGATCGCGATCTCGGCGTCGGGGAGCCTGTC
>CAMARC010000315.1 GCA_945860405.1 Candidatus Kuenenia stuttgartensis | reverse complement strand
GCCGCGATGGTATCCTGCTCCGCCGGGCTGCATTTCCGCAGTTCGTCGATCGCTTGTTCGAGCAGCGTCGTCATTGTCGTGTCCTCGTCACACGCATCGGTCAGGCAGGCGATCTTTTATCAGGGCGATCCGCGCCCGCATCAACCTGGGCATCGCTCAGTGCCCCGCCGGCTGCGCTCCGGGAGCGGCCGCCGCAGATGCGTCGTCGCGGAGGCTTTCCGGCAGCCATTCCCGCTCCGCCTCGTCGGGATCGACGGCACTGGCTCCCTCGAGCGGGGCATCGTCCTCGTGATCCTCCTCGCGGGCACTCGTCCCGAAGAATGAGTACATCACCGGCACGAGAATCAGCACGAGGAGCGTCGTCAACGCCAAGCCGAACGCCAACGACGTCGCCATCGGGATGAGGAACTGCGCCTGGAAACTCTTCTCGAGGAGCAGGGGCATCAAGCCGCCGATCGTCGTGATGCTCGTGAGGAACACCGGCCGGAAGCGGACGCAGCCCGCTTCGCGGAGGGCGCGCCGCAGCGGTTGCCCTTCACGAACCCGGGCATTGATGAAGTCGACGAGGACGATCGAATCGTTGACGACGACCCCCGCCAGCGCTACCAGGCCGAACATGCTGAACAGCGTCAGCGGCATTCCCATCAGGGCATGGCCGAAGACGGCACCGGCACACCCCACCGGGATCGCCGCGAGGATGATGAACGGTTGGAAGTACGACTTGAACTCCATCGTCAGCAGCACGAACATCGCAAACAGCGCCACGATGAAGCCGACGCCCAGGCTGCGGAGGGATTCGCGGGTCTGTTCCTGCTCCCCCTCCCAGCGGACGCGGACAAGGGGATAGTCCCGGAGCAGGTCGGGCAGGAGCCGCTTCTCGAGATCAGCCGTGACCTGGGTGCTCGTCAGTGAGCTCTTGGCGACGTCGATGTCGGCGATCACCGAGATCGAACGCTTCTGTCCGATCCGGTTGATCTCCGAGTAGCCACGGACGACGGTCACGTCGGCCAGTTCGCCGACCGGCCGCTTCACCCCGTCGGGGCTCGTCACCCGGATGTCATCGAGGGCCGCGAAGCTCCGGCGCTCCTCCGGGGGATAGCGCACCATGAGCTTCACTTCGTGGCGGCCCCGTTGGAGCCGCATCACCTCTTCGCCGTAAAAGCTCGCCCGGATCGTGGCTGCCAGATCCGCGAGCGAGACGCCCATCGCCTCGGCCCGAGGCTTGATCTTCACCTGATACTCCCACTTGCCGGGGCGGGAATCATCGTCGATGTCGATCACGCCGGGATACTGGCGGAGCCATTCCTTGCAGCGTTCCACGGCCGCCTCGAGCTGACGCACGCCTTCGGGATCACTCGGGGCCAGGAGCTTGAAGTCGATCGGCTTTCCGCCGGGGCCCATGTTCTCGCTCCCGTAGACGAGCGCGTCGATGCCGGGAAAGCTGCCTGCGGCCAATCGCCACTCGCTGATGAACTCCTCGCTCGTCACAGTCCGCTGCTCGCCGTCGACGAGCTCCACCGACACCGCCCCGACGTGACTCCCGCTCGACCGCGCGTTAGGGCCCACCTCCCCGGCCATCGTCACGCTCCCGACAGAGCGGTTCACGAGTTCGACGATTGGCGAGCCATCGGGCGACAGCCGCTTGGCCACATCGAAGGCGGCCTGCTCGATCCGCGCCGTCGCCTCTTCGGTGACACTCGCCGGAGTCCCGTCAGGGAAAGACACCTTCGCCATGAGCCGGTTGGCGTCGACTTTCGGGAACAGGGAGAAGGGGGTGACGCCACTGCGGACCAGGCCGACGGCGAGGAGGAGAAGGCCGAGGGCGATCGCCAAGACACTGAATCGGTTGTCGAGAGCGAGGTCGAGGGTCGGCGCGTAGATCGTCTTCACAAACCACTTCAGGCTCCGATCGCACGTCCGCTGGGCCCAAGTCACCGCCGGCATGAGGGGTTTGAGCGGGGCGAGGAAGAACCCGAGGATCGTGAACACGAGACTCTTGTCGTGCGAAAGATGACCGGGAAGGACGAGGAGCGCCTCTCCGAGCGACATCAGCAGCGCCGTGATGAAGGCAAACGGCATCACGGCGATGAACTTCCCCATCACCCCCGAGACGAAACAGAGCGGCAGGAACGTGATCACCGTCGTGAGCACACTCGAGATCACACTCGGAATCACCTCCACCGTGCCGTCGATGGCGGCCCGCTGCGGCCCCTTCCCCATTCGCCGGTGGCGGTCGACGTTGTCGCTGACGACGATCGCGTCGTCGACGACGATGCCGATCGCCATCAGGAACGCGAACATCGACAGCATGTTGAGCGTCTGGTCGGTGAGATACATGAACATCCCGGTCCCGAGCATCGCGAACGGGATCCCAGAAGCGACCCAGAAGGCAGTCTTGATGTCGAGGAACAGGGCGAGCATCACAAACACGATGGCGAGCCCCTGAAACCCGTTGGAAACGAGCATCTCGAGGCGGTCGCGGACGTCGATCGACTGATCAGCCCACACCGTCAGCTCATAGCCTTCCGGCAGGCGCACTTGGTCGGTGTAGCCGCGGACCGCGGCCACCATGGCGAGCAGATCCTCGCCGGAACTCCGATCGATCGAGACGACCATCCCCTTGCGGCCGTTGATTCGATTCGTGGCGGCGATGTCGGCGAAATCGTCGCGGACCGTGCCAAGATCGCCGACGGTCAAGACGAGCCCGTCGGGAAGCGTCACGAGGGGGAGCTTGGCGATCTCCTGGCCGATGTAGCGCTTGTTTTTGCCGCGGAGGAGAATCTCCCCTCCCTGGCTGCGGATCGTGCCGCCGGGGAGCTCGAGATTCTCACGGCGGACGATCTCGGCCACCTTCTGGAGCGAGAGGCCGTACTTCCGCAGCGTCTCCTCGCTGATCTCGATATCGATCTCGTAGTCCCGGGCGCCGATGAGGTTGGCCGCAGACACCGCCGGCAGGGAAAGGAGATCTTCGCGGACCTGCTCAGCGACGTCCCGCAACCCCGCCTCGGAAACCTCCTCGTCGCCATCGACCGCGACCGGTGCAAGGACGCCCACCTTGATCGCCGGCGTGCGGAGCGTCACCTGCTCCACCTTCGGATCCTCGGCGAGCTCGGGGAGGCTCGGGATCCGCTCCACCTCGGAGCGGATCTCGCCGAGCACCTTGAGCGTGTCCTTGACGTTCTCATTGAGCTCGAAGACGCAGTAGCCCATCCCCTCCTGGGCCACGCTCGTGAGTTTCTTGATCCCGGCGACGCTCCGACAGGCCTCTTCGATCTTCTGGCAGATTCCCTCTTCCACCTCATCCGGCGTGGCGCCGGGATAGGGAACGGCCACGAGCACGATCTCGAGTTCGAACTCGGGAAATGTCTCGCGCCGCATCGTCGCAAAGGCGACGCCCCCGATGAGGAGGATCGCCATCACCAGCGTGTTCATCGCCGGCATGTTGCGGACGGTCCAACTGACGATGCCGCGCATCCGCAGGTTCCTGTGGCAGTGGGGAGGGAAGGGACCGCCGGTCAGGCCGGATCATCGGCCCGAGGCGCTTCGGGAACCGCGCCGGAGACCGCCGCGGCTTCGGCATCGCTGACCGCCATGCCGGGGCGGGGATTGGCCAACTGGCTCGTGACGACACGGTCGCCGACGGCGAGCCCGGATGAGGCCGATTCAAAATAGACCCGCCCGGAGGAGACATGAATCGGGCGGGGCCGAAGGATCACCAGCTTCCCCTCCCTCACCACCCACACTTCGCCGGTGGGGCGCTGTGCATCCTCCGGGATCGAGACGAGATCCTGGACCGAATCGACGTGAACGCGAATCTGCACGAACATCCCGCGGAGGAGCGATCGTGGCGCTTCGGCAGGCAAATCCGGCATGAACGCCCCATAGGCGTCGACGGCCCGCACCGCCGTCGGATCGGGAACGAGGACGCGACAGGGGAGCGTTCGGGTCTTTTCGTCGAGCCCGCGTCCTTCTTGGCGCGAAAGCGACCCGGCCCATTGATAAGAACGATTTCCCAGCGTGAACACGACCGAAGCGGGCGTCTCGGGGATCTCGTGGGCCCCGGGAGACGCGGCGACAGCAGACGACTGAGCTCCCCAGATTCGCGACACCTCGTCCATCCTCAGGCTGCTCTTCACTTCGGCGGCGCTCGTGTCCTCGAGGACGACCAGCGTCGTCCCCTTGGCGACGTAGGAGTCCTGTTCGACGCGGTCGTCGACCACGACGCCATCCAGCGGCGCTACCACCGTCGT
>CAMARC010000314.1 GCA_945860405.1 Candidatus Kuenenia stuttgartensis | reverse complement strand
GCCCCCTTCGCCTGGTCGGGCGTGAGCTTGTCGTAGTCGACGTTCTTCTGGAACGGCGCGAGGCCGAGGGCGTATTCGACCGTCGGCTGGGCCGCTGCCGGCAGGGCGACAGCCAACACCGCCACGGCGGCGAGAAGGGTCACCGCGCCGCAGCGCGAGCAGGGCAGGGAGGGGGAGCGAAGCTGCATGGAGATCATGGGATGGATTCCTCGATGGGCGGTTGCGACGAGGAACGTAGCGGGAACCGGCCGCGGCGCCACCCCCATTTTCCGGCGCCGGAACGCCGACCCCCCAGGCCCCCCGGAAGCCCCTCTCCGCCAGAGAAAGGCAGGGCAATGTGCGTCGACTTTGCGGGCGTTTCCGGCTGGCTTTCCGCTCCCCCGTCCGCCCCTCACCCTCCCCATCTCCCCGCCTCGGAGGAGAGGGTTGCATTCCGGCCACGACGGCCGATACTTTTCTCTCCAGCTTCGACGTCGCTCCCTGAGTGTCGTCGTCGCAGCGAGCGCGCGTAGCTCAGTTGGTTAGAGCGCTACCCTGATAAGGTAGAGGTCCCAAGTTCGAATCTTGGCGCGCGCAGTTTGAGGCCGCGGACCCGGCCGCGGCTGATGGGCACGAGATGAGCCGGTTGGTAGTTCGGGACCCGGCCGCGGCTGATGGGCCTGGACGGAGTTGATTGGTGGTTCGGGCCGGCCGCGTCTGCTGGGCACGATCCATGTTCGGGGACGTAGCTCAATTGGCAGAGCACCGCGTTTGCAACGCGGGGGTTGAGGGTTCGAGTCCCTCCGTCTCCATTGCGTTGCCGCTCCCGCCGGCACCGGTCTGGTGTCCAGGCGAGCCCCTCCAGTGGCTCGATCGCGCCTCGATCCACCCCCTCCGCTGACTGCGTGGTCCCGTGATCCTTTCCTCTGCCGGCCACCGCGATCCTTCCCGCCGCCCCCAGGGGCCGGCCTGCTCCCGCCGCCGAACCGTCGTTCACGGCTGCCACCACGACCACGGCCCGGCCCTCGATCCGCTCACCGGGCTCTCGGGACGGGATGCCCTCGAATCACTGCTCGGAGGGGACGACAAGACTGCGGCCGCGTCCGGAATCGCCTGCGTGCTCGTCGACGTGGTCGGCCTCAAACAAACCAATGCCCTCCACGGCTTCACGGCCGGGGATGCGCTCCTCCGCCGGGCCGCCGAACGACTGCGCTCGCTCGCTCCCGATGCTCGACTTCTCTCCCGACTTGGCGGGGACGAACTGGTGGCGGTGTTCGTTGGCCCCACCGCCGCGACCCGCGCCGCGGAGACCAGCGCCGCCGCCACCGTCCCGGAAACGCCCCCTCTCCGCTCCGCTTGGACAGCACTGCGGGGGGGGGAGCCCCCAACCGATCTTTTCGACCGGCTCTACGCCGCCGCCCGCTGCGGCGACTGAAGGGAAGCGGCTGGCGTGGCCCCCACGCCTTCCTCACTGGACGGGAAGACCTCCGGTGGGGAATACTGGGAGGTTTCCCCTCTACTGGCCCGATCCCGCCCGCTCCCGATCCCCGCGAGCGCGTCCTCACCCGCCCCGAGAAGCCCGGTCCGCCGGGCAGCACCCCATGTCCGGCCCCTCCGCCTCCGACGCCCCCGCCGTCTCGCTCCCCCGCCGCTCCGACATCCGCAACATCGCCATTATCGCCCACGTCGATCATGGCAAGACGACGCTTGTCGACTGCCTGCTCCGCCAGAGCGGGCAATTCCGCGCCAGCCAACTCTCCGGCGAGCGGATCCTCGACTCCAACGACCTCGAGCGGGAACGCGGGATCACCATTCTCGCCAAGAACATCTCGGTCGACTGGAAGGGGACGAAGATCAACATCATCGACACCCCGGGCCACGCCGACTTCGGCGGCGAGGTGGAACGGGTGCTGCGCATGGCCGACGGGGCCCTCGTCCTCGTCGATGCCGCCGAGGGGCCGATGCCCCAGACCCGGTTTGTCCTCTCCAAGGCGCTCGAAGCCCGGCTCCGCCCGTTGGTCGTCGTCAACAAGATCGACCGCCCCGACGCCCGGCCGCTGGAGGTCCTCGACGAGATCCTCGGCCTGTTCCTCGAACTCGGCGCCGACGACGACCTGGCCGATTTCCCCTTTGTTTACGCCTCATCGCGGCACGGCTTCGCCTCGCACGACGTCACGGCCCGCGAAGGGACGATGGCGCCGCTGCTCGACCTCGTGATCGAGAAGATCCCCGGCCCGGCGGTCGATCCGACGGCGCCGCTGCGGATGCTCGTCACCACCCTCGACTGGTCGGATTACGTCGGCCGGATCGCCGTCGGCAGGCTCGAGTCAGGGAAAATCAACAAGGGGCAGCAAATCGTCCGCTCGACGTCCAAAGGCACGCTCGTGCCGGCGAAGGTCGTCGCCCTGCAACTCTTCGACAAGCTGGGGAAGGTGGACGCCGAAGAGGCCACCGCCGGCGATATCTGCGCCGTCAGCGGGATGGAGAACGTCGAGATCGGCGACACGATCTGCGACCCGGCCGATCCCCGCCCCCTCGAGCGCCTCTCGGTCGACGAGCCGACGCTGAACATGGTGTTCGGCGTCAACAGCTCCCCGCTCGCGGGCCGCTCCGGCAAGTTCCTCACCACGCGCCACCTCCGCGACCGGCTCATGAAGGAACTCGAGCGGAACGTCGCCCTCCGCGTCGAGCCGATCGAGGGCTCCGACAACTTCTCCGTGTCGGGCCGTGGCTTGCTCCACCTCTCCGTTCTCATCGAGACGATGCGACGTGAGGGCTACGAGCTCTCGGTGGGGAAGCCGCGCGTCATTCTCCACAAGGAAGGTGACAAGACGCTCGAGCCTTTCGAGTCGCTCGTCGTCGAGGTCCCGCACGACAAGCTCGGGCCGGTGATGGAACTGACCGGCTCGCGCCGCGGACAGCTCCGCCACATGGGGAACCGGGGCGAGTTTGCCCATGCCGAATTTTCGATCCCGGCCCGGGGCCTGATCGGACTGCGGACGCGCGTCCTCAACGCCACGCAGGGGACGGCGATCATGCACCATCGCTTCGAGAAGTGGAGCCCGATGGAAGGGGACGTGGCGGGACGGGCCAACGGCGTGCTGATCTCGATGGTTCCGGGGAAGGCCGTCGCTTTCGGGCTCGACGGCCTCCAGGAACGGGCCGACCTGTTCATCGAGCCGGGTGACGAGGTCTACGAGGGGATGGTCGTCGGGGAAAATGCCCGCGGTGACGACATGATCGTCAACCCGACGAAGGAGAAGAAGCTGACCAACATGCGGGCCTCGGGCAGCGACCGCAACATCCTCCTCAAGCCCCCGCGGCGAATGTCGCTCGAGGAGTCGCTGGAATACATCGAGGACGACGAACTGATCGAGGTCACCCCCGACGTCATCCGTCTCCGCAAGATCCTCCTCTCGGAGCACGACCGGAAGCGCCAAGGCCGCGGGAAGGGTTGATCTATCGGCGCTCGCTGAGCGGCGTCAAAACTCGTATCCGTACCCCGGGCGGACGAGTTCCACGTTGTCGAGGCCGAGCGCCGCGATCTCGCGGGCGATCTCGGCGGCATACCGCACCTTGCGGTGGACGATGATCTTCCGCACCTCCGCGGGGAGCTTCGCCGCCTCGATCGGGAAGGTGCGCGTGCAGAGGTGCCCGGTCAGCGTGGCGAGGTCACTCAAGCTCGAGGGGAAACTCGCCTCGAGGAACACCGCCTTGAGATGCGGCATCGCGTTGAGGTGGCGCCAGAGGTGTTCGGTGGGGCCAGTGTCGGACGGGAAGCCGACGGCAGCCCGGCCGTCATCGACGACGAGCCCGAGGGTCTCGACGCCGTGCGACACCGGCACTGGCGTGACGGTCAATCCCCCGCGCACCACCGGCACCATCGGCTCGAGGACGGTGGTCTTCAGAAAGGCATTTTCGGGGCTCGAAAGCTCGAAGAAGTCGGGCCACACCCGGCCATTGAAGACGTCGCTGTGGAGGAACTCGAGGACCTCCGGTGCGGCGAGCAGTTCGATACAGTCGGGGCCCGGCTCGTAGACGTTCTCGAGGAGGATCGCCAAGCTGGCGATGTGGTCGAGGTGTTCGTGGGTGATGAACACGTGGCGGATCGCCCGCTGGCGTTCGAGATCGGCCAAAAAGCCGATAGCGCCGGCGTCGATCGCCACGGTGTCGTTGACGATGAACGACACGAGAAACTGCGCGTCAGACGACGGGATGCTCGAGGGCAGAAGTTCGATCCGCATGGCGCGGGGGGCTCCGGGTGGGGCAGG
>CAMARC010000313.1 GCA_945860405.1 Candidatus Kuenenia stuttgartensis | reverse complement strand
CTCGGCTACGAGGCCCGCTGCGCCGCGCCGCACGCCTTCGACATCATGCTCGGGAGCCAGCTCGGCGTCGGTGCCTACCGGGCGCTGGCCGAGCGCGGGCTCAATGGGGTGATGGTGAGCGTGTCGGGGCAGCTCGATCTCAATTACGTCCCCTTCGAGGAGCTCGTCGACCCCAACACCCTCGTGACGGTCGTGCGCTACGTCGAACGCAACAGCGACTTCCACCGCCTCGCCCGGTTCCTCGAGACGTTCGTCAACGATTGACGGGCCGGCGGCCCCGCTCACACCGTCAGCGAGCCTTTCGTACTCGGGATCCCCGGTTGCCGGGGGTCGCTCTCCACTGCCATCCGGATCGCCCGGGCGGCGGCCTTGAAGACCGCCTCGGCGATGTGGTGGGCGTTGTGGCCGTGGTGGAGGACGGCATGGACGTTGGCCCCGGCCGCGGACGCGAAGCCCTCCCAGAACACCTCGACGAGTTGGGTGTCGAAGGTGCCGATTGTCGGCACCGGAAAGGGGACATGGAACACCGTCGCCGCCCGGCCGCCGAGATCGACGGCGACCGTGGCGAGGGTTTCGTCCATCGGCAGTGTGAAGTGGCCGTAGCGGCGGATCCCGCGGCGCTCGCCGAGCGCCTCGCGCACCGCCTGGCCGAGGGCCCGCCCCACGTCTTCGACGGTGTGGTGGCCGTCGACATGGAGATCCCCCGCGCAGCGGATCGTGAGATCGAGCAGCGAGTGCCCGGCGAGGAGCGTGAGCATGTGGTCGAAGAACCCCAGGCCGGTGGCGATGTCGGCCTTGCCCGTGCCGTCGAGGGCAACCGTGAGGACGATCGAGGTTTCGCTGGTCTTGCGGGTGACGGTGGCGGTGCGGTGCATGGCGGAAGCGTGGTCGTGAAGGGGAATGGCCGGGCGGGAAACGGAGATCTTCAGGATTCGGCGAGGATGCGCCCGAGGGCGGTGAGGAAGGCGTCGATCTCGGCATCGGTGCCGACGGTGATCCGCAGACCGTCCCCCCAGCCAGCGTATTGCATGAACCGGACGAGGATCCGCTTGGCCTTGAGCGCCTCGTAGATCGGGCGGTGCGGTCGCGTCGGGTGGGTGCACCAGACGAAGTTCGTCTGGCTCTCCTGGACCCGGAAGCCGAGGTCGGCAAGCGCTCCAGTGAGCCGGGCCCGGGTGGCGAGGATCGTGGCCCGGTTGGTGCGGAGCCAGTCTCGGTCGCCGATGGCCGCGGTGGCCGCTGCGATCGAGAGCGCATCGCAGTTGTAGGAATCCTTGACCTTCTCGAGCTGGCGGATGACGGCAGGCTGGGCCACCGCGAACCCGAACCGCAGCCCGGCCAGCGCGTACGACTTGCTGAAGCTGCGGGTGACGATCACCCGGTCGCTGCCGCGGACGAGGTCGAGGCAGTTGGCGTCGGCGAAGTCGCCGTAGGCCTCGTCGACGACGAGCGCACAGGAGAGGCGGGCGGCGAGAGCTGCGACCGCGTCGGGGGGAATGAGCGTGCCGGAGGGGCTGTTGGGATTGGCGATGATCGCCAGACGGACCGGTTCCCCGGCGGCGGTGGCGGGGGAGCAGAACGCCGCCCCGAGCGACCAGTCTCGCTCGTACGGGATCTCCTCGCAGGCGACCCCTTGGATGCCGGCGAGCGTCCGGTAGAGGATGTAGCTCGGTGTCGGCACCCGCAGGGCTTCGCCCGTCCCGACGAAAGTGCGGACGAGGATCGTGAGGAGATCGTCGCTGCCGTTGCCACACAGGATCCAGTCGGGGTCGACGCCGAGAATCTCGGCCGCCTTCTCGCGAAACCGGGTGGCTACCGGGTCGGGATACTTGGCGAGGGTATTCCCGGCGAGGAGCGCCGTCACCGCGCCAGCCACCTGCGGCGAAGGGGCGTAGGGGTTTTCGTTCGTGTTGAGCTTGACCCACTCCCCTCCCTGCGGCTGCTCCCCCGGCACGTAGCCGGCGAGGGCGGCGATCCCGGGTCGGACAAGGGCTGCAGCGCGATCGGCGGCGGCGGATGGGTGTGACGGTGTCATGGGAGAAGTCTACCTCACCCCACGGGGCGCCCTCACCGGTGACCCGCTCCGCAGAATCGCCACGATCGGTACCACCGGTGGCCCAGCCAAGAGCCGCCGGATCCTCCGCCGTCCGGTGCGGGATACGACTTGGAAAAAGGGGTCGATGACCGCTCCCCGGGAGGACAGGTCGACAGCCGAGCGGCCGGCGCCATACTGGCGGCGAACACGGGCCCGTTGGTGGCCCTGAACGGTCTTGAAGGAGGGATCGATGGGTGTCGTGTGGATCGTGCTGGCCGCTGGGGCCGGGGCCTGCTTCGCGGTGCAGGCTTCGGCGAATGCATCGCTGCGGGCCCATCTCCACAGCCCGCTGTGGGCGGCCTTCTTCTCAATCTGCGGGACAATCCTCACCGCCGCGACCGTGATGCTCATCCTCCGCCCCACGCCCCCGGAGGCAGTGGCGGCCCGTGGCGCCCCGTGGTGGAACTGGATCGGCGGGCCGATGGGAGCGCTCATCGTCCTCTCCGGAGCGGCACTGGCGCCCCGGCTCGGGGCCGCGGCCTTCATCGCGGCGGTCGTCGGGGGACAGCTGGCCTGTTCGCTCGTCCTCGATCACTTCGGGCTGATGGATCTGCCGCGACAGGTGGTGACCCCAGGTCGGCTCCTCGGCGTGCTGCTGGTGTTTGCCGGTGTCGTCCTCGTGAAGTTTCACTGAAGCCCTTTGAACGGCAGCCGGCGCTTCTCCTGGCAGCTAGTGCGCGGCCGCGTCGATCTGGACGTCGAGCTGCTGACCGACAAACAGGTCGCGGCCTGGCGTGCCGTCTGTGGGGGGCACGGCTGCGGTGTCATCGACGATCTCAAAGAGCACCTGAAGGACGCGGGTGTCGACGCGCTCGGCGCTGTCGCCATTGAGATTCTGCTTCGGCGCGACCGTCGGCACGGCGCGGAGGAAACTCAAACGGACCGGATGCTCCCCGTCGCCGCGGGGATACCCAAGTGCCGGCGCTCCGGGGATGAAGCGGGGGAGATCGTGCTCGTCGATGCTCACCCGGACATGGAGACGGCTGGTGTCACCGAGCACAACCAGCGGCTTGCCCGGCGGCGTGCCGACAAACTCGCCGGGGCGGACGTCGACTTGGAGGACCGTTCCCGCCACCGGCGCCCGGACGACGAACCTCTCGACTTCCACCCGGGCAAGATCGACCCCCGCGCGGGCCTGCTCGACAGCGGCCGCGGCGATCGCCACATCGCGCTCCCACGCCCCGGAGCGGAGCCGGGCATCCTCGGCCTGGGCCTCCTCAAGCGCTGCCTGCGCGGTATCGAAGGCTTTTCGTCGCTGGATCACTTCCTGCTCGGTGACGACCTTCTGGCGGTGGAGATCCTCGGCGCGGGCGAGCTGATCGCGCTGCGTCTCGGCGGCAGCCTGCGCTCCGCGGACCCGCGCGGCGCTCGGCGGCAGGTCTTCGGGCCTGGGGAGGCCGCGGAGCTTGGCGAGATCCTGTCCGGCGGCCGTGAGGGCGGCCTGACGAACCTCGAGCTCCGCCCGCTTCCAGCGGTCCTCGAGCCGAAGCACGACATCGCCGGCCGCGACGAATTGCCCCTCGCGAACGGCCACCTCGGCGACGATCCCCGGCACCTCGGCGCAGAGATGGATGCTCTCCGAGCGGGGCTCGACGACACCGGCTCCGGCCACCGTGCCGGAAAACTGCCGGCGCACAGGGGCGACCGGAGGGAATTGCTCCTCTGGCACCTCATGCGTGTGGGCGAGGTGCCAGAGGAGCGCGCCGAAGCCGAGCACGCCGAGCAGCGGCAGGATGAGGGTGCGGATCATGACTTGGGTCGTGGACTCGGTGTGTGATCAGGAATGGACTTGGGGAATGGTGTCGAGGACGATCCGCCCGTCGGCCATCTCGAGGAGGCGGTCGCCGAACTGGAGAACGCGGGAATCGTGGGTGACCACGATCACGGTCCGGTCTGGATGGACCGCAACCGACTTGAGGAGCTCCATCACCGTCTGGCCCGAGTGCGAGTCGAGGGCGGCGGTCGGCTCGTCGCAGACGAGGAGTCGGGGCTCGTGGACGAGGGCCCGGGCGATCGCCACCCGCTGCTGCTGTCCCCCCGAGAGCTGGTTCGGAAAGGCCTTCAAGCGACTTCCCAGGCCGACGGCCTCGAGCACGCCCGCAGCTTGTTCGATGGCCCGCTTCCGCGGCTGCCGCGCCACAAGGAGCGGCACGGCGACGTT
>CAMARC010000312.1 GCA_945860405.1 Candidatus Kuenenia stuttgartensis | reverse complement strand
AGGGCCGCGGCCCCGGCTGCGAAACGAAACAACGATTCCTCGGTCGCCTGAGCCTCTCCCGGTGGCGAGGAGATGATCAGCGGCGTGCGGGCCTCGTCGATGAGGACGTTGTCTGCCTCGTCGACGAGCGCGAACCAATAGGGACGCTGGAGGAGTTTCGAGGCCTGCGATGTGGCGTGGCCGGTGAGCATCGCCCCGAGATCACCGCGCCCCTCGGCGATCTCGCGCCCCATGAGGCGATCTTTCAAGAAGTCGAATCCGAACTCCTTCGCCGTGCCGTAGGTCACGTCCTTGGCATACGCCTCGCGGCGCTCATCAAACCCCATCTGCGACTGGACGATGCCGACCGACATCCCGAGGACGCGGTAGATCGGCTCCATCCACTCGGCGTCGCGCTTGGCGAGGTAGTCGTTGACGGTGGCGAGATGGGCCCCTTTACCGCACAGGGCATAGAGCGCCAGCGGGAGGGTGGCAACGAGTGTCTTCCCCTCGCCGGTCTGCATCTCGACGATCGCCCCACGCACCAGTGCCACCCCGGCCAGGAGCTGGACGTCGTAATGCCGCATGCCGTTGGCGCGACGGCCGGCCTCCCGCGTTGCCGCGAAGCTCTCCACCATCAGCGACTCGATCGGCTCGCCCGCCTTGGCCCGGTACGACAGCGAGCGTGCCGTGCGCCGCAGAGCCGCATCGCTCAAGCCTGCCATCTCGGCCGCCAAGCCCTCGACCTCGGTGACGATCCGTCGCGCCGAGGCGTCAAGGAGCGAACGCGACCCGGGGGAGATCCCCTTGAGCCATCCGAACACGTTGGCCGTCATCCCCTCCATCGGTTTCTCCTTTCCGTCAGCGGGGTTCAAACTGCTCGCGGCTGGCCACGGGCATCTGAAGCTCAATCCGCTGGCGACCGCGGAAAACCCCCAACGACACGTTGCGGTTGGTGGGGGTGACGCTGACGAGGCTGACGAGGTGGTCGTCGTCGTCGATCGGCTGGCCGTCGAACTCGAGAATCACGTCATCCGGCTGAATCCCAGCCGAATCGGCGGGCGACCCCTTCGTCACCCCTGAGACCCTCGCCCCCACCGCCCGCACCATCCCCAGGCGCTCCGCCGTCCTCTGCGTGAACGTCCTGTCGAGCGTGACGCCGAGATAGGCCCGGGCGACGGCGCCGTTCTCCACGAGTTGCCGGGCCACGAACATCACCATCGACACCGGGATGGCGAACCCGATCCCCTCGCTGCCGCCGGAGTTACTCGCGATCGCCGTGTTGAGGCCGACCACCTCGCCGCGGAGATTCACCAGCGGCCCCCCACTGTTGCCGGGATTGATGGCGGCGTCGGTCTGGATGAAGTCCTGGAACTTCACCCCTTCGTCACCGAGTTCGAGATCGCGGCGCCCCTTCGCCGACACGATGCCGAGGGTCACCGAATGCGACAGCCCGAACGGGCTGCCGATCGCCAGGACCGTGTCGCCGATCTGAACGGCATCCCGTTCGGCGAGCCGGGCGGAAACCAGATCGGTGCCGGCGATCGTCAGAACGGCAATATCGGTGGCCGGATCGGTCCACATCCGCAACGGCCGCAGCTCACGACCGTCGTCGAGACGGATGACGATGTTGTCGAGCTCGGCACCATGAACGACATGCCGATTGGTGATCACGACGAGCCGGTCGGCGACGCGGGCGATGACCCCTGATCCGGCCTCGTCCTCGTCCCCCGATTTGGCTCCGCGGGTCGACTTTTGGGCAGGCTTGCGGGCATCGATATGGACGACGCACGGCCGCAGCAGCACCGTCAGGCGACGGAGCTGCGCCCCCTGACGCTCGAGCTCCTCCGCATCGCGCTCGATCTGGGCATAGAGACGATCACGCTCCTCAGGGGAGAGCCGGGACGAACGGGCCGGGTCGACCCTTCCCGCCGCATCCGCCGCGATCCGTCCGCTGCCCTCGGATTCACCGGCCACCCTCGGGGCGATCGGTTGCAGGGCAGGAGGCTCGTCGGCGGAGGCTTGGCCCACCACGAGGAGCAGGAGCGTGAGGAGCAACACCCCCGGCCCGCCGCCGGAGCGCGGGAGCACGGAGCTGAAGAACGGTGGTGTCTGGCCCATGGATGTGACGCTCTCGAAGGCGGACGCGAGACCGCGACATCATACCGCCGACCGAGTTCCGTCACGCGCCTGCCGGGGAGGTCGACGGGGCCGCCCCACTCTCCCCCCGAGAAACGCCTGGCGCGCGGGGCTTGAGCCCGCGGCCGACGGGGGGAAGATGATCAGGAAACGTCGATTTCGAGGTCGGCGGAGGAGTCTTCGTAGGCGTCACGAGAGCTAGCCATCCCGCCATGGCGCTCGATCTCGCGCTGGCACTCGATGCACATCGTGGCGTACGGGAGGGCGTCGAGCCGGGCCATCGGGATCTTCTTCGAACAGACCTCGCAGACCCCATACTCACCGGCCTTCATCCGCACCAGCGCGTTCTCGATGTGGGCGAGTTCGCGGCTCTCGACCTCAGCCAACTGCGAGCTGATCTCGTCCTGGGCGGTATCGAGCGCGGCATCGACCACGTCCCCCGTCGTCTCCCCGTGCAGTTCCCGGAGGAGAGAAAGGTCGCCTGCCAGCGCGCTGCGCAGGGCATCACGACGGCGGACGAGAATCGCCCGAAGGTTCACAAGTGCGTCTTTTCGAGCCATGATGTTGATGCTCCTCGTCCGCCCGGCAGCCCTGAAAAAGCCCTGCCGACACCGGTCGCACCAAATAGTACGGGGCCGGTCGGAGAATGTTCGGCGTCGGGATTACGACAGCCTCTTTATCGAAAAAACGGTCGAAAAGGATCGTGACAGTTGGCGGGGACCGGAGACATTCCCCAGAGTTCCCTGTCCTTGGAAATCTGGGGAAGGGGGGCTGCCCCTCCGATCGGCCTCTCACCGCTCCTCCGCCGGACACCCCCGCGCCTTCGCCACGAGCACCGGATCCCCCGCAGCGGCGGCGATCACCCCCCAGGCGCTAAGAACGTCAGCCCGGCTGGTGAGCGTGCCGCCGACCGCCAGGCGGATGGCGTGGCGACCGCCGACCCGGGCGTGGCTGAGAAACACCGAGCCGGCGCGATTCACCCGGGCGAGCAGGTCGGCGGTCGCCTCATCGCCCGCCCGGAGGGCGAAGGTGACCAGGGCCAGACTGGGGGGCGAGAGGATCTCGAAGGCCGGATCAGCCGCCACGAGATCGGCGAACTCCGCCGTCCAGGCGACCTGATCGCGGACCCGCTGCCGGAGTGCCTCCGCACCGATCATCCGTAAGACCATCCAGAGTTTGAGGGCCCGAAACCGGCGGCCGAGTGGCACCTGCCAGTCGCTGTAGTCGACCACGGCCCCGGTATCGCCGACGGCCGTCCGGAGGTAGTCGGGCTTCGTCGTCAGGGCGGTGGCGAGGGTGTGCCGTGAGGCGATCCAGAGGCAGTGACAGTCGAAGTTGACGAGCATCGACTTGTGCGGGTTGGTGCCCCAACTGTCGGCGAGCTCGGCGCCGTCGACGATCATCGGGCGGAACTCCGGACAGATCGCGGCCGTCCCGGCCCAGGCGGCGTCGATATGGAGCCAAGCGCCGTGTTGGCGGGCGATCGTGCCGATGGCCGCCACCGGGTCGATCGCCCCCCGTGCGGTCGTGCCCACGGTGGCCACGACGAAGCAGGGGACTCGGCCCGCGGCCGCATCGTCGCGGATCGCGGCCTCGAGGAGATCGGGGCGGAGCCGGCCGGCGCTGTCGGTGTCGATCCGGCGGATCGCCACAGGGGGAAAGCCGGCGATCTTCGCCCCTTTCACGACACTTGAATGGGCATCGGTGCTGGCGTAGACCACGCCCTGTCCCGCGCCGACGGCCGCCGCGCGCTCGCGTGCTGCCACGAGGCAACAGAGCAGCCCGCTCGAGGCGGAGTCTTGGATCATCCCGCCGCCATCGCCACCGAGCCGGAAGCGATCGGGAAGGCCGAGGAGCTGGCGGAGCCAGTCGACGACGATCCCCTCGAGCTCGGTCGCCGCCGGCGACGTCGTCCACAGCATCCCCTGGATCCCGAGGCCGGCGCTGAGCAATTCGCCGAGGATCGAAGGACCGGAGGCATTGGCCGGGAAGTACGCAAAGAACCCCGGATGCTGCCAGTGCGTCAGCCCCGGAACGATGATCCGCTCGAGATCGCCAAGCACCGCCGCGAGCGATTCGGGGGTCTCCGGCGCGGCGGCGGGAAGCCGGGCCGCGATCTCCCCCGGCTCGACGTCGGAGAGCACGCGTTGAGCCGG
>CAMARC010000311.1 GCA_945860405.1 Candidatus Kuenenia stuttgartensis | reverse complement strand
GAGGGAGGCGGAGGATGCCGGGGAGTCGCGGGGAGAGGGCGTGGGTATGGTGGCCGGCGGGAAGCACTCCGGCGACGAGCGCGTCCCCTTCGAGGGCGACGCGGACGGCACCGGCGGCGACATGGCCGTGGGCCATCCCCTCCCCTTCTACGACCCAGCCCGCAGGCAGCCCCGGCTCGGTGAGGTCAACAAGCGCCGTGAAGCGGGCATTGGCCTCCTGCCGCATCGCACGGGCCGCCTGCCACTCTGCGGCAATCGTCTTCCAGGCTTCAGGGACCGTCACACTGGCGTCGGCATCTGGCTGGGCGGCGGCTTCGAGGAGCTTGGCGAAGGGATAGCTCACGTCGTCGATCGACGCCGCCTTCACCCCCTCCGGATCGGCCCGGAGGCGATCCCGGATCGTGGCGCCCAAGATCGCGAGCGCCTCGCGGCTCCAGGCGGCAGCGAGGCTCGCTTGGATCTCGCCGCGGAGGCGCCTGAGCGCGGCAATCGACGAAGCGTTGACTTCGGGAAGGGCGACGTCGCGCGGCGTCCACCGCGGCGTCATGAACATCCCGGCCAGCGCGTAATAGTCTTTCTGCGAGATCGCATCGAGCTTGTGATCATGGCAGCGGGCACAGCCCACCGTCATCGCCAGAAACGTTTTGGAGAAGGCGTCGATCTTGTTGTCGATCATCTCCTGGTGGACGCCGTTGAAGTCGAGGCTGCTGCCGTGGCGGTGCTCACCGAAATGAAAGAACATCGGTCCGATCTGGCTGGCATTCACGCAAGCTGTCGCGTCGGCCCGTGGCTCAGGGAGGAGATCGCCGGCAATCTGCTCGCGGACGATGGTGTCGAAGCCGATGTCATCATTGAACGCCCGGACGAGGTAGTCGCGGTAGTCCCACGAGCCGCGGGCGGCGATGTCCCACTCGTAGCCGTAGGTGTCGGTGTAGCGGACGACATCCATCCAGTGGCGGGCGAACTGCTCACCGAAATGGGGCGAAGCGAGGAGGGCATCGACGACCTCCTCTGTGGTGGCACTGGCAGGAATCGAGGCGTGGAACGACGGCGGCAGGCCGGTGAGGAGAAACGACAGCCGGCGGCGAAGGACGTCAGGATCGGCCGGGGCCGCCGGCTCGATCCCGGCGGCGTCGAGCTTCGCGCGGATGAAGCGATCGACCGGATCCCGCTGCCAGGCCGGATCGGCGACGCTCGGGGGCTCGCTTGGCCGCGGCGGCTGGAGGCTCCACCAGGTGGCCCGCTCCGCGAGCTTCTCCTTCCAGGCTTCCTCCGGGGAGACCTCGACCACCCGGGGATCGGGGGCACCGCGGCGCACCCAGTCGACGAGGTGGGCGAGCTCCTCCGCTGGAATGGCGCCCTCGGGGGGCATCTGGAGTTCGGGATTGGTGTAGCTGATCGCCTCGATGAGGAGCGATTCCTCCGGGGCCCCGGGAACGATCGCCGGCCCCTGGTCCCCTCCCCGCACCCAGCCACTCCGCGAATCGAGGGCCAGGCCCCCTTTGATCTCGTGGTCATGGGAATGGCAGGCGAAGCAGCGCGCCTCGAGCACCGGGAGGACGGTGTCAGTGAAGAATTGCTCGTCGGACGCGGGGGCTGCCGGGAGCTCCGCCGCACGGATGGGAACGCTGACGAGGAGGCACAGCGCCAGCGCCCATGCCGCCCGCGTCAGCTGAAAGCCCGATTCGCCGCGGCCCATCATTCGTCCCCGGGCGGCGGCACGGCAAGCCTGGCGAAATAGATCGCCGACTTCCCCTCGTGCGTCGCGTAGTAGCTCATCCAGATCTGGCCGTTGTGTTCCACCATGCCAGGATAACTCGTGTCGCCGCCGCTGGGCAGCGTGACGCCCGCGGGCCACGCCCCGGAGGCGGGATCGAGGAAGTCGACCGCCGTCACCGGGCCTGTTTCCCGGTAATCCCGTCCGGCGGCGAGGATCCGGCCGTCGGCCAAGACAAGCAATTCCGGCCCGCCGACGGGGCGGCCGATGCTCCGCCAGGTCCAGTCGCGGTACGGGGGCGGGGCGCTTCCGAACCAGCCGTGGCGATCGCCACTCTCCCGTCTCACAAGCGCCAGGGCGGTGCCGTCGGCGCGGAAGCGGAGCGTTGTCTCATTGGGGCGGCCGGGAATGTCCCACACGGTCACCGGCTGCCAGGAGATCCCGTCGGGGCTCTTGTAGAGCGTGGTCGTCCACTCCCCGGTGTCTTCCGCCGTCCCCTCCGGGGCTCCGGTCCGATAGGCGACTCCATACGCAGTGCCGTCGTGCCAGGTGACACGCCACAGCCAATCGTTCTCCGCAAGGATGCGCTGTGGCGCTGACCAGTCGCGGCCGTCGGCCGAGAATGCCACCCGTGGCTGACGGCCGAGGAGCTTTGTGCCGCCACGGTAGACGCTTCCGCCAGCGACGAGCATCAGTCGATCATCGGGGGTGACCGAGATCTTCGGATCGCGGAGATCGATGCCCTCTTCCGCCACGACTCCCGCCGATTCCCACGCGGCGCCATCCGTCGAGGTGAGCACACGGATCGTGCCGTCGCCACCGACGTGCCCCTCCGCTTCGCGGAACACGCACCACCAAGCATCGCGCCAGCGAACGAGATCGCTGAAGGCGGCGTGCGGGGCGGCGTCATGGATGCGGCGCGCGTCGGTGACCGTCACCGCTTCGCTCCCCCGGGGGCTGAGCGCCCGGGCGAGGAGATTGTGGGTGATCCGCTGAACGCGGGCGTCGGGGCCGTGGGGGCGCGTCCAGTGCGACCAGGGCAGCGTGTGCCCGGGAGGATTGGAGAGCCCCTGAGACCAAAAGATCGTCGAGGCGTTGAAGACGAGGTTGCCCTTGGGGCCGGGGTAGATCGTGGCGGTCCACTGCTGCGGTTGCTCGCCACCGACAAGCGCCGTCCCCTCCCCAACGACTTCGAGGCCGGGGATGTCGGCCGGCGGGTTGCCGTGGTATTCCCAGCCGATGAGTCCGGGGATCCTGTCGCCTGCTTTCATGGCGGTGCCTGCGAACATCCAGTGGTCGGGCTTGGTGCAGATCCAGTCGCCGCCGCCGTTGACCGGCTCGACGTTGCGGGCCCCCATCAGATAGCCCTCGTCGGGGCCCTTCTCGGGGAAGGGACCGTTGACGCGGGCCCGCTCGAGGGCCGTCGGCGTGTCACCGCCATACGGGCCACCGCGGAACATGATCCGGTTGTCGCGGCCGTCATGGCCGGATCGCAGTGGCGTCACCCAGCAGACGGAGTTGCCGGAGAGAAACAGGAGACTCACCCCCGCGTCGCGCATTTTCACCACCGAATCAAACTGCCGCCGGTCCCAGTATTCATCGTGGCCGACGCTGATGAAGGCTTTGCACTTCAGCCCCCTGTCAGGCGTGAGCATGTCGCTGTTGGAGGCATAGCTGACGTCGTAGCCGTGCTGCTCGAGGAAATACGCACACGGGTATTCAAACGAGAGAAACTCCCCTGATCCGATCGAGAGTGGATCGTTGACGACGCTCGTGTGCTGGGCGTAGCGGCCGTAGGGGCGGTCGAAGCTGACGTCGTTCCACGGGCCACTCGTCCCCTTGGGATTGGTGTAAACCGAGAAGTTGCTCGGCCAGGCGTTGTAGGCATTCCAGGTGTTGTCGGAGCACTGGAAGAGGATGTCGGCGGGGCGGTCGTCGGTGACGATGAACGTGACGTAGCTCTGCCAGGCGGCCTTCGTGTCGTCGGGGGGGATCACCGACAGCCTGCCGAGATAGACCCCGCTCACCCAGTCGTTCGGAATGACGAGGCTCGTCGAGGCCTCCCAGCGGCACTCGTGGAGATCTTTTTCGCCCGGCTCGGGGTCGGGCTGCGTCACGCCCTCGAAGGGCCCGAGTGTCGTCATCAGCCGGGCGCCGCGGCCACCGTAGTAGCCCAAGCGAAAGATCTCGAGCCGGAAGCGGGCGGGGGGATCGGTGGAGATGAAGAACTCGATCCGCTCGCCGGCCTTGACGCTCTGCCGTGAGCAGTAGCCCTCGATGCCGCGGGCGCGGACGTCATTCCGCAGGCCCACCTTCGTGAGCTGCCAATCAAGTGATCCTTCGCGGGCATTCTCGCGGACAATCGTGTCGCGGCGATCGGCCGCGGCGGAGGGAAGCGCGAACACCAACAGCAGCGTGAGTACCAGGGGTGCAAAAGCCCACTTCATCGTTACCCCCTCGAGGAAAGCTCTCTCAAGAACGTCAGCAGACGATCCTACGTCGTGCGCGAAACGACCGTCAGTCTCCCCTGAACCGTATCCCGCTGGCGATCGCCGACGCAAGCG
>CAMARC010000310.1 GCA_945860405.1 Candidatus Kuenenia stuttgartensis | reverse complement strand
CCGCTCGCCCCGTCCCCGGGGCCCAACGTGGCGGAAAACCGGGCCGGCTCCCGGTCGCGCTTCCCTCGCCCGATCCAAATGATCCAGAAGGGTGGGAGAGTGGTGAGGAGATCTTCAAAGCCGAGGACGACACCGACAAAGTCACCGGCCAGGCCGTGGCGAAGGTCAAACTGGGGCCCGGCATCTACCGGGCAGAGTTTGTCGTCGCCGGAGCCGACGGCACCCCCGACGTGAAGGCCCGCCACACGATTGAAGTCATCGACCCCGAGGCCACGGCAGCCACGATCAAGCGTCCCCTCATGCTCACCGCGGCGACCATGAAGGCCGCGCCGGGAAGCACCTTCGAAGCGATTGTCGCCACCGGCTACGACGAGGGCCGCGTCCTCGTCGAGGTGCTCCAAGACGGCAAGCTCCTCGCGCGCCACTGGACCGAGCCGGGGCGGACGCAATGGCCGGTGCGGGTTGAGGTCGGCGACGACCACCGCGGCGGCTTCACGCTCAGGACATGGATGGTGCGCGACGGCCGGCTCCATCTGAAGGAGGAGGTGATCGACGTCCCCTGGACAAACAAGCGGCTCGAGATCGCCTGGGAGCGATTCACCCGCCGCGTCGAGCCGGGGGCGAAGGAAGTCTGGCGGGCCCGCGTGAAGACGGCCGACGACGCCCTCGACGGGGCAGGGAAGGGGGTGCCCGTGGATTTCGTGGCAACGCTTTATGACCAGTCGCTCGATGCCCTCGCCCCGCTCGCCTGGCCCCCCGGGCTCTCCGGACTGCTCCGCCGCGAGAGATCCACGGTGAACACGCTCTTCAGCAATCGGCCCGAGGTCCTCCAGCAGATCGTCGGAAGCTGGGTCGTGCCGCAGGTGCCGGTGGATGTGAGCTTCCGCCGGTTCCGCGAGCCGTTCGGCCCCCAATCGATGCAGTTCTTCGGCTTCAACCGCCGGGGGATGATGCGCGGCGCGATGCCGATGGCGGCGCCGATGATGGCCGACGCGATGATGGCTGACGCGGCCCCGGGCCGGGCGATGGCCAAGGGGGCGCCGGTCGCCCTCGGCCTCGAGATGGACTTTGCCGCTGTGGGCGACGGGGGAGGCCCACCGCCGGAAACCGGCACCGGGCCCGCCGCTGCCGCGCCCCCGCCGCCACGGAAAAACCTCGTCGAGACGGCATTCTTTCTGCCGGCCCTGACGAGCAACGACGACGGCAGCGTGACGATCGAGTTCACCCTCCCCGACACGCTCACCACCTGGCAGTTCAAGTCGCTCGCCCACGACGCAAGCCTCCGCTCCGGCACGCTCCTCGACACGGCCGTGGCCGCCAAGGACCTCATGGTCGAGCCGGTCGTGCCCCGGTTCCTCCGCGAAGGGGACGTCGTCGAGATCCCGGTGAAGGTCGGCAACCGCTCAACCGGCACGCTTGCCGGAAAGGTGCGCCTCGAGCTTTTCGACGCCCGCACCGGAGACTCCCGCCAATCCCTCCTCGAGACACCGGCCGAGCAGCCCTTCGAGCTTGCCGCCGGTCAATCAAAGCCCGTGGTTTTCCGGGTGCGCGTGGCCGATGGCACCGAGACCTTGCGGTATCTCGCCGCAGGCGTGGCGGGCCGGGCCGCCGACGGCGAAGAGGCCTTTTTGCCGGTCCTCTCCCGGCGCGTCCTCGTCGATGAGTCGGTGCCGATCACGCTCCGCGGCCCCGGCTCGAGGAAGGTGACTATTCAGCGGCTCGCAAACATCAAGGATCACCCCTCGATCGCCAGCCAGTCGCTCGTCGTCCAAGCGGCATCCAATCCCGCCTGGTATGCCGTTCTCGCCTTGCCGTCGATCGCCGAGCCGACCGACGAGAGCGTCGAGACCCTGTTCACTCGGCTCTACGCCAACAGTTGGGCCGGCCACATCGCCCGCTCCGACGAGCGGATCGCGGCGGTCTTCGAGCAGTGGCGCAATCCCCCTCCGGGGCAGAAGCCGCTCGAGAGCCCGCTCGAAAAGAACTCGGAGCTGATGCAGACGCTCCTCGCCGAGACACCGTGGGTCCGCGAGGCAGTCGACGAGCGCGAGGCCCGGCACCGCATCGGCCTCCTCTTCGACGCCAACCGGGCGGCCGACGAGCAGGCTTCGACGCTGCGGCGCCTCGAAGGGATGCGAGCCGGCGACGGCGGCTGGCCCTGGTTCCCCGGTGGCCGCACCTGCACGCCGGTAACGCTCTCGATCCTCGCGGGCTTCGGCCGGCTCCGCGCCGCCGGGGTCGATCTCGACATCCAGCCGGCGCTCGCCACGCTCCCCTGGCTCGACGGTCAGTTTGTCGAGTGGTTGAATGAAGCGAAAAAACGTGGAAAGGGGGAGCCGACGATCGACTCTGGGGTGGCGCTGGCCCTCTACGCCCGCAGTTTCTTCGCCGCCGACATGCCCCCGCAGGGGGAGGCCGCCGCGGCGATCGACTTCTGGCGCAACAACGCAAGGATGACCTGGATGAAGGTCGACGCCCGCCGCTCGCAGGGGCATCTGGCGATCGCGCTGGCCCGCTCCGGCGACCGGGAAACGGCCCTCTCGATCATCGACAGCCTCCGCGAGCGCGCCGTCGACGCCGACGTGAAGCCGGGCGAGGAGAAGGATGCCTGGCAAGGGATGTGGTGGCGTGACCCCCATCCGGCCTGGTGGCAGTGGGCCGCGGCGCCGATCGAGACTCAAGGAGTCATGATCGAGGCCTTCGACGAGGTCGCCGGCGACCGCGAGGCCGTCGAGGCGCTCAAAGTGTGGCTCCTCTCGCAGAAGCGCACGAGCCGGTGGCGCGGCAACCGGGCTACGGCCGATGCCGTCGGCGCGCTCCTCGGCCGCGGCGCGGATCTCCTCGCGTCGACGGAGCTGGTGACCGTCGACGTCGGTGGCGAGAAGATCGAGCCTGGGAAAGACGGCGCGCCCCGTGGCGAGGCCGGCACCGGCTTTATCGAGACGCGCTTCACGCGCCGCGAGATCGAGCCGAGGATGGGGACGATCACACTCTCCCGGAAGGAGAAGGGGCTCGCCTTCGGTGGCGTCCACTGGCAGTATCTCGACGACATCGCCAATGTCCCGGCGGTGGGCCGCGCGGAGCTGGCGATCGACAAGCAGGTGTTTGTGAAGCGGCAGACGAAGGCTGGGCCGGAGCTCGTGGCCGCGGCCGCCGATGGCACGACGCGCGTGGAGGTGGGGGACGAGCTCGTCGTGCGGCTCGTCGTGACGAGCGACCGCGAGTACGAGTTTCTCGAGCTCTCCGACCACCGCCCGAGCCTCACCGAGCCGGTCGACGTTCTCTCGGGGTGGCGCTGGGCCGACGGGGCCGGCTGGTATCTCGCCGTCCGCGATGCCTCGACGCAGCTGTTCTTCGAACGGCTCCCGCGCGGGACGCACGTCTTCGAGTATTCACTCCGGGCGGCACACCGGGGCACGGCCTCGAGTGGCTTCGCCTCGATTCGCAGCCGTTACGCCCCGGAGTTCTCTGCCCACTCTGGCGCCATCGCCCTGGAGGTGAAATGAGCCGCGGCGTGCTATTCTCTGCCGTATGAAACATCGACAGGACCCGACCGAACGCCGCCGCCGTGACGAGGATGGCGCGGAGGTGAACACGGAGCTTGCCCGCGAGCGCAACCGGGAGGCGGCCGATCGCACCCTCCTCGCCTGGATTCGCACGAGCCTGGCGATGGTCAGCCTCGGCTTCGGCATCGAGCGCTTCGGCCAGGCGGCGGTGGGCCTCGACGGCGGCGGATTCTCGCCGCTGAAGACGAGGTTTTACGGGGCGACGCTCATGGCCCTGGGGATCGTGGCGACACTCGCCGGGATGTGGGAGCACCGGCTCGTCCTCCGATCGGTCTCCAAAGACGACTACCGCTATTCCGACCGTCCCCCGATCGCGCGCTGGCTGGGTGCCGGGCTGATCGTCGTGGGGATTGCCGGGCTGGCCGCGATGCTCGTCGTCTTCTGAACGCTCAGGAACAAGCCGTGGTCTGGGATCATGTCTACGACCCGCTCGGTTCCCCGCTTCTCTCCACGCTCGTGGCGACGCTGCCGCTGGTGGTGCTGCTGGGATTGCTCGCCGGATGTGGGTGGTCGGCACAGCGGGCGGCGATCGCGGGCCTGCTGACGGCCCTCGGTGTGGCCGTCGGTGTCGTCGGCATGCCGCTCGATGCCGCGGCGGCGGCCACGCTTTACGGCGCCTGCTTCGGCCTCTTCCCGATCGGCTGGATCATCGTCACGGCGATGTTTCTCTATAGCCTTTCGGTGGAAGCAGGTGCCCTCGACGTCATGAAGCGTTCG
>CAMARC010000309.1 GCA_945860405.1 Candidatus Kuenenia stuttgartensis | reverse complement strand
CAGGGCGGGGTTCGACGTCCGTGAAATCGCCTTGATGCCGGGGGTTTCCCAGGCCCGGGCCGCCGATCTTGATGGCGACGGCGACCTCGATGTCGTCGCCACCGCCCTCCACCCCGGTGCCGCTGCCGATCCGCCCGGAACGTTTGACGCGGTCCTCTGGGTGGAACAGGGGGACGGCGGCCGCTGGATTCCCCGCAGGATCGAGCGGGACGACTGCCGCTATGCCGCGTTCACGCTTGCAGATGCCGACGGCGACGGGAGGATCGACATTGTCGCCGGCACGTGGAATGCGGACGTCACCGGCTCCCCCGCCCCCGCGCTGCGGGTCTGGCTCAACCGTCCGGCCGGCCGCTGAGCGGCAACCCGCCAGCGCATTCTTTCCTGAGCCGGGGCTTGTCTCGACGCCGACCCGGTTGGTAAGTTTCCACTTGGTGAGGGGGATTTCTTTCGGCGGACATTTGTGGGGATTCCCTTCCGTCCGAGGTCTGGGCACGGCGACCTTTTTCCCAAGATGGCCTGCGCCCAGAGCGAACTCTCCTTGATCCCTTCCAGGATCCCTTCCAGCTTCTCATCTCGCCGCGCACCACGAGCTATCGCGTTTCATTCCCGTTCCTCCATATCTTTTTCCGATCCATCGCTTCCGGAGGCGATTCCCATGACGAAAGCAATGCGACCTGTTCGTCGGGCGTTCACGCTCGTCGAACTTCTGGTGGTTATCGCGATCATCGGTACGCTCGTTGGCCTGCTCCTCCCCGCCGTGCAGTCGGCTCGTGAGTCAGCCCGGCGGAGCAGCTGCAGCAACAATCTCAAGCAGTACGGCTTGGCGCTCCACAATCACCACGACACCAACGGTTACATGCCGTCGGGGGCCCCGACGGTGCCGTGGGGATCGCCGGCGATGTCCTGGCATGCCTATGTGCTCCCGTTCCTCGAGCAGCAGGGGCTGGCCTCGAAGATCAAGTTCAACAGCGGCGGCGACGAACGCTTTCGTGACGCCGGCGGCGGACAGCAGGTGCGGAGTGTGAAACTGCCGGTCGCCCGCTGCCCGTCCGACCCGAGCATCACCGACCAAGATGGCTGGTTCCAGTCGAGCTACTCCGGAAGCCTCGGCTCGCAGCGGACGCCTTCGGCCGATGGCAACTGCAATCAGTACCTCGGCTTCGCCGAAGTGCCCTCCGGTGGTGCCGACCATGGCAACGCCTGGAACTTCAAGGACATCTCTGGCGTCTTCTCGCGGCTCGTCACGGAGCAGAAGGGCTGTTCCTTCAACATGGTCTCCGACGGCCTCAGCAAGACGATCTTCATGGGGGAGATCCTCGCCGACTGCAACGACCATCGCGAGGGGCTGTGGAGTTTCAACGGGATGGGGAATGCCCATGCCTCGACGATCGTGCCGATCAACACGATGACCACCTGCTACGACTCGCAGGCCGAGGCGACCACGAAGAACGTCCCGAATCCGCAGTGCTTCACCAAGAGCAACTGGAACTACTCGTGGGGCTTCCGATCGAAGCACCCCGGCGGTGCCCAATTTCTCTTCGGCGACGGCTCGATCCGGATGATCCAGGAAACGATCGACCACACCACCTTCCAGCGGCTCGGCGGCCGCAAGGATGGCGGGACGATCGCGCTCGACGACTGATCGATGGCCCTGCCAGCCGGCAGGCTTCGATCGAGAGATGTTCACGGCTGCCCGGGGCGGGGGATCCGCCCCGGGCAGCGTCCAACTGGGGATGGCGCTACCCGAGCGAAGGCGCCTGTGGATTTTCAGACATTGACTTCATTCGATTGGAGGATCGTGATGGCAGGGGGAGCAGGGGTCGGGGTGGTAGGGACGCGGTGCTTAACCCTCGCGGTCGTCGTAGCGCTCGGGGCCATCGGCCTGGCGGGCTGCGGCGGCTCGACGATGCCGAAGATCTATCCGGCTACGGGAACGGTGACCTGGAAGGGGGAGCCGTTGGCCGATGCCACCGTCAGCTTCGTCCCTTCGGTCGGCGCGCCGAGCGACGGCAAGACCGACGCCCAGGGGAAGTTCACGATCATGACCAACGGCAAGCCCGGAGCCCGTGCCGGAGCGTGCAAGGTGACGGTGAGCAAGTTTGCCGGGGCGGCCCCGTCGATGCCGGCAGCGCCGAAGCCCGAAGACATGATGAAGATGTATGAAAAGAAGAAAAAGGGGGAGGTGGAGAAGGGGGAGATCCCGGCAAAGTTCGGTCGCCCCGACACCAGTGGCCTTTCCGCCGAGGTGACCACCGAAGGTGCGAAGAACGTGTTCACTTTCGATCTCAAGGACTGAGCCGTCGGTCGGTGGGGAGCGGGCCATGGGTGAGGAACGAGCCTCAGGCTCCAATCCGAAGCGCCGCCGTCTCCTCTTCGGCCTGCTCGCTCTTCTCCTCGCCGTGGCTGCCTGGTGGGGGCCTGGGCTCCGAGAAGCGGCAGCGCTGTCGGCGATCCGCGGCGCGATCGCCGACCACGACTGGGCCAAAGCCGAGTCGCTCCTCCGCGCCGGCCTGCCGGCAGGGGCGGAGCCGACCGCGCCGCGGGCCCGGGCAGCGGCCGCCGAGCGGCAGTTTCTCCTTGGCCGCGTCTTCCGCCGCCAGCGCCGGTTTGCCGAGGCCGAGCGCTGCTTCGAGGCGGCCGCGGCGCTGGGGTGGAGCGGCGAGGAGATCGACCGGCAGCGGATGCTGGCAAGGGCCCAACGCGGGGATGTCCGCGTCGTGGAGGAGCGGATCAGTGCACTCTTGGCCGAAGGGGGAGACGACGCCTTCGCCGAGGATTGCTATGAGAGCTTGGCCGAGGGCTTCATCGGATCGTTCCGGATGGACGATGCCCGTGAGTGCCTCGACTTCTGGTCGCGCTGGCAGCCCAGCAATCCGCTCCCGTCGTTTTGGATGGGAGTGATCGAGGAACGCTACGAACGCCCGGTGATGGCCCTCGAACGGTTTTCCAAGGCGCTGGCGATGAATCCCCGCGACTACGAGGCGCGGATCCGCGTCGCCCGCCTGGAACTCGACACGGCGAAGCTCGACGACGCCCGGCGCCAATTCCGTGCCTGCCTCGAGCAGCGCCCCGACGATCCGCGGGCCGTCATCGGCTTGGCCGATTGCCTCCTCCGCGCCGGTGACCTGGCCGCCTCGAGGGAGCTCTACCTCGACGCCCTCACGACCGACGTCACGAAAGAGCAGGCCGCCGCGGCGCTCACCGAACTCGGCCAGATGGCCCTCGAGGAAGGGGATGTGGCACGGGGCGCCGGGCTGCTCGAGCAGGCGGTGAACGTCGATCACGGCGGCACCCGGGCGCGGCTGACGCTCGCCGGGGCGCTCCTCCGCCTCGGCGACGCGGAGGGGGCGAAGCGCGAGCGAGACACCGCCCAACGGCTCGCCGAACGACAACGGCGTCTGGCAACGATCACCCACGAGGCCCTCGGCAAGCCGGACGACCCCAATCTCCGTGCCGAGGCGGGGATGATCCTTCTCGACGAGGGCTTCGAGCGCGAGGGGCTCGAGTGGCTGGAGACAGCGCTGCGAATCGCCCCGACCCACGCCCCGTCCCACCGCGTCCTCGCCGACCATTACGCTGCCTCGGGGGAGATGGAGCGAGCCGCGCACCACCGTGGTCTGGCGGGCGACGCTTCCAGGCCTGGGGCGGCCATGGTCGAAGCCGGGGGGACGGCGCCATGAACAGATGCCGGTGGGGCATGGCGATCATCCTCCTTTTGCTTGCGGGATCACCCGGTTGCACGCGCCCACCGGCAGCCGTCCCCCTACCGCCGGCCCGCGACGCGGATCGGGGCGGAGCCACGGCGAACGAGCCCCGTGCTGGTGGGGGGATCGACTTCGTGGAGCGGGCCGCCGAGCTGGGAATCGCGGCGACCTACCGCAATGGTGGCGAGTCGGATCACTGCACGATCCTCGAGTCGCTCGGCGGCGGCGTGGGGTGGTTTGACTTCGACCGCGACGGATGGCTCGATCTCGTCGCCACCGGCGGCGGCGGGATCACGGCCGAGGAGACGATTCACGGGCGGCCGTGCACGCTGTTCCGCAGCGAAAATGGCAAGACGTTTCATCCAGCGGCGGCCGAGGCTGGCATTGCCTCGGCCACCCTCTATTCGCACGGCGTCGCCGTCGGCGATCACGACAACGACGGCTTCCAGGATCTCCTCGTCACCGGGTATGGGGTGCCGCAGTTCTGGCGCAACATGGGGGACGGCACGTTCGTCGTTGCGCCGTCGCCGGCCGGAGAAGACGCCCGTTGGAGCTCGAGCGCCGGCTGGGCCGATCTCAACGGCGA
>CAMARC010000308.1 GCA_945860405.1 Candidatus Kuenenia stuttgartensis | reverse complement strand
CGGTGATTTTTCCGGCGGCCAACCCGTCATCAAGTCGCTGACTTGGACGACCAACCCGAGCGTCACCACCGTCGTCGATCAGTGGCAGATTGTTGGCAATGGCAACTCGTCCTCGGCCAACGGTGCCCTCGTGCTGACAAACATGTCGGTCTCGACCTCTGCTGCCGTTCCCGAAATCGATCCCGGCTCCGCGAGCGCCGCTCTGGCGGTGCTCTTCGGCTCACTCGGCCTCGTCGAGCGGAATCGCCGCCGGCTGCCGATCGCCCGCCGCGGGGCGACAGCCGCTGCCTGACGCGGGGCTGATGTCGGCCGTCCCCCCGGCGACATGGTAATCTCGGTCACATGTCCCGCGCGCTTGCCCACACCCTCGTCGTCGCGATTCTCGCCGCGCTCCTCGCCGTCGCCTTCTGGCGGAGCGGCTACGCCTTCCAGTGGGAAGGGGTGTGGGACTACCGGCAGAAGTTCGTTACTGGCTGGTTGACGACCGTCGCCATGAGCCTTTTCAGCCTCGTGCTCTCGGCGCTCGTCGGCCTCATCACGGCCGTCGGACTGCGGTCGCGATGGACGCTCGTCGAGGCGGCGGCGCGGGTCTATGTCGAGCTGATCCGCGGCACGCCGCTTCTCGTGCAACTGCTCATCGGCTTCTACGTCGTCGCCAATTCCGTCGGCCTCGAAAACCGCTACGTCGTCGGGGCCCTCGTCCTCGCGCTGTTTAGCGGCGCCTACATGGCGGAGATTTTTCGCGGGGGACTGGCCGCGATCCCCGCCGGCCAGCGCGATGCCGCCCGGGCGATCGGCCTGACGCCCTGGCAGAGCCTGCGGCTGGTGATCCTGCCGCAGGCGATCCGCCTCGTCCTCCCCGCCGTCGCCGGGCAGCTCGTCTCGCTCATCAAGGATTCGTCGCTCCTCTCGGTGATCGCTGTCAGCGAGTTCACGCTCGCCGCCCAGGAGGTCAACTCCTTCACCTACTCGACGCTCGAAAGCTACCTGCCACTCGCCGCCGGCTATCTCCTCCTCACGCTTCCCCTCTCGGCGCTGTCGCGCTGGCTCGAACGGCACTTCGCGTACGAGGCCGGCTGATGGAACTCGTCGTCAAAGGACTCACGCAGGCGTACGGGAAGACGACCGTCCTCGATCGCCTCGATCTCACCACGGGCGACATCCGGGCGCTCGTTCTCGTCGGCCCCTCCGGCGGCGGGAAGACGACGCTCCTGCGGATCCTCGCCGGGCTCGATCTGCCCATCGAAGGGAGCGTGAGCTTCGCCAACGCCGTGCTGCCGCGCGACGAAGCCGGCCTCCTCGCCTACCGGCGCCATGTCGGCACCGTCTTCCAGGCCTACAACCTCTTTCCCCACCTCTCGGCCCTCGACAACCTCACCCTCCCCCTCATCCACGTCCACGGCCTCGCCCCCGCGGCGGCGCGAAAGCGGGTCGCTGAGCCACTCGAGCGCTTCAAGCTCGCCGAGCATGCCCACAAGCGCCCCTCCCAACTCTCCGGTGGGCAGAAGCAGCGGATCGCCATCCTTCGCGCCCTTGCCACCCAGCCGGAGCGACTGTTCCTCGACGAGCCGACCTCCGCCCTCGATCCGGAGATGACTGCCGAGGTCTTGGAGATGATCGGCGAGCTCAAAGACCTCGGCACCCGCTTTGTGCTCGTCACCCACGAGATGGGCTTTGCCCGCAAAGTGGCCGACGAGGTGGCGTTTGTCGGCGGCGGCAAGGTCGTCGCCAGCGGCCCGGCGTCTACGATGTTCGAACATTGCCCCGAGCCCCGCGTCCGCGACTTCTTCGCGAGGATCCTCCCATGACTGGCAACAGCGGCACGAGCGATCGCGACACCTCCCCCACGCCCCATCACGAAGATCGCCCGAACGACACCGACCGTTTCGCCTGGGCCGATGATCCGGCCGTGCGGGCGTTCGTCGGGGCGCTCGTTGCCGATGCGGTGGCGATGCCGGTTCATTGGTATTACGACCGAGCCGCCCTCGACCGCGATCATCCACGCCTCGCGG
Organism: Candidatus Kuenenia stuttgartensis; assembly: GCA_945860405.1. Lineage (GTDB taxonomy): Bacteria > Planctomycetota > Planctomycetia > Pirellulales > UBA1268 > QWOP01. The sequence continues at coordinate 2,286 of CAMARC010000308.1, read as the reverse complement.
GCTACGCCGCGCCGAAGCGGGTTCATCCCGACAGCATCCTGTGGCGGAGCCGCTACGAACCGGCGGGCCCCGAGGGAGACATCCTCCACGATCAGGCGCAGTTCTGGGGAAAGCGCGACATCCACTACCACCAGTTCCTTGAGGCCGGGGAGAACACGCTCAACTCCAAGCTCGCGGTGGAGTTGGCGGCGCTTGTGAAGCGCAACCGCCACTGGGACGCCGAGCGCTGGCTCGAGGACTACGTCGCCTTCATGCGCCGCCCGGGGAGCCACCGCGACACCTACGTCGAGGAATACCACCGCCACTTCTTCACGAACCTCGCCCATGGTCGCAAGCCGATCAACTGTGGCGTTCGTGACGAACACATCGGGGGGCTGGTGCCCGTGGCGGCGCTCGTCGCGGCCCTCGGCGACCGCCACCCCGACCTCCGAGAAATAGTCCGCGAGCATGTGAACCTGACCCACAAAGATCGCGACGTCCTCGCCGCCGCCGATGCCCTCGTGCGGATCCTCGTCCGGGTCTGCCGGGGTGGCCACCTGCGGGAGGCGATCCTCGAAGAGGCGACCGACTGGATTTCGGCGGCCAAGCTTGCCGATTGGGCCGGTCTTCCCGATCGCACCGTCGTCGGCACCCGGCTCTCCACCGCCTGCTACATCCCCGATGCCTTCCCGGCAGCCCTCGTCCTCGCCTGGCGGCACCACGACAACTTCGCCGCCGGCGTCCTCGCCAATGCCCTCTGCGGCGGCGACAACTGCCATCGCGGGGCGGTCGTCGGGGCGCTTTTGGGGGCCGCAAATCCGATCCCGCGCCCGTTTCTGGAAGGTCTGCAGTCCGGTGCTAGAGTTGGGGAGATTTTCAGCCGTTCTCCCTCTGGGTCGCCCGCATGAGCTCCGTGGCCACGTCCGCCGGTTCCTCCCACGAAGCCGTCCACCCCGAAGCCCCCCTTCCCTTCTCTTCGCTTGACGGCCTCGTTCCCACCAAGACCGTCCTCCTCACGGCCGATCCGGCGGCGGCTGATCCGGTGGCCGCGAAGCGCGAGGAAATCCTCGCCTACTTCCACCGCACCTGCGAACTCGACGATCGGCTCTTCGACCTGATCCGCAACGAGGCGGCGTTTTTCGTCCGCCACGAGCCACTGCGGCACCCGCCGATCTTCTATCTCGCCCATCCGGCGACGTTCTACGTCAACAAGCTCTACGTCGCCCGTCTCTTCAAGACCCGCATCGACCCCCGCATGGAGGCGATGATGGCGGTGGGGGTCGACGAGATGTCGTGGGACGATCTCAATGCGGCCCACTACGATTGGCCGAGCGTTGCTGCCGTCCGCGCCTACCGCCGCGAGGTCCGCTGCCGCGTCGACGCCTTCATCCGCTCGATGCCGCTGGAGCTACCGATCCGCCAGGATTCCCCGGCGTGGGTGATCCTGATGGGGATCGAACACGAGCGGATCCATCTGGAAACCTCGTCGGCCATCCTCCGACAGATGCCGCTGGCCGACCTGCGGCGCGAAGCAGAACTCTCGGCGGGAGAGAAGCGGCTGTGGCGCGCCTGCCGGGAGCATGGCCCGCAGCCGGAAAACCCTTGGATCGAGGTGCCGGCCCGAGTGGTGATGCTGGGGAAGCGCGACGACGATCCCACCTACGGCTGGGACAACGAATACGGCACCGAGGAAGTCCGGCTGTCGGGCTTCAGCGCCGCCCGTCAGCTCGTCTCCAACGGCGAGTTTCTCGAGTTCATCGCGGCCGGGGGCTATTCCGACGAATCGTTCTGGACCGACGAAGGACGAGGCTGGCTGCGGTACACCAAGGCCAAACACCCCCGCTTCTGGCGCCGCGACGGAGAGACCTGGAGGCAGCGCAACCTCCTCGACGAAATCCCCCTGCCGCTCGATTGGCCGGTGGAGATCAATTGCCTCGAGGCCCAGGCGTGGTGCGCCTGGAAGCGGCAGGCGACCGGCCTCAACATCCAACTCCCCACCGAGGCCCACTGGCAGGCCCTGCGGGCAGGCATCGAGACCGATCAGCCGCGCTGGGAGAAGGCGCCTGGCAACATCAATCTCGAATGGTTCGCGTCGAGTTGCCCGGTGACGAAGTTTCCGCAAGGTCTGCAGGGGGAGTTCTGCGACGTCATCGGCAACGTCTGGCAGTGGACGCGGACGCCGATCATGCCCTTCAAGGGCTTCGAGGTTCATCCGCTCTACGACGACTTCTCGGTGCCGACCTTCGACGGCCGCCACAACCTCATCAAGGGGGGCTCCTGGATCGCGACCGGCAACGAGGCGTTGGC
>CAMARC010000307.1 GCA_945860405.1 Candidatus Kuenenia stuttgartensis | reverse complement strand
CCCCGGCAGGTTCGTGAGCGTGGCATTCTCGAGTTCGACGAGGAACTTCTCGCCGTTGTCCGGGGTGATCAGGTTCATCGTGAACCTCATTCCTTCGGCCTTATGGCTGTCCATGCGGATGCCCAGGAAGTCGAGGAACAACTCCGTGCCCATCGCCCGGATCACGTCCGGGCCGCTCGACTTGGGCGAACTTCCCTCCGGCACTCCGTCGCGGAGGTCGTAAGCGCCCGCGAGGAAGCTCTTGCGGACGCCCGGGTTCTCCTGCTGGTAGCCGAGTTGTTCGAAGGATTCATGGAAACGGCTCCGGAGCCAGGCCATCGGTCGGTCGTTTTCCCGGCCAAGTCGCCAAAGCCATCATGGCGACGTAGAGCCCATAGAACACGGCGAAGCCGATCAGGTCGCCTGGCTGCTCGAACGCCCCCTTCGGCATCGCCAGCTTCAGGATCATCGCCACGTCGATGATCATCAGGAAGCACAGCCCGAAAAACAGGATCACCACCTTCACCGCGTGGAACACCGCGTTTGGCTGCTGGCGGCGGACGACCGCCAGCCCGGCGAAAAACCTGGCAAGGAAGGCGAGGATCGGCAGCGTCACGCCGAGCACCTCGATCGGCCAGCGCTCGCCGGGCAGCAGCCACTGCACGGCGCGGGGCACTGCCCACACCGCCAGCGGCAGGATGCCGTCCCAAATGACCAGCCGTCGCAGCCAGTCGATCACGGTCACCCCCACCACGTTCAACAAGCCACGTTGCTTTGCCGAAACCGTCGCCGAAGGACTCGGGCGCTATCGTGCGCGACCGCGAAGAGCAGCGGGCAGACTTGCACGGGCGACAGTCGGCTTCTGAAAACGGATCTCGTCAGGCGGCCTCATGAGTGATCCGGCCCACGATTTCGGCACCTTACGCGTTCCAAGCCTCGATGGCAACATGACCCAGCGTGATACAACGAGGCCCGCTTCCTCCGTAGAAATCGATGGTCGCTGGGAGAAGGCCGGCTTCTACCGAAATACCAAAAAGGCTCGCCGGGGAGGCAGCGTCTGTGGGGAGGAGCCGATGGCCGAGGATCCGAACCGCGGTGGTGATCTCGTCGGCGGCGGAACGGTAGCCGGCCTGCCAATTGAAGACTTTGAGCCGGGGCCGCTGGCTAGCGGCATCGAGGACAAGGATCCTGCGGGGGGAGAGTGAGCGGTGGGGGCCATGGCCACGCCGAATCGATGGCGGCGGCGTGCTCGATGGTCCACGCCGTGAGCCACGGCAACACGTACGAAGGGGTCGGCGTCGGCGGCAGCCCATCCGCGGCCCTGGCGACGTGCCGCAACAACGGCGGAGCAGTGATCGAAGAAGGAACCGCCCGGGGCCGCGACGGCCGCTGGTATGCCTGCCGGCGCTACAGCCGGTGATCCAAGCCCGGTCGTCGGGCGACTCCATGAGACACAATGGGCTGGGCACCCGGCGCGCCTTTGCCCGTGGTGAACGAGATTGTTAAGCTCTGCCCGCGAACCGTCTTCATGAAGTTGAGACACGTCATCGCAAAATGAATGGCGCTTGGTTACTCGTCGGCGGCGTCGATTCCGCACCCGCGTCGGGGTTCGCGAGAGGATCAGCCATGGCCGATGAGCAAGGCGCGCGTCCGAGCCCGGAGAGTCCCCTCCCCCTCCGTGTCATCCGCAGCGGGAAGATCGTGTATCACGTCGGCTCTCTCGCCGAACTCGTGACGCTCGCCGCGACCGACAAACTGTCGCCGATCGACGAGATCGATGGCCTCCAACCTGGCAACCCGATCGACCTCCAGGCCGTTCCCGAGATTGCCCGTGCCCTGGCCGAGAGGGAGGATTATTGGTTGCGGCGCCATGGGCGCGCCTACACGATCGCAGCGATGTTCTACGGGCTGCTCGTCCTCATCGTCATCGGCCCGATTGTGCGGAAATGGTGGGCCGGTGAAATGGAGAACGGCGGCTTCGAAGGCCTCCTGTTCGTGATCGTTTTTGTTGTGATGACTTTCGTCGTTCCGCTTGTGCAAACGGTTCGTCGGCGCCAGCGCCTGCAACAGTTGCGCCGGTCCGACGCGCTGGTGGAGGCGGCCCCCGGCCGGGATGACAGGCTCCTTGCGACGCACCTGGGGGGGGAAAATCACCGCGTCAAATGGACCATGATCGGCTCGATGCTGGCGCTCCTCGGGCCATGGCTCGTCGGCGTCGCCATCGGCAACGAGCGCCTCGTGGAACACTTCGCCAAGGTCAACGAGCGGATCTTCGCCGGGGAGATCTGGCGCCTCGTGACGCCAATCTTTCTCCATGCCAATCTCATGCATCTGGGCATGAACGTGTTGATGTTTCAGTTCCTCGGTTTGCAGGTGGCCAATCTCTTCGGGCCGGGAAGGATGGTGCTCCTGTTCCTGGGCTGCGGGGTGGCCGGTTCGGTCGCCAGCCTGGTGGCCGAACCGCGGCCCAGCATCGGCGCCAGCGGAGGCGTTCTCGGGCTCGCTGGCGTGTTGCTGGCGACAGGCATCCGCGCGTGGGGTCGCCTCCCCCCGGTCGTGCGCCGTCACTTGACCACCGGCATCGGTCTGACGGTCGTGATCAACGTGGCGCTCGGCCTTTTCATTCCGAATATCGACAACGCCTGTCACATCGGCGGCCTGGCGGCAGGCCTCGTGATGGGATCGCTGTTGCCGTTTTCCCCGACGACGGAGTCGTTCCTCCGCCCGGCCGGCTGACAGAGAACACACCGTTCCATCATGAAAATAGCAGCGGCCCTCCACCGCTGCGACCGAACGACTGGAGGGCTCTGCGGCTGATCCTCGCGATTTTGCCGCAACCCGTAGGGGTCGACGAAGAAGCTCGAGCAGGAGATCGCGAAGCGGGAGCGGCAGATTGCCCGCGTGAACCGCAATCTCGAAGAGATGGAGGGCGACACAGCCATCAAGGGGATTATTCGGAAGGTGGCGGAGATGGAACGAGATCTGGAATCGCTACGGGCCGAGCTTGTCGCCGAGCGCCGCCGCAACCAGAGCCCGCCGATCACGCGGGTGAAGGAGAAGGACGTGCTCGTGGAACTCAAGCGGCTCCGTGATGTGCTGCTCTCGGACGTAGGTACCGCGGCCCCATCGACCTGATCTCTCGCGCGCTCGGGATCGGAGCGGATGTCGTGCGGGATGCCCTTCATTTGTGTCGAACTGGCAAGCGGCCACCGGGCCGAGGCGACGGCCGTCGGCGGCGTCCGCGTCAGCCCGACCAGCCGTTCGTGCCGAAGTACCAGCAGATCGCTCCGGAGGTTGATCGCCGCCGCAAGACAGGGGAGGGGTTCGGCCGGTTAGCCCGGGAGATGAACGTCAGCCGCCGCACGATCTTGCGGGCCTAGCGACGCCGGCCGGAGAAGACACCGCTCTACAAGATCGTCTCAGAGCACCTCGAAGGCTGGCTCGAGAATCGGGCGGTCGCCGAGCATCCCGTTTCGGCGCACATCGAACGAGAGCTCTGGTCCTACCTCACCTGCGGCATCCTCTGCTTCGGATTTGGCCGGGCACGCTGTACGTTGTGCGGGCAGGGCTTTGTCGTGGCCTTCCGGCTGAGCCGGGTTCGGCAGCCATGGGAACCCTGGGCGTTCCCGTCGGCTGCCCGGCAGGACGGGGCCATGGATGGCCCGCCCTGCCTGTGGATAGCCGCAAGGGCCGCGGTGTCTGTCCCTCCTGCAATGGCCGCCGGATGGCACAGGCAGCTGCGCATCTCGTCGACCGCGTCATTCCCCCGGTGCCCGTGCGGCAGTGGGTGATCTCCGCGCCGAAGCGATTGCGCTGCTTCCTCGCTGACCGCCCAAGCGCGGTCGCAGCCCTCACGAGGATCTTCATCGGAGAGATCGAGCGGCTGCTCCGTACTGCGGCGGGCTTGACCCGCGACGGTGACCAGCCGTGCCCGGCTCGCCGGCGACTCGGCGCCGTGTCCTTTCTGCACCGCTTCGGATCGGCGCTCAATCACCACGTGCATCTGCATGTGTGCGCGACCGACGGCGTCTTCGTGCCAACCGGTGACGGGCGGCCGACACAAGGCGGCCAACTGGGTCGGCTCGGGGCGCGGGCGGAAGGCCACGCGGCCGGGCGCCAGCGGCGTCGTCGAGCTTTCCCCTTTGAGTTCCTCGACCGGCTTGCTGACCTCGTGCCGCCGCCCGTGTCTCCCGCCCGCGGGCCACCCGCCGACTGGGGCGAGCTCTTGCAGGCCCACTTTCGACCGGGCAATCTTTCAGGCGACGGATAGACGAGCTGACCGTGATCGATATCCACAGCCTCTGACGGGATCCCATGCCACGGTGCGGACGGC
>CAMARC010000306.1 GCA_945860405.1 Candidatus Kuenenia stuttgartensis | reverse complement strand
CGTCGTTCCCCGGTTCCGCGGTCAGCAGCTCAAGGACGTCGCCCAACTCGACGGCTGGCTGCGGGACGGCTCGGCCGCCGCCGTCGAGGCCCTCGGCGACTGGGAATGACCACCCAGCGGGCTCTTTCCCTCGCTTTCCCCCCGTCGTTGAGCCAGTTGAGGGGGGCCGCTCTCGCCGCGGCGGTGCATCTGCTACGCTCCCGGCTATGAGTCGATCCGAGACCACGCCCCACCCGCTCTCGATTTGGGTCGTGAACCCGTTCGATGACATCCCCGGCGAGGGGCTGCCGCCGCTCCGTTTCTGGACGCTGTGCCGGGTGCTCGCCGGTCGCGGGCACGACGTCACGTGGTGGACCGCCGATTGGAGCCATCGGCGCAAGGCTCCGCGCCGGGCCGTGCCCCGGATCCTTGCGGAGGAGGAGGGGTTCGGGGTCCGGCTGATCCCGGTGAAGCCCTACCGCAGCAACGTCTCGCTGGCGCGTCTCCGCAGTCACCGCGACTTCGGGCGGAATCTCGAACGGGAGGCGACCGAGGCCGTCGCCTCCGGACAGCTCGACCGCCCCGACATTGTGCTTGCCAGCCTGCCGCCGCTCGAGGGGCCGGAAGCCGCCGCCCGCCTCGCCCGCCGTCTCGATGCCGTTCTGGTCGTCGATCTCATGGATCTGTGGCCGGAGACGTTCGAGCGTCTCCTTCCGGGGCCTGAGTGGATTCGTCGCTTCCTCAAGCCGCTTCTCCTTGGCGGCATGCAGCGCCGCCGCCGCGTCCTCCTGGAATCAGCCGACGGCATCTCGTCATCCACCCGCGCCTATGCCGACTCCGCCCTCCGCGATCTCCCCGCGGTGGCAGACGAACGCCCCCCCTATGTCTGCCATCTCGGTGCCTATCTCGCCGAATACCCCGAGCCGCCGCGCCCCTTTCCGCTCGAAGTGCCGTCCACCGGCGCGGACGCGCGGCCATTGGCCTGCGTCTATGCCGGGAATCTCGAGCAGGGGCAGGATCTCGATACGGTCCTCGCGGCCGCGCGACGGCTCTCGGCCTCCGGGACGGCCGTCGACATCCATGTCGCCGGATCGGGGAAGCTCGAGTCAAAACTCAAGTCCGATGCGGCGACGATTCCCGGGCCTGCCCGCGTCGTGGTCCATGGCCTCCTGCCGCGTGGGGCGTATGCGACGCTCCTCTCGGAGTGCGACGTCGGGCTGGTCGCCGTCAAGCCGGAATCACTCGTGGCCGTGCCCTACAAGGCGTGCGACTACGCGGCGGCGGGGCTCGCGCTCGTCAACGCCCTCCCCGGTGAACTCGCCGACCTCATCGATCGCCACCGTGCCGGGATGCCCTACACGGCCGGCGATCCGGCGTCGTTGGCCGGCGCCTTAGGCGAACTTGCCGCCGATCGTCGCCGCCTCCTCGAGCTTCGCCAGGGCGCGCGTCGCCTCGCCGAGGATGCCTTCGACCGTGAGCAGACCTACCCGCGATTTGCCCACTGGCTTGAGTCGCTTTTCCGGTGACGGCATGGAATGCGTCGTCACCGGAGCGCGGGGATTCGTGGGCCGTGGCCTTCTGCCGGTGCTCGCCGCCGCCGGCCATGTCGGGATTGCCACCGGCCGCACCGTGCCGACCGATCTCCCTCCCGGGTGGCGGGGGAGCACGCGCGGGGAGTGGCTGGCAGCGCCGCCGAGCCCGGTGCCTGCGGCGATCATCCATCTCGAGGTCGAGCAGACCGTGCCGGCACCGACGGCGGCCGATTTGGAAGCTGCCGATCGGGTCAATGTCGGTGGGACGCGGGCTTGGCTCGACTGGGCGACGAAGCACGGCGTCCGCTGCTTCGTGTTCACCAGTTCGATTCAGGCCACGGTGCCCGGGGGCGGATGCGGCACGGAGGAGAGCCCGCTTGCAACCGGTGCCACCTACGGCGGGTCGAAGGCGAGGGCCGAGGCGGAAGTCCGCGCGTGGGCGGCGGCCGACCGGGGGCGGCGCGCCGTCATCCTCCGCCCCGCGGCGGTGTACGGCCCCGACGTCGCAACCAATCTCCTCCCCTTCGCCCGCCGGGTGATCTCCGGGCGCAGGTGCCTTGTCGGTACCGGGGCCACGCCCCGATCGGTCGTCGCGCGGCGCAATCTCGCGGCGGCGATCGCATTTGCCCTCGACGCCCCCCAGGCCGGCTGCGCCGTCTATCAAGTCTCCGATCCGAGGATGACGACGGTGGCCGAGTTGGCGGCGATGATCGCCGAGCTTTCCCAAGCCCCACCGCCGCGGAGCATTCCGCTCCCGCTTGCCCGGTTCGCCGCGCCGATCGGCGATCTCCTTGCGTGTGTCACGGGGCGCGAGTCGGCGCTGTCGAGCGCCAGGCTGGCGGCGCTTCAGTCAGCGAGTCACTTCCCTTCCGATCGGCTCGTGGCCGCGGGGTTCGTTCATCCCCAGTCGACCCGTGAAGGGCTCGCCGAGATGCTTGCCTGGATGGCGCGGGAGGCCGGGCACCCCAGCCTGCGGCCTCGGCAGGAGTGATGCCGGCCGGGCTGGAAACCGGTTTTTCGGGCGCGGGCGGAGGGCGTCTGGGATTGCCAATCAGGATCCCCTCGCAAGCGGGGTGTGGAATCGGTCGGGAGGGTCGTAGCGTGCCCGCGGTGGGGAAGTAACGCGGGGGAATCGTCTTTTTCGGGCGTTGCCGGCCCCGAGCAGATAATCTTGGAGGAGCGATGGTGGCCGGCCGGGAGAGCCGCAAATCCAGCGTTTTCCGCCCGGATGCCCGCCGATGGCGTTTGTCACCCTCAGAGTCCTGCACGGCGCCGACCGCGGCAAGGTGTTTGAGCGTCTCCCCACCCCCGTCACGATCGGTCGTGAAGAGGGGAACACGATCCAACTCAACGACGAGCGGATCAGCCGCTACCACCTGAAGTTTCAGGAAGACAACGACAAGGTTGTCCTCACCGATCTCGAGAGCACCAACGGCACGAAGGTCAACGGCGAGGACATCCAGGTGCGGATCGTCCGCGACGGCGACATGATCGCGCTGGGCCGCTCGCTGCTCCTGGTCGGATCGCAGACCGACATCGATCGGCGGATCGCCGAGATCGCCGCGCGCCTGCCTGCCGGTGACGACGCCCGCGCCCGGGATCTCGGCCAGCGTCTACGGAAGATCGCCGGGCAGAATCCCGATGGTCCGCCCGACTTCGCCGATTTCCCTCCACCGATCCTTCCCGGTCAGCTCCCGCCGCTGCCGGAGCGGATGAGCCCGGCACAATCGGCCGAGTTCGTCGAGCTGTTCGACCACGTCCTCGCCGTCCTCCGCGAGGCGACCGAGGGAGCGGTGATGCGCCCCGGCGCCGAGAGCGTCGAGATCGACTTCGCCCACTGGCAGGGGATCCTCGATCTCCAGGGAAAGCTCGCGGCGATGCTCCGCTCGATCTCGGATCCGCGCGATCGCTGACCCCCAACGGCAGGGCTTCTGCGGGGCGCAGCCGCGTCGCAGGGGTAGACCGGAAACGGCGGGCCCGCGCGGTACACTCCGACGGAGGACGAGGAGTGGTCCGGCAGCGCCGCGATGCCCCTCCTGCCGGCTCCTCATGCCCCTTTCCGCGAGGCCACGGATGACTGCCCGCTCGTTCGTCCATCTCCACTGCCACAGCCATTACAGCCTGCTCGACGGGGCGAGTTCGATCGACCGGCTGGTGTCGCGGACGAAGGAGCTGGGGATGAATGCCCTGGCGATCACCGACCACGGCAATCTTCACGGGGCGCTCGAGTTTTATTCCGCGGCGAAGTCGGCCGGCATCAATCCGATCATCGGCTACGAGGCCTACATCGCTCCCGGCAGCCGCTTTCACAAGGAGGCCGGCAGCCAGAAGGAATCGAGCTACCACCTCACGCTCCTGGCCAAGGATCGCGAGGGCTATGCCAACCTCCTCCAGCTGGCGACGAAGGCCTTCCTCGAGGGCTTCTATTTCAAGCCGCGGATCGACCGCGAGCTCCTCGAAGCCCATTCCGGCGGGCTCGTTTGCCTGTCGGGATGCCTGTCGGGGGAGTTCAGCCGTTCGCTCATCGGCGTCGGGGCCGACCAGCCGGAGCAGCTCGCCAAGGGGCGCGAGGTGGCCGGCTGGTTCCGCAAGCTGTTCGGCGACCGGTATTTCCTCGAGATCCAGGACAACGGCCTGGAGATGCAGCGGCAAGTGACGCTCGCGGCGCTCGAGATCTCGCGCGAGCTGGGAATCCCGCCGGTGGCGACGTGTGATTGCCACTACGTCAACCGCGAGGACGCTGTCGCCCAAGACATCCTCCTCTGCGTCAACACCGGCCGCTACCGCAACGATCCGACGCG
>CAMARC010000305.1 GCA_945860405.1 Candidatus Kuenenia stuttgartensis | reverse complement strand
AGCTCGTGCCCCTCGCCCGGCTTGACGAACTCGATCCGCTCCGGCGTCGCCGCCACGCCGACGCTCTGCCGCGTCTTGCCGTCGGCGAAGACGTAGTAGTACTCGCACGTCCGCGGGCTGTCCGTCCACAGCTTCATCACCTCGTCGAGCGTCGTGCATTCCTCCATCGCCCGGCGCATGAGGGTTGCCATCGGCACGCCGTCCCACTGCCCCTCGCCGCGGCCCCCCATCTCGCCGAGCGAGATTCCTTGAGCGTTCATCCCGCTCACGCTCCCGATGAACCCGGCATACCCGATCGTCACGAACGGGATCTGCCCCTCCGGCGCCACGACGAATGCCGCGGCGGCGTCCTGGAGGCCGATCTCGGTCATGTAATCGAGGACGCGGCCGTGGTAGAGGGTGCCGTCGGTCGTCGCCGTCCCGGAGACGGCAAATCCGGAGCAGTGGAAGAGCTCAGGAAAAACGTTCACGACCGCGACGAGTTTTGGATCGAGCTGGAGCGAGGCGGCGAGGGCCTCGGTCTCCCGGAGATGACGCTCAGGGATATGAGGGGCGAGCCGGGCCGCGGCATCGTCGAGCTTCTTGCGAAACCACGTGCCCCCGCGGATCGTCTCCACCGTGCCGACGACATGGAGGACCGAGTCGACGCAGCGGTTGGCCTCGACGGCAAGCAACTCGCCGTGGGCCTTGCCGATCTCCTCTGCGCTCCCATGAAGCGTCACGACCCGCAAGCCCTCGGCCCATTCGAGCTTCCCGTGCGGCACCGTGCGGGCTGTTGCCGCCGGCGACGTCAGCTCGGCCCCCGGCAGGGCGATTTCGAGGGCCCGGCGGACGCCGCGGCAGAGGGTCCGCTCGATCTCGTCGCGCGGCACCTCGCTTGTCTCATAGCCGGGGAAGTCGTCGACGGCGAGGCACTCGCCCGGCTCCCCCACGGTGAGATCGAGTTCCACGTTCTCGGCATTGGCGCTGATCCGCCGGCCAGAGTCATCGAAGTCGAGCCAGCCGTCGCCACGTTCCCAGCGGGCATCGTTTGAATCGTGCTTCACGCCGAGGAGGCCGACCAAGAGCCCTGTCAGCGATGCCGGCGAAGGCTGGAGGAGGAGCGGAGTGGCCATCGACACCTGCGTCGCCGACGACACGAGCCGGGCGCCGATGCCTGCGGGATCGAGATGGTCGGCCGAATCGGTTGCCCCCCGGCCGATGTGGGCGATCTTGTGTTTGGGGAGGGCGAGCGCCGTGGCATCGGCGCGGCGCCTCAGCACCAGCGCGTAGTCGTCGTGCGTCACTTCGAGGTCGTAGGCGTGGGCGTCGAAGCGCTCGAGCTTGATTGCCACCTGCATCGGCTTGCCGCTGCCGCCGATCGCCACCGTCCCTTCGACAGCGAAGGTCTCGCGGGCGCCGGAGAGGCATTCCCACAGCGGCCCGAGGTCGGCGGCGAGCGCCCCCGCGGGATTTCGCGCCGGATCGATGGCCGGCGGCTGATCGGCGCGGACGGCGGGGAGGAACCCGGCTCCGGCCAGACCTGTGGCCATCGAGAGGGCCAAGAAGCACGCGAAGCGGGCAGGGCGGGGGGGGATCATGAAAATCTCCTCAGGGCCAGTTCGGGGGCGGGTTCGTTGCAGACCGGCTTCCCCGCCATCACAATCACTCCATCTCCAATCTCCCAGTCTGGCGCGTCGCGAACAAGGCGGCTTTACGGCCGCTGCGTCCCCCGGCAGAGGGGCCCTCGAGCCGCTGCCGTCTGGGCTCGGGGAAGGGGATGCTCTGACGCCATGATCCGCTAAAAATACCGTTTTATTGACATTTACTCTGATTGGGATAAATTATCAATTGAGCAATAAAAGGCCATAGGATGATTCACTTTCCACGTCCCAAATTGGCTCGGGAACTGGTGGTCGCGCTCCGCGGTGAGGCCATCTTCAGCGACGCCCACAACGGCTTGTTTCTGGCGGCGCCCCGACGGACGGGGAAGTCGACGTTCCTCCTCAATGACTTGGCCCCGGCGCTCAGAGCCACCGGCGTCGTGGTGGCCTACGTCGACCTGTGGGCCGACCCGCGGCGCGATCCAGGCACGCTCATTGCGGATGCGATTGCCCGATCGCTCGCGCCGCATGCGAGTTTCGTGAGCCGTGTCGCGAAGAAAGCCGGCGTGGAGAGCGTAACCGTCTCAGGCATGTTGAAGATCGACCTGAGCAAGATTGGCAAGCACGACGGCGTCACGTTGCCCGATGCCCTGCGGGCCTTGCACGAGACCGCCAAGGCACCGGTAGCGCTCATCGTGGACGAGGCACAGCACGCGCTCACGAGTGACGCCGGGGAAGCAACGATGGCAGCCTTGAAGTCGGCCCGAGATCAGCTCAATCAGCCAGGCAACGTGAACCTCATGCTCGTGATGTCTGGTTCCGACCGCGACAAGCTGCTCCGCCTGGTCAACACCAACGCCGCGCCGTTCTACGGCTCACAGATTGCCCGCATGCCGCCACTCGGAGACGATTTCATCGAGCACGTGGCTCGGCTCATCTCCGCGCAGCGGCCCGACCTTACGCCGGTAGACTCGCCTCTCTTGCTCCAAGCCTTTGCGGGCTTTGGCCATCGGCCTCAGTTCTTCATGGAATCGCTCGGTCAGGCGATCAGCCCCTTGGCAGGCCTCGAGGGCGTGCGTTTCGAGCAGGCAGTGATGGAGGCGGCTCACGGGCGCCAGCGGACTGACGAAGCCCAGATGGAATCCGACTACCTTGCGCTGCGACCCGTGGAACAGGCCGTGCTCTGGCGACTCCTCGAGCAGGGCCCGAGGTTTCGTCCGTACGATGGCGAGGCGTTGCAGTTTTACCGGAAGCGGGCTTCCTCGCAGGTCACTGCGCAGCAGGCACAGGCCGCGCTCGACTCGCTCCGCAAACGCACTCCTGCGATCGTCTGGAAATCGGCTCGCGGCGAGTACGCCGTCGACGATGCGGCCATGCACCGATGGTTTGAGAAGCGTGTGAACGAAGGGCAATGGCCGCCAGTCGATTCGCCGAGCGACCCTGCGTCCGATAGAGACGAGATGGGGTAGCAGCGAATCCCTTGAAGCGGCTCGTTCACGGCCGGTTCGTTGCAGTCTGGAATCCCCGCCATCACAATCGGATCGACCGCCATTTTCAGATTCGGCGTGTCGTGAAGAAGACGGCTTTGGCCCTCCGTTCGGGCTCCCGGAATCATTCGTTCATGCTCCGAGCCCCTTCCATCCCGTCACGGGCCTTCGCAGCTGTCGCTGTGCTCGTGATTTTGGCCGGGTGCGGACGCTCGAGCCCACCGGTCGTTGCCCCGCCGCCGCCGGAGGTCGTCGTCGCCCGGCCGGTCGTCGCCGAGGTGACCGACACGATCGAGTTCACCGGGAACGCCACGGCGGTGGAGACGGTCGATCTCAAGCCGCGCGTCGGGGGCTTCGTGACGGCGGTCCACTTCGACGATGGGCAGGATGTGAGCGTCGGCGATCCGCTCTTCGATATCGACGACCGCACCTACCGGATCGCGCGCGATCAGGCCGAGGCGGAGATCGAGCGCGAGCAGGCAGAGCTTGCGGAGCTGGAGAGCGAGCGGGTTCGCAATGAGGCCCTCCTCCCGCGCGGCGCGGTCACCCAGGAGCAGGTGGGGATCATCACCGCCAAGCGGGACATGGCCGCCGCGACGCTGAAAAAAGACAAGGCAATGCTCGCCCAGGCGGAGCTCGACCTCGGCTTCTGCCGGGTAACGGCGCCGATCGCCGGCCGGATCGGTGCCCGGACGGTGAACGTCGGCGATCTCGTCGGGGGAGGGGTGTCGCCGACGACGCTGGCGACGATCGTCAGCGTCGATCCCGTCTACGTCACCTTCTTCGCCGACGAGCGGTCGCTTCTCGTGGCCCGCGAACGGGCGATTCGTGACCGGCCCGAGGACCGGCGTGGGGAGGAGGCAGCCGGCGCCGGTGACAAGGATCCGACGTGGCGCAACATCCGCGATCTCGCCATCCCCGTCGATGTGGCCCTGGTGACCGACGAGGGCTTCCCGCGCCGCGGTGTGCTGGCCTTTGTCGACATCGCCGTCCGCGCCTCGACCGGCACCGTTCGCTGCCGGGCGATCCTCGACAACCCCGATCGGCTCATCGCGCCGGGGATGTTCTGCCGGGTCCGCCTCCCCTTCGGCGATCCGGCCGAGGCGCTCCTCGTCCCCGATCGGGCCATCGGCATCGATCAGGGCCGCCGGACCGTCGCCGTGGTCGGCGCCGACGACCGGGTGACGATCCGCGAGATCACCCCTGGAAAGCTCGACGGCCAGCTGCGCGTGGTGACAAAGGGGCTCGCTGCGGGC
>CAMARC010000304.1 GCA_945860405.1 Candidatus Kuenenia stuttgartensis | reverse complement strand
ACCCCTTCCGACCGCGAATACACGCCCGCTCGGTCCGCCGAGAGGCACCGACCGGAAGCCCACTGGCGAAGTGACTCGATCTTGTCGCCCGCAGTCACGGCCACGGGCACGACGTTCTGGGCGGCCTGAACGAGCGGCACGTCGAGCAGGGCCGCGAGCTGACAGCAGCTCTTGATCTCGGCGCCGGTCCACTGAGCGTCGTCGGGCCTAGGCTGCCGGGGATCGAGACCGTAGTGCCGATGGCAGGCCGACCGGTGGCCTTCAAGGCGGCGCCTCTTCCGGCGCACGGGAGGCGCGGCAGAAAACGAAAAACCCGCGGCCACCTCTGGTAACCGCGGGTTCGATCGAATTGTGAGGTGCCTTTTCAGGCGTGAACCGGATGAAGCCGAGCTGAACGCTCGGTCCACCCAGCGGAAAAAGGCCATGGATGGCTTTTTCCGCGTGACGCCGAGCACGACGCTCGGGTCACCCAGCCTGAAAAGGCCATGGATGGCTTTTCAGGCGTAAAAAATGGGCGATATAGGACTCGAACCTATGACCCCTAGCTTGTCGAGCTAGTGCTCTAACCAACTGAGCTAATCGCCCGCGCAGAACACTGTGAGTGTGGATCCTGAATCGGGTGCCGTCAAGCAAGCTGTTCCCCGCGGCCCGGCGGCAGGGCTCGGCCGCCCCTCACCCCCCGGCGCCACCGGCACAACCTGCCAGCCAGTCGAGCAATCGCTCCCGGGCCGGCGGGGGGATCGCATGCCCGCCGCGGTGATTGAGGAGCCCTAGCCGGGGCCGATCACGCTCCATCCGGCCGACCTCCAGAGCCCGGGCGACATGCCCCCAGGAGCGGTCGCCATCGGCCGCCCCCGGCCCCGCCTCCCCTCCGAGGATCAGGAGCCCGCGCGGGAGGGTGAGGGCGAGGAGCTGGGCGTGGTCGAGCCGGAAGGCCGGATCGCGGATCGCGTCGCCGAGATACCAGGGATCGTGCCAGTTGGAGAACCCCAGGCCGATTCCCCCCTCGCTGAACACCGCACTGCTGATCCGGTCGTCGAAGGCGGCGAGATAGAGCGCCTCCTTGGCGCCGAGCGAATGGCCGGCGGTGACGATCGCGGCAGGGTCGACATGGTCGATCGTGAGGAGGATGTCGACTGCGCGGATCCCGTCGTGAAGGAGTTTCCGCATCCCGCGGGCGCCGGGATGTCGCTGTGCGAGCCGAGCCACAGCGCCTGGAAGATCGAGGCGGTGCGCCGGGGTCGTGTTCCACAAGTGGCAGCGCGGGCAGAGGACGACAAATCCGCGCTGGCAAAGCCAGGTGCCGATCGCGACCGCGTCGGAGGGAGCGGTGCCGGCCGGCTCGTCGATCGTTTGGTCGGTCGTGGAATGGAAGACGACGGCGCCGGGCCAGCCGCGCTTTGGCCGCCCGGCCTCGTCGGCAGGAAGGAGCAGCCAGGCGTCGACCTCCTCGTCCGGCTCGGTGGCGTAGCGGATCAAGCGCCGCCGACACCCCGCCGCCTGCTCCTCGGCGAGGAGACGATGCTCGTTGCCGGGCTCCGCGACTTCCCAGGGAGAGAGGAACTCGAGCCACGCGGCGCGGATCCGCTCCCGCTCGGCAAGCCATGCCTGCCACGTGGCGATCGGACTGCCTGCGGCGCCGACGAGGAGCGACGGAGGCCAGTCGTCGGTCGGGCCGGCCGGCGGTGTTTGGACGTCGGCGAGGAAGGGCAGATCGCTGTCAGCGGGCTGGGCCCTGGGATCGCGCCCGATGGAGCCACCGAAGAGCGCGGCGGCAGCGGCGGTGAGGCAGCGACGACGCGTGAGCATCGGGAGACTTCCGGAAGATTTCGACGGGAGCGTCAGCGCAACGGCGCTGCTTCATCGCCAGGGGCTGCGGCGGTCCGCGGCGACACCTTGTCGTGGAGGGCCGTCGCCACCACCTTGCCGAGGGTCGCTTCCCACCAGCGATCGAGGCTCGTGGGCAGGGCTGCGGTCGCTGCGGCTTCCGAGGCTTGCGCCCGCTGGTCTTGGACGAGTGGCAGGAGGAAGCCCGGGTCGCCGATCGTCATCTCGCCGAGGAGTCGGGCGTCGTCGTCGGTGAGGGTGCGGAGGATGACGGCAAGGCTGCGGTCGAGCCCCGCGTGTCCGAGGAGAGTCAGGGGCGCGGCGCAGTCGGCATGGAAGGCCGCCGTGGAAAACGTCTCCTCGCCGCGGCGGGCAAACGACGTGGCCATCACCGGAATCGGCACGCCGGCGGCAGCCGTGAGGTAGGCGATCGGCCCGGCCTGTTCCGATTGCATGAACGTGGCGAGCTCTTCGAGGGTGGCCGGGTCGCGGGCGGCGGCGAGGGCCGAGAGCCGTGTCAGGCTCGCCAGCCAGCAATCGCGCCCGCAGGTCGCTTCGACCGCGCGCCAGACGGTCGTCGCGGCGAGCTTTCCCGCCTCCATCAGCGGGTCTCCCGCGCTCCCCTTCTCGCGCGGAATCTCGAGCGGGCTTTCCCCGTCATCGGCCGCGATCGCGCTGGCAAGGAGCGTGTCGGCCTGGGTGAAGCCCCCGGCGGCGCCGATCCGCCGCGCGATGTCGACGAGCTTCAGAAACCGATCGGGATAGCTCGTTTCGGCCGCCACCACCTTGGCGATCACCGCCTCGGCCGCGGTGGCGCGGTCCGACAGCCCCGCCTCGTGGAGCCAGCCGGCAACGTGCTCGAACCGCTCCCGCGGGGAGCGGCGGCCCGGGGTCAGGCCGCTTGCGGCTATCGTCCGGTCGACGGCAGCCGCCGTGCTGTCGGCGGTGAAGAAATCGATGCCCGAGGTGATCAGGGCTTCGCTTTGGGCCCGGTCCTCCCCGGCGGAGGTGCGAAGCGCGGCGAGGGTCGCGGCCAGATCGCCGGCGGCGGCGCGGATCGTGAATCGCTGGCCGGTGGAGGTCTCGACGATGAGCAGCCGGCCGGTCGGGCCGTCGAAGCGGGCCACGAGGTCGGTCGCTTCGACGACGAGCGTCTCCCCCTCCCAGCTCGTCTTCGCCTCCCCTTCGTGGACGAGGGCAAGGCAGGCGGCTGGCTCGATGCGGGCCGTGATCGCAAATGGCGCGGCAGTCGGCTTGGATCGGGACGCATAGCCGAGTCCCAGCGTGAGTCTGCGTTGATAGCCCGGCGCCTCCTTCTCCCCCTTCTCGTCGTTGGCAGCAAGCGCCAGCGCGACCTGCGCGGTGAGGCACCCCTGCGAAGGGAGGGGAACTTCGAACCGGCCGGCCTGGCCGGAGAGGAAGCAGCCGATCCCGTCGGCCGTGACCGCCACGCCACAGGCATCGTCACTCTCGGGCATCCACGAGACGAGCATCCCGTCGTTGGAGGAAAGGATGAACTCGCCGGTCGGCTGCCCCACCGTGATCGTCTCGCCTGGATTCGGCGCCCGTTCCCAAGCGGCGACGAGATCCTCGCCGCCGGAGAGCGTGGCGACGAGCCACTCGCGGAAGCGGAGCATTACCCCCTCTTCGGGCGTGAGGGGAGTCCCCAGGGCTCCGACCGCGGTGTAGTCCTCGAGATCGAAGACGGCAGTGACGCCATGCCCGCCATCGGCCGCCGGCTCGAGGGTCACGTCAGAGCGGAGGTAGCGCCCCGACATCCGCAGCCGTTGCTTCCATGCCAGTCTGTCGTGCTCCGTGACCGGGGCTCCAGGGGTGATTTCCAGGGCCGTGAGGAGATTCTCACGGGTCGTCCTCGTGCCGGCCGGCAAGCGGACATCCTCGAGCACTGCCGCCGGAGGAAGGTTTGCGACGGTGATCGCGAGGACGGCGCCGGCCGGCCCCGGCTTCACGGTGACGTCGACGGTGGCGGTACCGGCCGCAGCGCCATGCAGGCGTGCAGCCGCGGCGAGATTCGAGAGCCCGGCGAGGAGGCCGGTCGGCTTGCGATCCTCCACGAGCACCGCGGCGCTGAAGCGCCCCTGGTCGCGGAGAAACCGACCGATGGCCGCGCGGATCTGCTTGAGATGGGGAGAATCGAACGCCGCCGGTTGGCCGCGCGTCCACAGCGGCTCTTCCATCGTCACCGGCCGTCCGTCCTCGTCGAGCCAGCGCGTGCCCCCCCAACCGTTCGCCCCTTCGACCGTCTCGGCCAGCGCCCCTGCCGGTGGCCGCTGCCCCTGGATCCAACGCTGCAATCCCCCGGCGAGATCGTCGGGAAGCCCCGTGATCTCCACGCCGGCGGCCATCACCCTCGGCCCCGCGGCGACGTCGATGACGATCCGCTCCCCCGTCGCGCTCCCCTCGACCGACGCGGTCGCTTTCGCCTCCTCAAATCCAGCGTGGTGGAGTGCGAGCGCCGCCTTGCGGCCGACCGCCGAGAGGA
>CAMARC010000303.1 GCA_945860405.1 Candidatus Kuenenia stuttgartensis | reverse complement strand
TGCGGCTCGACCGCCCCTTGCGCAGCGGCAATGGCCCTGAGACATCGATCCGCCTCGAGAATGCAACGAGCGAGGCGCTGAAGACGGTGTGGATCGACGGTGGCGGCGAGCGTCGGTCCTACGGCGAGCTCGCCCCCGGAGCCTCCCGCGATCAGCACACCTTCGCCGGCCATCTGTGGGGCTTCGAGCGCGGCGACGGCACGCTCCTCACAGCCGCGGCAGCCGATCTGGGCGGATCGACGTTCCGGATCGACTCCCTCGAGCCCGACGTCGTGCCGCCCGGTAGCCGTGGATCGGGCGAGCGTCGCCGGCCCCGGGCCCCGGAGCCCGCCGCCGGCCCCCCGCGCGCCGAGGTGATCCTCCGCGACGGCGATCTTGTGGCGAAGCGTGCCGACGGCACTGAAAAGCAACTCACGAGCGGAGCGACTGATGTTTTCCATTTCACCGATGACCGCTTCGTCTCTCCCGATGGCCGGTGGATGATCGCGATCAAGCAGCGCGAAGGGGAGCACCGCACGGTGACGATCGTCGAGTCGACGCCGAAAGACCAGCCGCAGCCGCGGGTGATCGAGTTTCGCTACGACAAGCCGGGAGACCGGATCGACGAGCGCTTCCCGCATCTGTTCGATCTCGATGCTCTCACCGAAGTGCCGCTCGACGAATCGCTGTTTGCCACCCCTTGGGAAATCTCCGACTTCCTCTGGCTCCCCGATAGTTCGTCGTTTCTCTTCCGTTACAACGAGCGCGGCCATCGTGTGATGCGGATCCTCAAGATCGAAGTCCCCACCGGACGCGTCTCGGCCGTCATCGACGAGCAGAGTCAAACATTTATCGACTGGGTCAACCGGGCCTGGCTCCGCTCTCTCCCTGCCGAGGGAAAGCTCCTTTGGAGCAGCGAACGGAGCGGCTGGCATCATCTTTATTCAGTCGACATCGCCACCGGCGCCACGACCCCGATCACGGCAGGGGAGTGGCCGGTGCGGAGCGTGGTGGAGGTCGACGAGGAGAGCCGCTCCCTCGTTCTCCGTCTCTCGGGCCGCGATCCCGCCCAAAGCCCGTACCACGTCCACTACGCCCGGGTGAACTTCGACGGCAGCGGGTTCACGATGCTCACCGAGGGGGATGGCACGCACGAGCTCACCTGGGCCCCCGATGGCAAAACCTATATCGACCGCTGGTCGCGCGTCGATCTGCCGCCGCGGCACGAGCTGCGTCGGGCTGCCGACGGGGCGAAGCTCTGCGACCTCGAGGTCGCCGACGATTCGGGCCTCTTGGCCGCGGGCTGGCCGCAGGCGGAGCGGTTTGTGGCCAAAGGGCGCGACGGCGTCACCGACATCCACGGCATCATCCTCCGCCCCTCTCATTTCGATCCGGCCCGCCGCTATCCCGTGATCGAAAACGTCTACGCCGGTCCCCAAGACAGCCACGTGCCGGTAGCATGGCGGCCATCCTTCGGCTCGATGTCGCAGCTCGCGGAGCTGGGGTTTGTCGTCGTCCAAGCCGACGGCATGGGGACATCCAATCGGAGCAAGGCGTTTCACGACGTCTGCCACAAGAATCTCGGCGACGCCGGCTTCCCCGACCGGATCGCCTGGATCCGCGCGGCGGCGGCGACGCGGTCCTGGATGGATCTGTCGCGAGTCGGCATCTACGGCGGCAGCGCCGGCGGGCAAAACGCGCTGCGGGCCCTCATCGCCCACCATGACTTCTATACGGCAGCCGTCGCCGACTGTGGCTGCCACGACAACCGGATGGACAAGATCTGGTGGAACGAGCAGTGGATGGGCTGGCCGCTCGACGCCTCATGGGACGAGGCCTCGAACTCCGTCCAGGCCCACCGCATGAAGGGGAAGCTCTTGCTTGTCGTCGGCGAGCTCGACCAGAACGTTGATCCCGCCTCGACGATGCAGGTGGCTCACGCGCTCGTGAAGGCCGGCAAGGATTTCGAACTGCTCGTCATGCCGGGAACCGGCCACGGCGCCGCAGAAACCCCCTACGCTTCGAGACGCCGGGCGGAGTTTCTCCTCCGGCAGCTGGGAAGCCCCACGGCGCCGTGACGGCCTGACCAGCCAATGACGTTCTTGCTCAGCCCTCGGCGGCCGGCACGCCGCGGCGGCCGAGGATCAGCGCGAGGCCCGGCCCTGCCGCCATCGTCGTGAACACGCACATCAGCACGCAGGCGACGTAGAGCCGCAGATCGATCAGCTCGCGCTCGAAAGCGGCTTGCGCCATCACGATCCCGAGGATTCCGCGGGCATTGAGGCCGCAGCCGACGGCGAGCGATTGCCGGTTGTCCATCCCGGCCATCTTCCCGCCCACGAACACGCCGGAGATCTTCCCGAGGAAGGCCACCACCGTGATCAGAGCGACAAGCCAGGGATCGAAGCCCTTGATGAAGTCGGCCTTGATCGCCATTGAGACGAAGAAGATCGGCGTGAACACGGCATAGGCAAACTCCGCGATCGTGGCGAACGGCTCGGGATGGCGCTCGGCGACGTCGGCGAGGGCGATGCCGACGATGAAGGCCCCAAGGAACGAATGGAGCCCGAGGTACTCCGAGCCCGCCGCCCCGAGGAGGGCCAGGAGGATCACCGCCGTGATGAAGGCGCTCGGGCGCGGCAGGGTCTCGTAGATCCACTCCATGATCCGGGGGAGAAGGAGCTTGCCGAGGAGGATCGTGCCGCCGATGAAGAGGAACACCATCCCGAGGACGACGGCCCCCTGCCCCTTGGCGGTGGCCTGCGGGCCGAACTCGGCGAGGATCACGGCAAACAGCCCCCAGCCGACGAGATCGTCGACGAGCGTCGCCGACATGATCGTCCGCCCGATGTCGCTCTTGAACAGCCCCATGTCGAGGAGGATTCGCGCGATGACGGGATTGGCGGAGAGCGAGAGGAGCGAGCCCATGAACAGCGCCGTCGAGAAGCGGTCTTTGTCGGTGACGCCGATCACCGTCGGGAAGACGTAGCACATCAGGAAGCCGAGGATGAGCGGGACGAACGTTCCCACCGATCCCACCGAGAGCGCCTTGCGGCCGAGGCGGCGAAACTCGCTGACGGAGATGTCGAGGCCGATCGTGACGATGAAGAACAGCATCCCCACGCGCGCGATCGCATCGCGGGCGCTCGTCACCGGCCCCGTCGGCGGAAAGAGCCAGGCAAACGTCTCGGGGGAGAGCCGGCCAAGGATCGTTGGCCCGAGCACGAGCCCGCCGGCGATCTCGCCGACGACGGCCGGGATGCCGAGCTTCCGCGCCACCTGCCCGAGGACGAGCGCCGTCAGGAGCATCGCCGCGAGGTGGAGCGAGAGCACCGTCCAGTCAGCCGGGGTCATGGGGGCGTTCATCCGGGGAAAAAAAAGCCGCATGGCGGCCGGGGCGCAGTGATCGGGCAAGCCCCCTCAAAGATACCCGTCGAAACGACCATTGTGTAGACAGCCTTTTGTCCGTTTTCCCCGCTCCTTCCCGGCTGACGCTGAATCTGCCATCGTTTGCAGACCCTGGAGATCCCTCGAAGGAGTCGTCGATGCCGATCCGTGCCCTTTCCCTGCTGGTCCGCTGTTCGCTTCTGTTCGTGGGTTTCGTCGGCGGCCTTTCCGCCGGGCTTACCGCCGCCGAGCCAAGGGGATCCACTCCCAAGGTTTTGCCCCCCACGGCCCCGGCGTTCCGCGGCACGATCAACCTCCGTGCCAAAGACTCCACCCCCGACTTCCCTCAGCCCGTTCAGGCACCCAAAGGCGCGCCGAACGTCCTCCTCATCCTTCTCGATGACGTCGGCTTCGGGGCCTCGAGCGCCTTCGGCGGCCCCTGCCGGACGCCGGTCCTCGAGGCGCTTGCCAAGCGCGGCCTCCGCTACACGCAGTTTCACACGACGGCCCTGTGCAGCCCCACCCGCGCCGCCCTGATCACCGGCCGCAACCATCACGCCGTCCACTCTGCGGCGATCACCGAGGCAGCCACCGGATTCCCCGGCTACGACTCCGTCATGCAAAAGGACACGGCGACCGTCGCCGAGGTTCTCAAGCTCAATGCCTGGAGCACCGCCTGGTTTGGAAAGAATCACAACGTTCCCGATTGGCAGACGAGCCAGGCCGGGCCGTTCGATCTCTGGCCGACCGGACTCGGCTTCGAGCACTTCTTCGGCTTCATCGGCGGCGACACCCACCAATGGCGGCCGGCGGCGATCGAGGGGACGAAGCCGGTCGAGCCCTATCTCGACAATCCCGACTATCACTTCGACGACGATCTCGCCGACCGGGCGGTGAAGTGGATCCGCACCCAGAAGGCCGTCGCCCCAGAGAAGCCCTTCTTCCTCTACTACGCGCCGGGCGCCACCCACGCCCCGCACC
>CAMARC010000302.1 GCA_945860405.1 Candidatus Kuenenia stuttgartensis | reverse complement strand
GGGTTCCTCTTCCCTCCAGCCGGAGCCAGCGACGCGGCGCCACCGTCACCAACCGCGGCCGGGGGACGTGCCGATCAGGCAAGCTCTGCGGGAGAGGCGTGGTCTGTCCGGCGGGCTTCCTGCCAGCGGAGGATCGCCTCGACCAGGCCAGCGGCGCTCGAATCCAGCGCCTCGCAGTCGGGGGGGAATCCGAGCGCCGTCAGGACCCCTGACGTGACCGGGCTGAGCGAGGCGATCCGCCATCTCCGCATCCGTTCCCCGAACAGCCGCACCGCCCCTTCGGCAATGGCGCCGCTGGTGATCGTCACCCAATCGATCGGCGCAGCGTCGAGCCGTGCCTCGTCGTCGCCGTCGAGCGTCGCCACCGGACGGGTCGCATAGGCCGCCACCTCGACCACCTCATGCCCGGCCTGTTCGAGCTCGCGGCGCATGACGTCGCGGCCGCGGTCGGCCCGGATGAGGAGCACCCGGCCGGCCCGGAGCGTGGGCAGAAGTGCGGCGACCATCCCTTCAGAGCTGGCCGTCGCCGGGACGAGATCGCAGGCCAAGCCGGCTTCTCCGAGTGCCGCTGCGGTGGCGGCCCCGATCGCCGCCAGCCTGGCTGTGCCGAGGAGGCGGGCATCCCGCCCTGCGGCCCGCAACCGGGCCGCGAACGATCGGACACCGTTGACACTCGCAAACACGATCCAGTCGAACGTCGCGGCCCCCCCGATCGCGTCGTCGAGCGCCGCCCAATCCCCGGGAGGGGCGATCCGCACGACGGGAAGATGGACAGCCTCGCCGCCGAGCGTGGCGACGGCTGCCGCCAGCTCATCGGCCTGACCGGCCGGGCGGGTGAGGAGGATCCGCTGGCCAGCAAGCGCGCGGGTGTCGGCGGACGGCCGGGGAGCGGTGACGTCGCCGACGATGACGACTGCCGGCGAGGGCCACTGATGCTCGGCAAAGGCCTGCGCGAGCGTGCCCAGCGTGGCCGTGGCGATCTGTTGATCGGGCCAGGAACAGCGGCTGACGATCGTCACCGGGGTGGCGCTGGAGCGCCCGGCGGCGACAAGAGCGGCGGCCCATCGTCCCGCCCGCGCGACCCCCATGTAGACCGCGAGCGTTCCGGGGAGCGCCGCGAGCGCCTCGAGATCGACTGGGCTGACTTTGTCGTCGGCCTCATGCCCCGTGACGATCGTGAGATTCGATGCTGCGGACCGGCTCGTGAGCGGCACATCCGCGGCGGCCGCGGCCGCCAGCACCGCGGTCACTCCGGGGACGATCTCCACAGGAATGCCGGCAGCCCGGAGCGGGGCGGTCTCCTCGGTGAGCCGGCCGAAGACACCGGGATCCCCCCCCTTGAGCCGCACCACGCGCCGTCCTGCCAAGGCGAGCTCGACCAGGAGCCTGCCGGTGGCCTCTCCGGGATCGCCGGTGGTGGCGTCACGGGGCACCGGGATCCGGATCGCCCGCGAACTGGCCAGATCGAGGATCGAGGTGGGGACCAGCGCGTCGTGGACGATTATTTCGGCCGAGCGGAGGCGCTCGAGGCCACGGAGCGTGATCAGCTCGGGGTGGCCAGGCCCCGCCCCGACAAACGACACGCGGCCGTCGTCGGGGAGCGCATTGACGGTGGCCGGCGTGCGGTGGGAGGTAGCCATGACTTGCTTCGGGACGAACATCGGGCCGCGATCGGGCTGGCACGCTTGGGCCCTTTGAGGGGCTCCGACGGGAGGGCTACACTCTAGCTGTCCGTGGAAAAAGTCATCCCTGACCTTTTTCCACGTTGTCGACCGGAGGAAACGCCGAGATTTTCCGGGGTGTCCGTCGCAGCATCCGGTTCGTCGGGGAATTGGCTCCACAGCCGGCCTACCCGCATTCAGCCAGGCTTCGATCAGACCTGGCTTCGATCAAATTAGATCCTCCCTTTCCACCCCTCAACAGTCCGACGCGACTCACCATGGCGAATGACCCTTCTTCCGGGCAGGCCGGCGACCCGACAGCCGCTCTCTCCGCGGCGCTCCTGTCGCCAGCAGAGCGATCGAGGCTCGCCCAGACCTTCCAGGCCGGCACCAAAAATCTCACGGCCAATGCCGACTACGCGATCGAGATGTACACCGCGTGCGTCGTCGGTGATCCGGGCAACGCTGTCTACCTCCAGGCGTTCCTCGGCATCCTCCGCAAGAAGCATCCCCCCAAGAAGACCGGCGGCTTGGCGTCGTTGTTCGGCGGATCGAAGGGGGGCGGGCTGTGGAAGAAGGTGAATGCCGGCCAGCATCGGGATGTCATCAAGCAGGGTGTCGACATCCTCAAGGCCAATCCCTACGACACCGGCGCCTTGTTGGCGATGGCGGAGGCTTGCAATCAGCTTTCTTTCCCCGCGACGAGGCAGGTCTATCTCAAGAGTGCCCTCGACGCAGCGCCTGCCGATCCCGAAGTGAACCGGCACTGCTCCAAGTTTGCCGCTGAGATCGGTGAATACGATCAGGCGATCGCCTGCTGGGTGCGGATCGGCAACGTCAAGTCGTTCGCGGAGGAGGCCGAAAAGGAGATCGCCCGACTCCAGGTGGAGAAGACGATCGCTGCCGGCCAGGGAATGACGGGTCGCCCCGCTCCCTCAGGCGCCGCGAAGTCGGGAGCGGGCAAGGCTCCAGCCCCCGCCCCGAGCGCGGCGGCGCCCGCGGAAGGGGGCGAGAAGGGCCGGATTGCCGAACTCAAGCGTTCGATCCGCGACAATCCCACCGAAATCGAGCCCTACCTCGAGCTCGCCGATCTGATCGAGAAGGAGAAGACCATCGAGGAGGCGCAGGCCGTTCTCACGCAAGCGTTGTCGGCGTCGGGGGGGGAGCTCAAGGTCCGCGAGCACATCGAGGACCGGCAGTTGCGCTGGGGGAAGCAGAGGGTACTCGCCGCCGAGCGGCGCCTCGAATCGGACGACACCCCCGAGCACCGGGCCACGCTCGAACGGCTCCGGGCCGCCCTCCTCAAGCAGGAGGTGGAGATCTATGCCGCCCGGGTCTCCCGATATCCGGAGAATCCGACCTGGAAATACGAGTTGGCGATGCGGCTCAAGCTCGCGGGGAGCTTCGCCGAGGCGATCAAGCAGTTTCAGGAGGTGCTCGGCGACTCCCGCCGCAAGGGGGCGGTGGCGCTGGAACTCGGGGAATGCTTCCAGAAGATCAAGCAGTACCAACTCGCCATGCAGAACTACGTCACCGCGGTCGAATCGCTCACCGACCGGGAAATCGAGCTTCGCAAGCGGGCGCTCTACCGGGCCGGGGTGCTCGCCAGCGGCCTGGAGGACCTCGACGGGGCCAAAAAATACCTCTCGATGCTCGCCGGCCTCGATTTCGGTTACCGGGACGTCGCCCAACGTCTGGACAAACTCGGCTCCGTCAAGGATAAAGGGGGCTGATGCGGGGCTCCGAGCTCCCTTTCCGACCATCCCAGCGCCCCTGGCGCCCACCAAAGCCCTGTCGACGGAACCATGCCCCATTCAGCCAATGCCAAGAAGCGTCTTCGTCAAAACCTCCGCGATCGTGAGCGGAATCGGGCCACGAAGTCGGTGATCAAGACGCAGATCCGCAAGCTTCTCGAGTCGATCCGCGGTGGGGATGTGAAGGGCGCCAACGAGCAGCTCCGCACCGTCGCCAAGAAGGTCGATCAGGCCGCGTCGGCACGCGTTGTTCACCCCAACCGGGCCGCTCGGATCAAGTCGCGCCTCTCGGCCCGCATTCTTGCCGCCTCGAAGGCCACCGCCTGATCGAGCGGCCGAGGCGGTTAGTCAAGGACACGCCGGGACCGACTCGGGCATCGGCCTGGATCCCGGCTGACGCCCGCGGGGGCGTGCCCGCTGGCTGGATCAGCCTCCGCTGGCTGGATCAGCCTCCGCTGGCTTTATCAGCCTTCGCTGGCCTGCAGTCAGCCTTCGCTGGTCACGACCAATCGATGCTCGTGGCGGCGAACACCGGGCCCTCGATGCAGGTCCGCTTGTAGTCCCAGCCCCCCTCGTCGTCTTTGACACGAGCGACGCACGTGAAGCAGATGCCGATCCCACAGGCCATCGGCGCCTCGAGAGAGACGTGGCACCCCAGCCCCCGTCCCTCCGACCACTGGCTGACGGCGGCCATCATTCCGTCCGGGCCGCAGCACGCGACATGGCGGGGGGCGTCGGTCTCCCCCCCGGCCGAGGCCGGATAGAGGCTGTCGAGAAGGTCGATCACCGTCCCGCGTTTGCCGGTCGAGCCGTCGAGGGTGGCAAGGTGCACATCGAGGCCGGCCCGCCGGAAGTCATCGATGTCGCCGAAGGCCGCGCCACGTGAGGCCCCCCAGCAGAAGGTCACCCTCTCCCCCGCCGCCGCCCGGTCGCGGCCGAGCGTGAG
>CAMARC010000301.1 GCA_945860405.1 Candidatus Kuenenia stuttgartensis | reverse complement strand
CGCCCCTTGCTATCGCTGCAGTGGCCGCGGCTCAGAATCGTCCGTTCCCCCGTCCGCGTCACGCTCTCCGCAGTCGCTTTTCCATACTCGGCCCGTTCCTGCGGGTCTTCCCACGGCGAACCGACCGCCGGCGCGGGGCGGGTGGTGCGCATGGCGAGATGTTGCGAGAGGCGATTGCCACGATCCTCCGGGCGTCGCACCGACAGCAGCCCGCCGGTCTGCGGGTGGACGCGGACGCGAAGCTGGTCGTGCTCGAGGACGAGGCGGTCTTCGCTGCCGCTGCCGAACAAGCCGCGGGCCAGGCCGCCGAGCAGTCCGCCGGAGGGCTTCTTCTTCGCCGCGGCGGCGGGCACTGCGGAGGCCGCAGGGGCGACGTCTGCAGCGCCCGCCGCCCCAGCCGTACGGATCACCCGCTTGCCGCCGGGGCCGGGAGCCGCTGACGCGGTCACCGGCAATCCGGCCAGCACCTTCCGCCCGGCGACGGGCCGCTGGGCTTCGCTGCGGACAGCGGCGACGCGCGGGGCGATCGGGTCGGCGGCGGTAGAGTCTGTGACCGCCGCGGGATCGGCCGGTGGCCGGGAGACTGGATAGCTGTCGGGTTCCCAGGAGACGAGCTTGCCGGAGCCCGGGGTGCGGCGGAAGTGTTCGTCGGGGGTGACAAACGTCCCCAGGGCGGTCGTCCAGGCGCCGATCCGGCGGAGGTCATCGAACCACGGGCTCGCCATCCCGGCGTAGTGGGCGAATTGAATGATCGCGGTGTGTTCGTTGTCGAGGGCGTCGCCGATGCGGTCGGCGAGGTTGAGGACCGTCGACGCCCGGCGGGCATCGAGAGGGGGCCGGGCGATTCCTTCCAGGCACCCGCTCCCGGTCCCTTCCCAGCGGATCCGTCCGAGCCCCGGATCGGGCAGCGGCGTGCCGTCGAAGAGGTTCCAGATCACGCCGGCATAGTCGAAGTGGGTGAGGATCTGGGGGAGGATCGCCGACCAGCCGCCGCCAAACTGAGCGAAGGTCGTCGGAACTCGCCCCACCGCCAGCTTCCAGGCCCTGTGTCCCTGGAGGAACGACTCGCGGATCGTCTCGGGGAACAGGCCGTCGAGCGGCGCTTCGTCATAGCGGCCGCCAGCCGGGGTGACCCGCCCTGCGTCGCAGGCCTGCCGCAGCCGGGCGGTCAGCGCCGGATCAGTGCGGGCAAGGTTCTCGATGAGCCGGCCGGTGGCGACGAGGCACAGTGGCACCGGGGCGTCGAGTTCGGCGGCCAACCGGGGGCCGAGGGTTGTGTCGGCAAGGAGGACGAGATCGGTCAGCCAGACGTCGACGGGGTAATAACGGGCTCGGGCCGCCTCGAGGTGCCCGTAACATTCGGCTAGCGCCTCGGCCGCCGCCGTCGCATCCCCCGACTCCCAGGCCCGGGCGCCGGCGACGAGGCGCTCCTCGAAGCCGGTCGCCGGCTCATCGCTCGGCCCGCCGGTGAACGCCGCCGTGGAGCCGAGCCCGGTGGTCGATCGCATCCGCCGGGCGAGCAGTTCGGAGAGGAGCCAGGCCAAACCAAAGGCGTAGAAGTCGTCCACTCCGGCTTCCCGGGGCGGCCGCAGCTTGGTTGGGTCAGCCGGGGCTGCTTCCACCGTGGCCGACGGCGCCAGAGGAGGTGAAGGGGGGCTGGAAGACTCGGAATCGACAGGCAGACCGAGCGCCGAGAGCGCCTGTCGGACCGTTTCCGGCCGGTCGCCAGCCCGCCGCACCCAGCGGCTTCCGGGGGTGGACGCGGGGTCGAGCCGGCCGATGAGACGGTCGTCGCAAGAAGCTGTAACGATCCCCAGTACTTCCGCGTCATTCCCAGGGGGCACCTCAACGCTCGCCCAGGCGGGCATCCGCCCGGCTGTGGCGATCAAGCGGGGATGCCACGCCGCGGTCCATGCCGCCAGCAGTTCGTCGGCCTCGGAGTCTCCCAGCCACGTGGGAAAATCATCGAGCGAGTGGCAGGGAAAGAAAACGATGGTCCTGCGCGG
Source organism: Candidatus Kuenenia stuttgartensis (assembly GCA_945860405.1). Taxonomy (GTDB): domain Bacteria; phylum Planctomycetota; class Planctomycetia; order Pirellulales; family UBA1268; genus QWOP01. The sequence continues at coordinate 2,422 of CAMARC010000301.1, read as the reverse complement.
TGTCATGGGGAAAGTGTACTGCCGATGGCCAGCTTTTTCAGGGGTGGTGACCAAGGAATCACCCCGCCGTCATGCTCAGCCCCGAACCAATCGTGACCGGTTTGACACCCCGCCGAGATCGTTCGTAAAGTGAGGCTGGTGGAGCGCTTGCCGCGAGTCCGCCCCTCTTCTCCCCCTTCTCTCGTTTGGAACAGGCCATGGCCCGCAGTCCGTACGTCTGGGGCATCGACATCGGCAAGTGTGCCCTCAAGGCCGTTCGTTGCCGGGATTCGGCCGAGCCGGGCAAGATCACCGCCGAGGCGTTCGACTACGTCGAATACCCGATGATCCTCTCCCAGCCGGAAGCCGATCCGGTGGAGCTTGTCCGCGCCGCGCTCCAGGAGTTCGTCGGCCGCAACAAGCTCCAGGGTGACCGCGTCGCGGTCTCGGTCCCGGGGCAATCGGGCCTTTCGAAGTTCATCAAGCTGCCGCCGATCGAGGCCAAGAAGATTCCCGACATCGTCCGGTACGAGGCCCGGCAGCAGATCCCCTTCCCGCTCGAACAGGTGGAATGGGACTGGCAGCGGCTCGTCGGCGGGCTCGAGGAGGGAGGCTTCGTCCTCGACGCCGAGGTCGGCCTGTTCGCGATGAAGAAGGAGCAGGTGGCCAAGGCCCTCGTGCCGCTCACCGAAGCCGGTATCGAGGTCGACATCCTCCAGCTCTCGCCGATGGCGCTGTTGAACATGCTGGTCTTCGATCAGATGCCCGACCCGACGACGATCGATCCCCTCGAGCCGCCGCCGTCGGTGGTGCTGGTGTCGATGGGCGTCGATGCCACCGACCTGGTCATTACCAACGGCCTACGGATCTGGCAGCGGAGCATGCCGATCGGCGGCAACAACTTCACCAAGGCCCTCGTCCAGGGCATGAAGCTGACCTTCGCCAAGGCGGAGCAGCTGAAGCGGAATGCGGCCCGGGCGGACAACGCCAAGGACGTGTTCAATGCGATGAAGCCGGTGTTCAACGAGTTTGCCTCGGAGCTCCAGCGGTCGCTCAACTATTTCACCGGCTCGGATCGGTCGGCGCGGATCGGCAAGATCCTTCTCCTCGGCAACGCCTCGAAGCTCAAGGGGCTCGCCGACTTCGTCGGCAAGCAGCTCAACGTCGAGGTCCAGCGGTTCGACACCTACCGCTGCCTCGAGGGGGCCGACGTCACCTCGGCGCCGACTTTCAAGGAGAATCGGCTGGCGTTCGGGACGGCGTACGGCCTCGCCCTCCAGGGGGTGCGGGAAGCGTCGATCAACACGAATCTCCTTCCCGGGGAGATCGTCCGCGAGCGGCTCATCGAGTCGAAGAAGCCCTGGGCCGTCGGGGCGATGGTCGGCCTCCTCGGCGCGTCGGCGCTGAGCTTCCTGGGAACGTTCTTTGCCTGGACGACCTACTCCCCCGAGCTCTATGCCAACGCCTTCCGCGAGGCTGATTCGGCGAAGAGCCGCTCGGCAGCAGCGATCTCGTCGCTCGCGGAGACAAAGAGGAAGCAGGAGGAGGCGGTCGCCCAGCAGCAGTATCTCGTCCGTCTGGCCGATCGCCGTTTCCAGTCGATCGACCTGCTGCGGGCGGTGGAAACGCTGCTTCCTCACGACGAGCCGGGGAAGGTGATTCCCAATCCGTCCGAGCGCAACGAGATCCATGTCGACGGCCTCGACTGCCAGTGGTATCCCGATCTCGCCGTCTGGTTTGAGAAGGTGAAGCCGCAGTGGCTGGAGACCTTCCCCGCCGATGAGGTGGATGAGGAAGAGGAGGGGGCGCCTGCCGCCGATCCCGCCGCCGCCGCCGCGCCGGAGGGGGGCGAAGCGGCTGCGCCGGTGGCGAAGTGGACCGCGGCTGGCGATGCCGGGCCGAAGGGGCCGGGGTGGGTCGTGCAAATCAGCGGCCATCACTATCACAACGACGCATCGCAAAAGCCCCGCGTCGAGATGCAGTTTGTGCGCGAGACGCTCGCCGACGGTCTCCTCGGCAGGCTCGAAGACGTGCCGGTTGCGGCCGGTCCGCTGGCCGGAAAGCTCGTGCCGCCGGCCGACCTCGGCATCGGCTATCCCGTCATCGTCTCGTCGCCGCCGATCTCGATCGAGCGCGTGGCCGGGCTGGTGTTGCCGGGCGCCGAGGGGGCGAACGAGACACCGGCAGCCGGTCCAGCCACGGGAAACGCGACAGGGTTCCCCCCCGGGGGCTCCGGTGGCTCCCCCACCATGCGTCCGCCCGGCTCGATGGGGCCAGGTTCGATGGGGCCAGGTTCGATGGGCCCGGGCATGATGCCGCCGGGGATGATGGGGTCGGGAGGGATGGGAGGGGCCGCGGACGGCACGCCACTGCGGCGGCAGGACTTCATCCTCCAGTTCACCTGGCAGCCGGTTGTCCCCGGGGCGCCGAAGCCAGCCGCTGA
>CAMARC010000300.1 GCA_945860405.1 Candidatus Kuenenia stuttgartensis | reverse complement strand
TGTGAATGGGAGACCTCGATGGTGCTGCGGGCAAGCCCGCACCTCGTCAAGCCGCACGAGCGCCTCGAGACGGTCCCGTTCGGCAATGCCTTCCTCCCGGGGTCGCGGGGCTGGATCACGAAGGAGCGGACGGTGCCCGGGCACATCGGCTCGCCGCAGCGTGCCAGTTCTGCCAAGGGGGAGCTGCTGTTTTCACTGTTCGCCGCCGACCTGGAGGCCTGGCTCGAGCGAGTGCTCCGTTGGGACGGCCGGTCCTGGGAGGGCTGACGCATGCTCGGCATCGGAACAGGCGCGGGGCAACTGCCCCGCCGGGTGGCGCTGATCGCCGGCCTGCTGCTGGCGGCCTCAGCGATCAACTACATGGATCGCCAGACGCTGACGAGCGTCTCAAAACGCGTCATGGAGGAGTTCTCCATCACGAACGAGCAATACGGCAGCATCGAGGCCTCCTTCGGATACGCCTTCGCCGCCGGTTCGCTCCTCTTCGGTTTTCTCGCCGATAGGGTCAACGTTCGCGGGCTCTATCCGGCGGCGCTCCTTGCCTGGTCGCTCGTCGGATTCGCCACCGGCTGGGCCCGTGACTACGACGAACTGCTGCGCCTGCGGACCGTCCTCGGATTCTTCGAGGCGGCCCACTGGCCCTGCGCGCTCAAGACGACGCAGCTCCTCCTCACGGCCCGCGGCAGGGCGATGGGCAACGGTGTTCTTCAGAGCGGCACATCGGTGGGGTCGATCCTGACGCCAGTCTTCATGTGGTGGATCATGGTCCAGCAGGGGTTGAGTTGGCGGATCGGCTTCCAGGTCGTGGGTCTGGTGGGGGTCATCTGGATCGTCGGCTGGCTCGCCGCGACGCGGAACGAGGATTTCCACGTCGCCCGCCGAGGGGATGCGGATGGGAACGGGGAAGCGGTCGACTCAGGTCTCGACACCATCCGCCGTTGGGCGGCCGTGCTCCTCGTGGTGGTGGTCATCAACACCGTGTGGCAGATCCTCCGGGCCTGGATCCCTCTCATCCTCCAGAAGCAGTACGGCTACGGCGAGACGACGACGCTCTGGTTCAACGCTGCCTGGTTCGCCGTCGCCGACGTCGGCTGCCTCGCCGCCGGCTGGCTGTCATGGCGGCTGGCCGGGAAGGGGTGGACGGTGAAGTGGTCGCGCGTGGCGACCGTGGCCTGTTGCTGCGTCCTCTGCCTGGCTCTGACGGCGGTGCCGTGGATTTCCGCGGGGCCGCTGCTCCTGACCCTGTTCCTCGTCGCCGGGGCCGGGACTCTCGGCCTGTTCCCCATCTACTACTCCTTCACGCAGGATGTCTCGCGTCACCACATCGGCCTGGTCACCGGAATCGCGAGCTTCTTCGGCTGGGTGGTGTCGGCCCGCTTCCAGAAACTCTTCGGGTGGCTCGCCGACGAGACGCATTCGTATTCGGTCGGCATCGCCGCCGCAGGCGCCGTGACGCTCGTCGCCCTCGCTGCCTGGGCACTGCTCTGGCCGGAGGATCGGGCCGACGCATCGGCCGCCGCGGCGGAGCCTGTCGCCTGACAGCCGAGGTTCGTTCCCGTTTTTTGTCCCCCCTCTCCCCGAGGTGCCGCATGGGTCCGCTGTTGCCGTCGCGAATCTCCCGCCGTGATCTCCTTGCAGCCGGGGCGGCCGGCCTCATGGCTGGCGTTGCCGCCCCCCGCTCACTCGTGGCGGCGGACGCCGTCACTGCGGGTGGAAGAAAAAAGATCGCCGTCCTCGGCACGGTGATCTTCGAACACTCCCACACGCAGCACATCCTCGACCGCCTCTGCAGCGGCTACTCCTGGCAGGGTCGCTGGCAGGAGCCGAGGCTCGACGTGGCTGCGGTCCACATCGCGCAGTTCCCGGAGGGGGATGGGAAAGAGAAGAAGCCCGACCTCGGCCGGCAGCGGATCGCCCGCTACGGCCTCCGCGATTTCCCCACTGTCCGCGAAGCGCTCACCCTCGGCACCGACAAGCTCGCCGTCGACGGCGTCGTGATCATCGCCGAGCATGGCGACTACCCGAAGAACGACAAGGGGCAGACTCGCTATCCGCGCTACGAGTGGTTCAAGGAATGCGTGAAGGTGTTCGAAGACTCGGGCCGGTCGGTACCGGTGTTTAACGACAAGCACCTCTCCACGGAGTGGAACGAGTGTGCCGAGATGGTCGCCGATGCCCGTCGCCTCGGCTTTCCGTTCCTGGCCGGCTCGTCGCTGCCAATCACGATTCGCCAGCCGGCGATCGACATGCCGCTCGACGTGCCGCTCCTCGAGAGCGTCTGCATGTGCTACGGCGGTGTCGACAGCTACGACTTCCACGGCCTGGAAACAGCCCAGTGCATGTCGGAGCGGCGCCGTGGCGGCGAGGTGGGGATTCGCTCGGTGCATGCCCTTCGCGGCGCGAAGCTCTGGGAGGCGCTCGCCGGGGCCGATCGCGACGTCACGCGCCGGCTGATCGTGGCGGCCCTCAACCGCAGCCACAATCTCCCGGTCGAGGGGGGCTGGATGACGGAGCCGGTGACGTTCGACTGGGCGCGGAAGACCCTTGCCGACTCGACCGGGTATCTCATCGATCACCGCGACGGCTTCCGGACGACGATGATCATGGGGCCGCTTCGCGACTTCACCTACGCCGGCCTGCGAACTGACTCGGGCGAGATCGTCAGTTGCCTCATGCAGCTACCGATGCCGCAGTACGGGGCGACGACGGCCGACTTCTTCCATCCCCTCACGCGCCACATCGAGACGTGTGTCCTCGAAAATCGCGAGCCCTATCCGGTTGAGCGGACGCTCCTCACCTCGGGGATGGTGATCGGCGGCGTCGAATCGCTCGCCGCCGGGGAGACGCCCTACGCGACGCCGCAGATGGGGATCGCCTACCGGGCCCCGCGCGAATCGACCTATTGGCACGACTGATCGTGAGGGCTAGGCGGCGTGGCGCCGGTGGGCCACCTCGGGGAAGACCTCGGTGGAGACCTGCCCGCTGCGGCCGCGGATGCGCAAGCCAACGAGGAGTTGGCGGCGGAGGGTGCGGAACGGCACGGCGAAGCGCCTGTGAAGCCGGATCCACCATGGTCGCCGGCGGTCGATCTCGTCGGCCTCGAGGCCAGCCTGGTCGGGGCGGTGATGGAGGTGGTGCTTGAGGAGGTGGTAGTCGTCGCACTGCTGGAGAATCCGCAGCAGGCTCCGCAGCGGAGCGGCAAGCAGGGGAACGCCGCGTGGCAGCGAGAACGAGATCTGGAAGTCGATCAGCCAGGGGCGGCCCGACAGATCGACGAGGACGTTCTCCCGCTTGTGGAGATCGACATGAGCGACGTCGCGGTGGTGCACGTCGGCGAGGAGCGCGGCGAAGCGGGGGAAGAAGTCGTCGTCAACGCGCTGGTGGCGGTCGAGGACATGCCCTTCGATGAACTCTCGACTGAAGGCATTGGAGAGTTCAACGCCATCGACCGAGACGGGGCCGAGGTGAGCGGGAATGCCGACGACCCCGGCGAGCCGGGCGTGGAAGTGCCGTTCCCGGGCGGCGAGGAGCCGGCCGAGCCAGGCCATCGGGATGGAGAGAATCGGCTGCCGGCGGTTGAACTTGCACAGCGCCTTGCCGGTAGCCGACGTGTAGATCGCCGTCGCTGCCCAGGAGTCGTGCTTGAGAATCTCGAGGAGTCGAAACGTGGCTCCGCCGATCTCCACCGCCTCCGGTGGCTCGGCTTGCCCGAGGGCGCGAAACAGCGGGGGGCGGGGCCTCGTGCCCGTCGGGGCAGGCCGGCCGGCAGCAGCGGGTAGGGAGGGGGAAAACATGGCGATGAGAGGAACGCTTGGGCCGCCACGGCGACTGGCCTGAGGGCGCCTGGCCTGAGGGCGCCTGGGGCAAAGTGCCCGGGCTCATCCCTGATCGACGCGCCACGGTGGAAACTGCGGCGTGGTTGAGCCCGGATGCCGTGGCTGGAATAAAGCAGACAATGCGTCGCACAAAAGCGTCCCTAGAAGGCGTTGCTAGAAGGCGTTGCTAGAAGGCGTTGCTAGAAGGCGTTGCTAGAAGGTGTTGCTAGAGGGCGTCGCTCGAAGGCGTCGCCAGGGGATTGGCACAGGGCTCGGGGCGCAGGGATGATGCTCCCGCGGGGGGCCGCTTTGGCGAGCGGCATCACCCGGGCCCCGAACTTTTCCAGAGGGAGTTTTCCATGCGTCGTGTCCGCGTACTGCTGCCGGTGGTGACCCTAGCCCTGGTGATCCTGGCCCTCGTGGAGCTGTCGGGAGGGCGGGGCGTTTCGGCGCAGGCCCCGGTGGCCGCTGATCCGGCGGCGGTGTTCAGCGGGGCAGCCGAGCAGGCCCTGGACGCGATGGCGAAGGAGGCGACGGCGCGGCAGATGAAGGGGGTGGCGGTGATCGCCTTCGTGCCGGGCGACGCGACCCGGTCATGGGCGTCGCAGATGCGCGTCGTCGATGCGTTTGTCCT
>CAMARC010000299.1 GCA_945860405.1 Candidatus Kuenenia stuttgartensis | reverse complement strand
CCACCATGTCGAAGAAGACCCCTTGGTTCGATGCCCACTCCGAGGCCCCCATGCTGGCGGAATACGCCCGCAAGCTCGACTCCTTCGTCGAGGTGGTGGCCGACGGTCGCGTCGACGTCACCGAACTCGAGGCCCAGGAGGCCCGCGTGGTGGCGCTGATGAAGGAAGTGGAGCCGCTCCTGTCGCCAGAGGCCCATGAGAAGGTGACGACGCTCCTCTGCGAGGTCACTGCCTACGATCTCATGAACACGCTCCACATGGCCCAAGCCTCGCGTCCGAAGACGAAGTTCCGCGGCTGATCGGCCTCTGCGTTCATTTTCCCCCTTTTTCTCAGGCGAGGTTTCCGATGGCAGGTGGTCAACCCAAAGCTCCGTTCTGGCTTGCGGTCTGGGCGGTGATCTTCAGCCTAGTGGCCTTGGCAGCCTGGCGTGCCGGGATGTTCGGGAACGTGCTCCGTCCCGGGGCCGGAGGAGCGCAGGTCGCCGCTGGCGGTGCCGGACCGGGGGGAAATGGAGCCGGGGGCAACGGCGGCGGTGGGGCTGGCGGCGGGGCGCCACCGGCGGGCGAAGGGCCGGTTTCTGAGGCCGCCGATGACGCCGTGCCCACGACCGTCAAGGAATACGCCTTCAAGCCGGCCGAGAAGCTGCCGCCGGTGAAGGGGACCAGCGCCTACAAGCCGCTCGAGAACGACACCGTCCGCTTCGCCCTCAATGTCTGGGCGGGCTGGGCGCCGATCATCCACGCCAACGAGGGCTTCAAGGCGGGGAAGGTGTGGCAGGCGCCGGGTGGGAAGCCGTTCAAGATCGAGCTGGTGCTCATCGACAATCCCGTCACGATGCGTGACGCCTACGCTGCCGGTGAGGTCCACATCGGCTGGGCGACGCTCGACATGGTGCCGCTGTTCCTCGAGGGGCTCACCGACCGCACCGGGGCCCCCAAGGATACCCGGGTGATGCCCCGCATCTACCAGCAGGTTGACTTCTCCAATGGCGGTGACGGGATCGTCGTCCGCGAGGGGATCCGCACCGTCCGCGATCTCGCCGGCAAGAAGCTCGTCCTCGCGCAGAACTCCCCGAGCCAGTTCTTTGCTCTCAACATGCTCGTCGCCGGTGGCCTTCAGCCGGGGGATGTCGACATGGTCTACACCGACGACGCCTTCCAGGCGGCAGCGGCCTTCAATTCGCAAAAAGAAATCGCCGGGGCGGTGTCGTGGGCGCCCGACATCTACAACCTCGCCAAGGCGAAGGGAAACCGGCTGCTGATCACGACCCAGACCGCCAACCGGCTGATCGCGGACGTGTGGTTTGCCCGGGCCGACTTCGCCCAAGACCACCCCGACAAGGTCGAGGCGATCGTCCGCGGCATCTTCGATTCGATGGAAGTGCTGAAGACGGAGGAAGGGAAGGCGAAGGCCGCCGAGCTGATGGCAGCTGGCTACAACATCCCCGCCACCGACACCCTCGGGATGCTCGGCGACGCCCACTCCACGAACTGGGCCGAGAACTATCAGTTCTTCATCAATCGCAACAACCCGGCCAACTTCGAGCGGATTTGGAAGCAGGCTTATCACCTCTACCGCCGAGTCGGGGCGATCACCAATCCGCCTGTCTCCTTCGATCAGGTGATGGATTTCTCGGTCATCCAGAAGCTCGGCGCCGAGCCGAAGTATGCCGACACCCGCGACGAATACACCAAGCCCCTGCCGCCGAAGCGGCTCGCCGACATCCGGGCCGAGAACGATGAGATCCTCACCAACACCGTTGTCATCCACTTCTTCCCCAACAGCTGGGATCTGAAGAAGCGGATCGTTCGCAAGGTCGACGGGAAGGACATCGAGGAGCCCTACGACGCCAGCGTCGATCTCGTCCTCGACGAGGTGGCGACGCTCGCCAAGCAGTTCGGCGCTGCCCGGATCGTGATCGAGGGGCACACCGACTCCTCGATGAAGGGGCGAATCCCGGCCGAGGTGGTCAAGGAGCTCGCTTACCGGCGGGCCACCGCCGTGAAGGATTTGCTCGTGGAAAAGTACCAATTCGACGAAGGGCGCTTCGCCGTCGACGGGGTCGGCTGGGATCGGCCCGTTGATCCCGATCAGCCCGACAACCACTCGCTCAACCGTCGCGTCGAGATCAAGGTCTACTCCGCCGAGAAGGAGTGACCGACGCCATGACCGAGCAGACGGAGAAGGCGGTGCCCGCGGCCGAAGCGCCGTTGCCCCGCGGTGAAGAACCTGCCGCCGAGGGGCATCGGATCGCACCGCTCCGCGGAGAGCTCTCGAACACGGCCGCCTTTTTCTGGGGGTTTACCTGCATCGCTGGGGTGCTGGCGGTGTGGTTTGTGATCACGGCCGGCCCTCCGGGCGAGGCAGAGAAGCGGATGGTCAGTCCGACGACGCTGCCGAGCGTCGCGGAGACCTTTCAGGCGATCCCCCGCGTTTTCGGCGAGCGGAAGCTTGTCACCAACACGCTCGTGACCCTCAAGCGGGTCTGCCTCGGCTTCGGCCTCTCCTGCATCGTCGGAGTGCCGCTGGGGATTCTCGCGGCCTGCCTCCCGGCGCTGCGGGCGTTTCTGGCGCCGCTGATGGTGTTCGGCCGCAACATCCCGGTCGCAGCGCTGATCCCGTTGACCTTCTTCTTCTTCGGGATTGGCGAGTTCCAAAAGGTGATGTTTCTCTTCATTGCGAGTGTCGCCTTCGTTCTCTCCGACACAGCCGCCGCCGTCCTCGACGTGCCGCAGCGGTATGTCGACACGGCGCTGACGCTCGGCGCCTCGCGCTGGCAGATCATCACGAAGGTCCTCGGCCCCCTCGCCGCCCCCTCGATCTTCAACTCCCTCAGGCTCCTCTTTGGGCTTGCCTTCGGCTACGTGATGCTCGCGGAGTTAGTGAAGTTCGGGAGCGCCTCCGGCGGCCTCGGTGACCTGATCAACATGTCGCAGCGACGTGGCGAACGGGAGCCGATCCTTCTCGTCCTCGTGATCATCCCGATGGTGGCCTGGGCCATCGACCGGGCACTGTGGTGGCTGCAATCCGACCTCTTCCCCTACCGCTACGGCGGGGCGGGGCTGATCCCCCGCTTCTGCGGCTGGCTGCTCCACGGCCGGCGGACGGAGTTCCGGCCATGACCGGCGCCGCCCCCGACAATTCTCCCGAGTCCCCGGGCTCCGTGCGGCCAGCGCCGGTCGATCCGCCCGGTGACGGCCGCCCCGCCGCCGTCGAGTTCCGCGGCGTGACGAAGATCTACAACGAGGGGACTTCCCGCGAGGCGGTGGCCATCCGCGACGTCTCGTTCACGATTCCCGACCTTCCCGACAAGGGGGAGATCTCGACCTTCCTCGGGCCTTCGGGGTGTGGCAAAAGCACCGTCCTGCGGATGGTGGCTGGGCTCGAGCCGCAGTTTCCACCGACCCGCGGCAGCGTCCATGTCCTCGGCCGGGAAGTGGTGGGGCCCGGATCCGACCGCGGGATGGTGTTCCAGGACTACACGAGCTTCGACAACCGCACCGTCCTCGGGAATGTCACTTTTGGCCTCGAGTGCCGGGGCGTGCCGAAGCGCCGGCGCGAGGCGGAGGGGCGGGAGTGGATCGCGCGCGTGGGGCTCGACCCGCGCCGCGATGCGGCCAAGTATCCCCACGAACTCTCTGGCGGCATGCGTCAGCGGGTGGCCATCGCCCGGACGCTCGTCCTCCGGCCGCGGATCATCCTCATGGACGAGCCGTTCGGCGCCCTCGATCCCGCCACCCGCCTCGACATGCAGGATCTGCTCGTCCGGCTGTGGCGGGAGGTGGAGGCAACGGTGATGTTCATCACGCATTCGGTGGAAGAGGCGGTCTACCTCGGCGACAGGGTTTTCGTGATGGCCACGACTCCGGGTAGGATCGCAGCCGAGATCCGCATGCCGGCCGCCGACGCGCCGGCCCGCGAGGCGCAGGTTGAGCCCTGGTTCCACGAGCAGGTGAACCAGCTGCAGGCTCAACTCGAGGCGATCGAGGCCGCGGCGTCGCGGCCCGGGAACTAGCCGGGAAGCTCTGACGAAGGGACACTTTTCGACGTGGGGCGCATCGGAGCCTATCTGCGGACGGCCTTCACGAGCCGCTGGAACCTGTTGTTCGCGGGGGCCGGCGTTGCGGCGGCGATCATCTCGGGCTTCCCCGGAGTGATCCTCCCGCTCGTCGCGGCCGGCGAGCTCTACTATCTCGCAAGCATGGTCACCAACGACCGCTTCCGTGACGCCGTCGACGCCCAGGCCGCGAAGGCCCGCCGCGAGGAGACGGCGATCGGCACCCGCGAAGCCTACGAGCGTCTCCTCCGCTCCCTCTCGCCGCAGCTTCGGCAGCGATTCGAGCGGCTGCGGGAACGCTGTCTCCATCTGGTCGACATGGCGGGCCGGCACCGCGACACCGACTCCGGGTCGCTTGAGGCCCTCGAGCGGCTCCTCTGGGGCTACCTGCGGATGCTCCACGGCGCTCAGTCGCT
>CAMARC010000298.1 GCA_945860405.1 Candidatus Kuenenia stuttgartensis | reverse complement strand
CCGGGATTGGCGCCGTGCAGGGCGGTCGATTGACCGTGCCGCCCGCCGCTGGTTCAATTCCTGCGGCAAGAGGCGGAGGACCGCCTTGCCAAAGGTCGACATTCCGGGCGGAAGGGAAGGAGCTCGCAGGCGTGACCAGGCACATCTTCGTGACCGGCGGGGTCGTCAGTTCGCTCGGCAAGGGATTGACGAGCGCGTCGATCGGCATGCTCCTCGAGGCCCGCGGCCTCAGAGTGAGGATGCAGAAGCTCGATCCGTACATCAACGTCGATCCGGGGACGATGAGCCCCTACCAGCACGGCGAGGTGTATGTCCTCGACGACGGCAGCGAGACCGATCTCGACCTCGGCCACTACGAGCGCTTCACCTCGACGCCGCTGACGCGCGAGTGCAACTACACCACCGGGCAGATCTACCTCTCGGTGATCAACAAGGAGCGGCGCGGGGAGTTTCTCGGCAAGACCGTCCAGGTGATTCCCCACATCACCAACGAGATCAAGCAGAAGGTGCTCGATCTGGCCTCCTCCGACACCGACATCGTGATCACCGAGATCGGCGGCACGGTGGGCGACATCGAGAGCCTCCCGTTCCTTGAGGCGATCCGGCAGATCCCGCTGGCGGCCGGGCGGGAGAACTGCATGTTCATCCACCTCACGCTCGTTCCCTACCTGAAGGCCGCCGGCGAACTGAAGACGAAGCCGACGCAGCACTCCGTCGGCATCCTCCGCCAGATCGGCATCCAGCCCGACGTCCTCGTCTGCCGCACCGAGCGCGGCCTCGACGTTTCCGACCGGGAAAAGATCGCGCTGTTTTGCAATGTCCCGCTCGAGGCGGTGATCGAGGAACGCGACAAGGATTTCTCGATCTACGAAGTGCCGCTATCGCTCCAGTCGAATCGCATCGACGACCTCGTCCTGCGGCGCTTCGGGATCCAAGCCCCCCCGGCCGATCTCGATGCCTGGCACGAGATCCTCCACCGGCTCCGCAATCCGGAGCATGAGGTGTCGATAGCGCTTGTGGGGAAGTACGCCGAGCACCGCGACGCCTACAAGAGCATCTATGAGGCCCTCGACCACGGTGGCATCGCCCGCCACACGCAGGTGCGCGTCCAGGCGATCAACAGCGAGGACATCGAACGCGAAGGGGCCGAGCGGCTCCTGGCCGGGTTTGACGGGCTCGTCGTCCCCGGTGGCTTCGGCGAGCGGGGGATCGAAGGGAAGGTGGAGGCGATCGGTTTTGCCCGGGCCCGGAAGCTCCCCTTCCTCGGGATCTGTTTGGGGATGCAGTGCGCCGTCATCGACGCGGCGCGGAATCTTGCCGGCCTGGCCGACGCCCACTCCACCGAGTTTGCCCGCAACACGCCCCATCCCGTGATCTGCCTGATGGATGAGCAGCAGGGGGTGGAAGCGAAGGGGGGAACGATGCGGCTCGGCGCCCAGACGGCTGTCCTCGCCGAAGGATCGAAGTCGGCTGCGGCGTACGGCACGACCCGGATCAGCGAGCGCCACCGCCACCGTTACGAGTTCAACGAACGCTACCGGCGCCAACTCGAGGAGGCTGGCCTGGCAATCGCCGGCACGAGCCCCGACGGCTCGCTGGTGGAGATCGTCGAGCTTGTCGATCATCCTTGGTTTGTAGCGGTGCAATTCCACCCCGAGTTCAAGAGCAAGCCGACCGCTGCCCATCCGCTCTTCTCCGGCCTGATCGCCGCCGCAGTGGAGCGGCATGCCGGCAGCGCCTGGGCGACCGGCAACAGCTGAGCGTCAGGCCGCCTTCCCTCAATTCTTGCCCGTTTCTTCCCCGAGGAGGTTCCGATGTCCGACGATGCACGGTCGTCCCACGAGGATGAAGAGGATCTGACTGAAGGGCCAGGGGGCGCGCCGCCGGCGACGTTCGAGTTCCTCGTCCATACCCTCTTCACCCAGGCGCTGATGGCCCTGGGGCGGATCCCGAATCCGATCACGAAGCAGTCGGTGACGAATCTCGCCACGGCCAAGCACTTCGTCGGCATGCTTGCGATGCTCGAGGAGAAGACGAAGGGAAACATCGACCGGGACGACCGCCGGCTTCTCGACGAGGCCCAGCACCAACTCCGCGTCCTCGTTCTCCAGGCGACCGGCTCCGATCCCGGCAAGGCAGGGCGGGCATGAGTCTCCGCACCGCGGTCCTCGTCGCGTCGATCCTGTTGGCAACGCTCCAGTTCACAACGCTCCAGTCCTCAATGCGGCTGGCGACGGCCGAGCCTGTGGCGTCGGCCAAGGTCGTCCTCGGCCAGCACGACGACCGCGTGACCGTAACGATCGATGGCGCGGAGTTCACGAGCTACCGCTTCACCGGCCACGACAAGCCGATTCTCTATCCGCTCCGCGCTCCGGGGGGCGTTCCCCTGACGCGATCGTGGCCGATCGAGAAGGGACTGGCGGGGGAGCCCGAGGATCATCCCCACCACGAATCGCTCTGGTTCACGCACGGCAGCGTCAACGGCCTCGACTTCTGGGCGCCGCGGGCCCATGGCGCCGGCCCCGACGGGCCGATTCCGCACGTCGAACATGTCTCGATCGACCGCTGTGAGAGCGGGGAAAGGGCGATTCTCGAGACGACGAGCCGGTGGGTCGATGCTGACAGCAAGCCGGTGCTCGCCGAGCATCGGACGATGATCTTCTCCGCCGATGAGACTGCGCGGTCGATCGACGTCACGCTCAAACTCGTCGCCGATGCCGGGCCGGTGACCTTCGGCGACACGAAGGAAGGGAGCTTCGCCCTCCGTGTCTGCCCGCAACTCCAGCCGAAGGATTCCAACGGCTCGCAGGGCGCCAGCGGCAAGCTCGTCAATTCCGAGGGCCTCGTCGACGCTGCGGCGTGGGGGAAGCGGGCCCGGTGGGTCGACTACTCAGGCACAATCGACGGCCATGCCTACGGGATCGCCATGCTCGATCATCCCTTGAATCTCCGCCATCCGACCTGGTGGCATGCCCGTGAATACGGCCTCTCGGGGGCCAATCCTTTCGGGATCCACGACTTCGCCGGCGCGCCGGAGGGAGCCGGCAACTTCACCATTCCCGAGGGCGAAACGCTCGTCCTCCGCTATCTCGTCGTGTTTCACACAGGGAACGTTGAGGAGGCGGGGATCGACCGCCGCTGGACGATCTGGACGGAGGAAAAGAGCCGATGACAGCCAGAACGCTTGACGGCAAGGCCCTCGCCGGGCGGATCGAGGAATCGCTCCGCGACGAGGTGGCGACGTTTTCGCGGATGGCGGGGCGGGTGCCGCGGCTGGTCGTGGTGCTCGTCGGCGAGATGGCGGCGAGCGCCTCCTATGTGAAGAGCAAGGCGAGCGCAGCGGCCCGGGTGGGGATCGAGGCCGACGTGGTGCGCGTGCCGGCGACGGCCGACACCGAGGCGCTCGTGGAGCTTGTCGGGGCCCTCGCCCGCGACGAGCAGGGGCCGGCCGACGGCATCCTCGTGCAACTGCCCCTGCCGGCGCATGTCGACACGCAGCGGGTGCTCGATGCGGTGCCTGCCGACCGCGACGTCGACGGATTCCATCCCGAGAATGCCGGGCTCCTCTCGCAGGGGCGCCCCCGGTTCGTGCCTTGCACGGCAGCGGGCGTACAGCGGATGCTCATCGACGCCGGTGTCGAGACGGCAGGCAAGCACGCCGTCATCATTGGCCGCAGCGACATCGTCGGCAAACCGCTGGCGCTGCTCCTGGCGTCGCGGGGCAGCGGCGGCGACGCCACCGTGACGATTTGCCACAGTCGCTCGGAGAACCTCGCCGCGATCTGTCGGCAGGCCGACATCCTTGTCGCGGCCGTCGGGAAGCCGGGGCTCGTCACGGCCGACATGGTGAAGCCGGGGGCGGCCGTGATCGACGTCGGGATCAACCGGATCGCCGATCCTGCGGCAAAGGGGGGGAGTAGGCTGGTTGGGGATGTTGACTTCGCCCCGGTGGCCGAAGTGGCAGGGGCAATCTCGCCCGTTCCCGGCGGCGTCGGGCCGCTGACGGTGGCCATGCTTCTGGCCAATACGCTGTTGGCGGCTGAGCTGAGGTTGGGGCAGGGACCGCGGTAAAAATCCCCCGGTCAACCTCCCTTGAACCGACGGGCGGCGGACACTACCTTCCCGCCCCGCAGAGCGTCGCTCGATTCGCCGGCTTGCCTGGCTTGCCGCGTTTCCGCCGCCTGCCCAGGGAGGATCCCGCCGAATCGCGGTAACCCCTCCACCCCGTTTCTTCCGATCCACAAGAGGCTGCTGGAGGACGTCGTGTCCAACCCAGGCAATGAAACCGTCGTCCCTATGGGGCGTCGGCATGACGGTGATTCAGTGGCAGCGCCGGGTCAACTCCCGGCGCCCCTAGGGCCATCGTCGCGGGGATCAGGAAACAAACCGTCCATGGACTATTTCCTCCGTGCCCTTCGGGACGCCGCCAAGAGTTGGCCGCTCCTGCTGGCTTCGTTCCTCTGCTCGGCTGGCGT
>CAMARC010000297.1 GCA_945860405.1 Candidatus Kuenenia stuttgartensis | reverse complement strand
GCCGGGTCCGCGGCCTCAAACTGCGCGCGCCAAGATTCGAACTTGGGACCTCTACCTTATCAGGGTAGCGCTCTAACCAACTGAGCTACGCGCGCTTGCGGCGACGACGACGCTTGAAGCAGCGTCGTCGCGGCTGGAGAGAAAAGTATCGGCCGTCGCGGCCGGAATGCAACCCTCTCCTCCGAGGCGGGGAGATGGGAAGGGTGAGGGGCGGACGGGGGAGCGGAAAGCTGGCTCGATGAGCCGGCAAAGTCGGTGCAGATTGCCCTGCTTTTCTTCGGGGGGAAGGGGCTTCGGGGGGGCCTGGGTGGTCGGCGATCCAAAGACTGAAAATGGGGGTGGCGCCGCGGCCGGTTCCCGCTACGTTCCTCGTCGCAACCGCCCATCGAGGAATCCATCCCATGATCTCCATGCAACTTCGTTCCCCCTCCCTGCCCTGTTCGCGTTCCGGCGTGGTGACGCTCCTCACCGCCGTGGCCGTGTTGGCTGTCGCCCAGCCGGCGGCGGCTCAGCCGACGGTCGAATACGCCCTCGGCCTCGCGCCGTTCCAGAAGAACGTCGACTACGACAAGCTCACGCCCGACCAGGCGAAGGGGGCGACCCTCAAGATGGAAAAGGAGGGGGGGCTCAATGCGTGGGTCGTGCGCGGGCCGCGCGGGGAGGTGCTTCGCAGCTTTGCCGACACCAATGCCGACAAGGTCGTCGACCGATGGAGCTATTTCAAGGATGGGATGGAGGTTTACCGCGATATCGACGCCGACTTCAACGCCAAGGCCGATCAGGCGCGGTGGGTGAATATCGGCGGCAGTCGTTGGGGCCTCGACGAGGACGAAAACGGCACGCTCGATGCCTGGAAGAGCCTCTCGGCGGAGGAGGCCACCGCCGAGATCGTGGCGGCCCTCAAGGCCCGTGATCCGGCGTTGTTTACCCGGCTCCTCCCCACCAAGGATGACCTCGTCGCGGCCGGCTTCGAGGAGCCGCTCCTCTCGGAGTTGGTGGCCCGTGCCGGCAAGGCCGGCAAGGAGTTTGCCAGCTTGGCCAAGGACCAGCAGCAGATGGCCGCCGACGTTCAATGGAACAACATGCTCGCCCCGCAGCCTGGCGTGTTGCCGGCCGGCACGCCTGGTGTGGCGAAGGATGTCCTCGCCTACGACAACGTCGTCGCGCTCATCGATGCCGGCGCCAAGGGAGCCACAGGGCAAGTCTATGTCGGCTCGCTTGTCCGCTGTGGCGATGTCTGGCGGCCGATCGATGCCCCGCAGGTGCCCGGGGCACAGGGAGAGATCGCCGAGACGCTCGGGTTTTTCACGCCGCGGATGTCGGCTGGCACGGCCAACGGCGAGGTGCCTGCGGAAAACGAGGCCCTCAAGCCGCTCCTCGCCAAGCTTCGTGAGATCGAGGCGACCCTCCGAAACGCCACCGGCACGGCCCGCGAGGCGGCCGCCGCCGAGCAGGTCGAGGTCCTCGAGCAGGTGGTGGCGGGGGCGGAGGCCGATCAGAAGTCGTTCTGGACGCGTCAGCTTGCCGAGACGATCGCTGCCTCCGTTCAGGAAGGAATGCTTTTCGGCGGCACCGAGAAGCTCGAGGCGATCGTGGCCGGCAGTGCCGACGACGAGCCGCTCCAGGCGTTTGTCGCCTTCCGGCTTGCTTCAGCCCGCTACGCCGCAGCGATGCAGGCGCCCGGCGCCGACGTCGGCAAGGTGCAGACGGACTGGCTCGAGGAGCTCGCCGCCTTCGTGAAAGACCACCCGACGGCTCCGGATGCCGCCGAAGCGCTCCTTCAAATGGGAATCGCCGACGAGTTCGGCGGCAACGAGAAGAACGCTCTCGGCCGCTACGAGGCGATCGTCAAGGAGTTCCCTGAGTCTGGCTCGGCGAAGAAGGCCCGCGGCGCCTCTCGCCGCCTCCAGAGCGTCGGGAAGACCCTCGCTCTCTCCGGCACGGCCGTCGACGGCAGCAGCGTGTCGCTGGAGTCGCTGAAGGGCGTGCCGGTGCTCGTCCACTACTGGGCGACCTGGTGCGAGCCCTGCAAGGTCGACATCGCCCAGATCAAGGAGCTGTACACGAAGTACGGGCCGAAGAAGTTTGCCGTCGTCGGGATCGCGCTCGACACCGACAAGGCCCAATTGGCCAAATACCTCGGCCAGAAGCCGATTCCCTGGCCGCAGCTCCACGAAGCGGGCGGGCTCGACGGCCGGCTGGCCGAGGAGCTCGGCGTCCTCACGCTCCCGACGATGTTCCTCCTCGATGCCGAGGGGAAGGTGGTCGATCGCAACCTCGTCATTGCCGACCTCGAGAAGAAGCTCGAGGAGATGGTCGGCCAGTGATCCGGTTGAACGACCGAGCCGGATGAGCGGGGGCCGGAGGCATGTCCGTCGTGGCAAGCTCCGGCCCGCCCCCGGTGCTGACCGGTGGGGTGTCCAAGGATGGGAGGATGTCGATGCCGTTGTCTGCTTGGCCGGTGAGTCCGGCGGTCGTCGTCCTCGGGGGGATCCAGCTGTTCGGGCTGATCGCTGCGGTCGTGGCCCGTCTGGCTCAGGGAACCCGCTACGAGCCGGTCTGTCAGTGGGGCTGTGTCGCGGCCCTCGGGTTGGTCGGCGGGCTGTGTGGCTATGCGATCCAGTTTGGGCCCCACGCGGCCGCCACCTCGGCGGTGACGCTCCTCCTGATGACGATGATTGCCGTGATCGACGTCCGGCAGCGCTGCTGAGCCGGGCGCTGGCCCGCCGCCGGCGCGCCCCTGCACGCATGGCGCCGTCCACGGACAGCCGCGCCCCTCCCCGGCTTGCCCCTCCTGCCGGTATTCCCGGCACTGATCTCTTTTCCGCGCAAACCGGAAAAAGACTCCCGTCCGGTGCGACCGACAGCCGAAATACAGGGCAGGAGCATCCACGCATGCCCCGACCGGTCTGACCGTGGGTCACGACAGTCCGGGCAATGCTGCCGAGCCAAGGAGTCATTCATGTCCATTTCGAGGTCCACGTTCCTGGTCGCGGTGGTCGTGGCGTCCGCGGTGACGTCCGCCGCCGGTGCCGATGATCTGGCGTCCGCCGTGGCCGGCAAGCTCAGCGCGAGCCAAGCGGTCAAGGGGCACAAGGTGAATGTGCGGGCCAAGGCCGGCACGGTGTTCCTCGAGGGTCAGGTCGGCAGTGCCGGCCAGATCGCCGCGGCCGAGGCGGCTGCCAAATCGACCGACGGCGTCGAAATGGTGGTCAACCGGCTCACCGTCGCGGAGGCCGGTTCCAGCGGCCTGCTCAATACGTTCGCGATTCCGTCGTCGATCCGTGCGGCGGTCGGAATGGGTGCCAAGGCGAGGCCTGAAACGCCGCAGTCCGAAGCGCCGGGCGAGGTGCAGCTGACGCAGGCCGTCGGCATGCCCCGCAGTGGTGGGGCGCCGGCTGGCCCCCGTCCGCTCGGAGCGCCGCAGGCCCGGCCGATGCAGCCCCACGCGGCCCAGCGCGGCCCGGTTGGCCAGCAGACGGTCGCGATGCGGCAGCCGATGAATCTCCCCGGCCCTGGGGCCTATCAGGGGGCGGTCAACGGTGCCATCGGTGACATGGGGGGCGTCCCCGGCGGTCTCCGTGACGGCCAGGTTGTTCCCGGGTCGGTCCGCTACACCGAAGGGGGCCCCGGTGGCCCCGGTGGCCAGGCTCCCTACGGCGGAGGGGCCCCGTATGTGGGGTCTCCCGGCATGGCGCCGACGGGTCCCGGCATGGCCGGCCCTGGTGGCGGCATGGGGGCTCCGATGCCAGCCCGTGGGATGGGCGTCGGAGCGGGTGCGGTGCCGATGCGTGGCGACGGGCCGAACATGCCCAACTACGCCTGGCCGAGCTACGCCTCTTCCCCCAACTACGCAGCCGTCCAGTATCCCTCGCAGTATTCCCCGACCGCCTGGCCGTACATCGGGCCGTTCTACCCCTACCCGCAAGTGCCGCTCGGCTGGCGGCGGGTGTCGCTGGAGTGGGATGACGGCTGGTGGTGGCTCGACTTCGACGATCGGCACATCCACAGCCACCATCGTTAAACGAGCGACCAGCTCAGGCCTCTGGCCACGAGATTCCGCCCAACGACCCATCCCCGCACCGCGGGGGTGGGTCGCGGCATTTGGTGAGACACGCTGGCCCAGGCCCGCGGCCCAGACGCTGCCGTCCTGGCTTCCTAGCCAGCAGTTCGCCCTCCCGCCAGCAGCTCTACCTGCTCAGCCCCCCTCGTCGGCCTGGCCTGCACTGCCGGCACGGCCGGTTTTTTTTCCCCTGTCGGAGAAATCCGCAAGTCCGCCGCCGGCATGGTCGATACAACCCGCAGGCCCTTCGCCACTCGACCGCCTTTCCAGACAGTTCGAGGAGTCTTTCATGATGGTTTCCCCCCGCCACCTCCTGCTCGCCCTGTTGGTTGCCGCGGGCACCATCACCCAGAGCGGTTGCTTCTGGCTCACCCAGCAGGGCCCCAATATCGGCCCCCTTGCCTTCCCGATCCCCGTGCCTGTCGGGATCCAGAAGAACAAAGAGGACCAGT
>CAMARC010000296.1 GCA_945860405.1 Candidatus Kuenenia stuttgartensis | reverse complement strand
GACATCTACGCTCGCAACACCGTGAATACGGGGGCGACGAGCGTCAATCTCCAGGGGATCGCCTTCGATACCAACGCCGGCGGCCGGCCACCGCTGGTGGCCTGCCTGGCCGCGGCGCTCGCCGAACGAGACGGCTTGTTGGCGGGCACGGTCACTCTTGAGGAAGCAGCCGCGAAGCATGGCGTGAGCCCGAAGTATCTCGCGGCGCTCGTGGCAGCGCTTGTCGATCCCGCCCCCTCCCTGCCGCTCGATGCCGCGCGGGCGGCGTGGCGGAAAGGGGGGCCGGGAGACGCCCAAGCGATTGCTGCTTTGATCGAGCCTTGGCAGTCGGCGCTATGGACCTTCAACACGATCGGGCACATCGGCAAGCGCGACGGGCCGAAGGCCTGGCAGACACCGGTCACGCCGCTGGCAGAGCGGCGCGAGATCCGGGTCAAGTTGCCGAAGGCGGGCGTGGCCGATTCGATCCCGGTGTGGTTTGCCGCCGGGGATGCCGGGGACGGCAGTGCCGGAGACGTGGCGATCTTCGAGGCGCCGCGGATCGTGGCGCCGGGGCGGCCCGATCTGCTCCTCGCCGATCTCCGCGGCCTCGTCGCCGGGCTGGCGGAGAGGCGCACGATGTTCGTCGACGCCACCGCCGAGGTCCTCTCGCTTGTCGCCGGGATCGAAGGGGCCGCCGCCGACGGCGCCCTCGACGCCGCGAAGCTCGATGCCCTCGCTGCCCGGCAGGGGGTCGACCGGGCGATTCTCACGGCCTGGCTTGCCTACCTCGGGATCGGCCAGGGGGGCGTGAAGCTCGACGGAAGGATCGCCGGGCGGATGGAGTCGCATCCCGACTATCCGTTCGTGAAGGGGTGGACCGCCGCCGATGCCCTGTCGGTGATCGCCAATCCGTCGGATGAGACGGTGAAGGTTCCGGGGACGATGAAGCCCAAAAGCCTCGCCGTTCATCCCTCGCCGACGCTTCGCGCTGTCCTCGCCTGGAAGAGCCCGGTGGCGGCCACGGTGGCGATCGACGGCTCGGTGCAGCATGCCCACGCCGCCTGTGGCAATGGCGTCACCTGGGTGGTGGAAGTGCGGCGCGGTGGTGCGGTGGTGCGTCTTGCCTCCGGCAAGGCCCAGGGGGACAGCGTCGTCGCCGTCGGGCCGTTTCCGGAGGTCGCGGTGAAGCCGGGGGATGTCGTTCTCCTTTCGATCGGCCCCGGGGGGCGTGATCACTCCTGCGATCTGACCGCCGTCGACCTCACGATCCGCGAATCGGCGGGGGAGGGTCGGACGTGGAATCTTGCCCACGATGTCGTCCCCGATCTCCTTGCCGGCAATCCCCACGCCGACGCCCTCGGCCATCCCGACGTCTGGCACTTCGTGAGCGAGCCCGATGCCGACGAGACGGCGCTGGCGGTGATTCCGCGCGGATCGCTCCTCGACCGGTGGCGCTCGGCCGGCGACACCGTCGCCCGCCACGAATTGGCCGAACAGGTCGAGAAGCTCCTTCGCGATGGCCCCGGCGATCTCGCGGCCGACGCCCCCGACCGGTTCCTCCATGGTCATCTCACGAGCCTCACCGGGCCGCTCCTTTCCGCGGCCCGGGCCGAAGCCCCAGCCGTCGCAAAAGTGGCCGCGGAGGTGACCGCCGCGGTGATTGCAATCAGCCCCGACCCGGCCCTGTTCGGCGTCCACCCCGATACCGGAGCGATCGATCGGACGGCGCTTGCGCTTGGGGCACCGGCGGTGATTCGCGTCGACCTGCCGGCGGAGCTCGTCGCCGGGGCGGAGCTCGTCACCACCGCCACGGTCGCCGATGGAGCGGGTGCAGGGGGCTCGATCCAGGCGCACGTCCTCCTCGAGGCTCCGGCCGCACTCGTGGCGGCGCCGGGGGCGGCGGCGGGAGCGCGCGGGGGGCTGTGGTCGGACGGGGCCGGCCCGCCGGCCTCGTCGAATCCGATCCTCGTTCGCGATCCCGGGCGGCGGGGGGCGCTTGAAGCGCAGTTCGCGCGTTTTCGCGAGACTTTCCCGGCGGCGCTGTGCTACACGAAGATCGTCCCGGTCGACGAGGTGGTGACGCTCACGCTCTACCACCGCGAGGACGACCAGCTCAAGCGTCTCGTCCTCTCTGGCAAAGAGTCGGCCAGGCTCGATGGTCTGTGGCACGAGCTCCACTTCGTCAGTGGCGATGCGCTGCAGCTTGTCGATGCCTACGAGCAGCTCTGGCAGTACGCCACCCAAGATGCCGACCCGAGCGCCTTCGAGGGGCTCCGGCAACCGATTCTCGATCGGGCCGCCGAGTACCGGGCGGAGCTTGCCGCCACCGAGCCGGTCCATCTCGATGCCGTCTTGGGGATCGCGCGGCGGGCGTGGCGGCGGCCGCTTGCCGATTCGGAAGTGGAGGGGCTCCGTTCTCTCTACGCGAAGCTCCGCGGCGAGGAGATCGCGCACGACGATGCAATCCGCGCGCTCCTCGCTCGCGTGTTCGTGGCGCCGGCGTTTCTCTATCACCTCGAGAAGGCGCCGCCGGGGGAGGCTTCCCAGCCCGTCAGCGACCACGAGCTCGCCGCTCGGCTCGCCTCCTTCCTCTGGTCGAGCCTTCCCGATGCGGAGCTCTCGGCCTTGGCTGATGCCAACGAGCTCCACGAGCCGGCAGTGCTTGCTGGCCAGGTGACGCGGATGCTCGGCGACCCGAAGGTCGACAGGCTGGCGCTTGAGTTCGGCTGCCAGTGGCTCCACATCGCCGACTTCGACACCCTCGACGAGAAGAGCGACAGCCACTTCCCCGAGTTTGCCGGGCTGCGGCAGGCGATGCACGGCGAGGCGGTGCGGTTCTTCGCCGACTTCTTCCGCGAGAACAGGCCGGTGTCGCATCTCCTCGACGCCGACCACACCTTCGCCGATCCGCTTCTGGCGGCGTTCTACGGCGCCGCTCTGGCGCCGGCTGACGGCGCGCCGCCGGGGAAGTGGCAGCGGCTCGACGGCATGAAGGCCCGCGGTCGTGGCGGGATTCTCGGGCTCGCGGCGGTGCTTGCCAAGCAGAGCGGAGCGTCGCGCACCAGCCCCATCCTCCGCGGCGCGTGGCTCTCGGAGACGGTCCTCGGCCGCAAGCTCCCCAAGCCGCCGAAGGGGATCCCGATCCTCCCCGAGGTGCCTCCCGAGGGGCTCACCGAGCGGAAGCTCACGGAGCTGCATTCGACGCAAGCTGCCTGTGCCGGCTGCCACCGCACGATCGATCCCTATGGCTTCGCCCTCGAGGGCTTTGATGCCATCGGCCGGGCCCGCACGACAGACACCTCTGGGCTCGTCGTCGATGCAAGCGCGATGCTTCCGGCCCGGGCGGTGGATGGTCCCGCGACGCCGGTCGAGGGGCTTGCCGGTCTCCGCGATCATCTTGTCGACCATCACCGCGACGAGTTCGTCCGGCAGTTTGCCAAAAAGCTTCTCGGCTACGCCCTCGGCCGCAGTGTCCAGCTCTCCGACGAGCCGCTCCTGGAGGAGCTCGTGGGAATGGCCGACAAGGGAGTGGGGACGATGGTGGAGGCGATCGTGGCCAGCCCGCAGTTCCGGGAGATCCGGGGGCGGGATATGCTGGTCTCGGGGGTTTCACCGTAGCCGCCGGCATCGGCTGGCCGTTTTTCACGAGTGTTGCGAGCGTTTTTTGGCGTCCTTTTGCAGGCATGAAACGAGGTCCACGATGAATCCGCTCCCCTCCCGTCGCGACTGGCTGGCCCGCCGGACGTTTCTCCGCGGCCTCGGTGTCTCGATGGCGCTGCCGTGGATGGAGTCGCGGAACGTGTGGGCCGGGGATGTCGCCCCGGCTGCGGGCCCTGGCGCCGCGGACGCGACCGCGCCGACGCGGCTGGCCGTCCTCTTCTCCGGCAATGGCTTCCATGCCAAGGAGTGGTGGGCCAAGGGGGAGGGAGAAGCGATGGAGCTCGGGGCGGTGCTCGCGCCGCTCCACGACTTCCGCAGCCGGCTCAACTTCATCAAGGGGCTCTACAACGCCGAAGCCCTCAAGGGGAACATCCACTCCTCGCAGACCGGCAACATTCTCTCGGGCGCACCGCTTGCCAGCGGTGGCGAGATCCGTTCCGGCACGAGCGTCGATCAGTTGGTGGCCCAGCGGCACGGCCGCTCGACGAAGGTGCCGAGCCTCGTTCTCGGCTGCGAGAAGAGCAACCCGAGCGTCCATAAGAATTAC
This sequence comes from Candidatus Kuenenia stuttgartensis, assembly GCA_945860405.1. Taxonomy (GTDB): domain Bacteria; phylum Planctomycetota; class Planctomycetia; order Pirellulales; family UBA1268; genus QWOP01. The sequence goes on along the minus strand of CAMARC010000296.1, from coordinate 354 downwards.
TCGATGCTCTACAGCTCCCACATCTCCTGGAGCTCACCGACGTCGCCGACGCCGCTGGAGATCTATCCCGCCCTCGCCTTCGACCGGCTCTTCAAGGACGAATCGACGCGTGAGGACGTGAGCGTCCTCGATGCCGTCCGGGAGGATGCCGAGGACTTTCGCCGTACCGTCAGCCGCGGCGACCAACGGAAGCTCGATGAATATTTGGAGAGCGTCCGCGACGTGGAGCGCCGGATCGAATCGGCGGGAAACCGCGGCGAGCTCCAGGGCTGGAAGCCGGTGCTTGCCGGGCCCGACATGCCGCGGCCGGCCGATGGTGTTCCCCAGGACGTCGCCGACCACATGCGGCTGATG
>CAMARC010000295.1 GCA_945860405.1 Candidatus Kuenenia stuttgartensis | reverse complement strand
AGCGCGGAGTTGATTCATACCGGCCACGAAGGCCTCGATGGCTGAGGCCGATTGCCCCGCGCCGGCGCGGAGGCGATCGAGGGAGTCGCGGATCTGCCGGGCCCCCGAGTTTTGGTTTTCCATGCCGTCGTGGACCTGATCGAGGGCATTGGTCACCGACTGCACCGGCGCCACGATCCCCGCCAGTTGCCGGCTCACCTCGGTGACCTGCTGGATCCGCGTGCTGACCTCGTTGCGGAAGCGGTCCATTTCCATCGTGCCGCTGGAGACAGCCGACTGCATGTCACGCACCATCCGCTCGATGTCTTTCGTGGCCAGCGCGGTTTGATCGGCCAAGCGGCGGATTTCCTGGGCCACGATCCGGAAGCCGCGGCCGGCCTCCCCCGCCTTCTCCGCCTCGATGGTGGCGTTGACCGAGAGGAGATTCGTCTGGTCGGCCACCTTCGCGATCGTGGTCACCACGGCGTTGATCCCGCCGGCCCGCTGGCGGATCGTCGCGAGCTTCCTCGTGAAGGCGTTCATGACTTCGTCGAGCTGGCGCATCGATTCCGACATCCGCTCCAGGCCGTGGCGCCCGTCGTCGGCCACTCTCGCGGCCTCGCGGGCCGCGAGGGTGACCGTCCCCGTGGCATCGAGCAACTGCTCGGCGTTCGACGAAATCTGCGACGCGGCCCCGGAAACATCGGCGACCGACCCGCTGAATCCCCGTACGATCCGCTCCTGCCGGGCCAGCGCCACCGAGACGTCGCTCTCGACTTCCGTGACCCGCGTTCCGGCGGCCTGGAGCCGGCTGACGGTCTCCCGGAGCGCGGCCGACATTCGCCCCACTCCGTCGAGGAGGCGCCCCGCCTCGTCATCCCCGCCCGGCGGCACCGTCCCGCTCAGATCGCCGGCGGCGATCGATTCGGCCACCGCGGTCGACCGCCGCATCGAGTCGGTGGTCGATCGCGCCAGCCAGCGTCCCACGAGAATCGCCGGGAAGCCGATGAGGAGCGACGACAGCAGCCCCGCGAGCAGCTCCCATCGCCACAGATCGGCACCGGCCCGAGTGGCCAGCCCGACAAGCACCGCTCCGCCGGTGGCGCCGTCGGCCCGGAGCACCGGTGCGGCCACACGGACCATCGCCCCCTCCACCCGGCCGGCGGGTCGACCGCTGGCAATCGATTCACGCACGATCCGGGCGTCGTCCTGATCGAGGGGCGGCGCCGACTCCGTCGGATTCCCATTCGCATCGACGATCCGGGTCACCAAAGGACTCGAGCGGGCGTCGAGGATCCGCACCTCGCGGACATCACCGACGACCACTTCACCCACGAGGCGGCGGAGGCCGAGGGCCGTGTCGAGCCGCTCGAGGAACGTCGCGGGGATCCCCACCTGGATGATCCGGGAGCCATCGACTCCCGGCACGCCGACATACTTGAAGACCCGTCCGTCGAGCTCCCGCCGGCGCGACTCCTGGATCACGCTCGGCGTCTCGCCGGCGAGGAGCCGGTGGAAGACATGGGCCTGGGGTTGGGTCGAGGCATCCGGGGTGAACCGGAATCCCTCGCCGGCCGGGTCGGTCTCATAGATGGCCACCCCGCCATCGTCGGTGGCCAGGAACTCGGTCTGCCCGGGGCCCGCAATCTCGCGGAGTCTGGCAAGGAGATCCTCGCGGGGCACCCCGGCCCCCTCGGCCACGGCCACGAGCTGGGCCAGCAGCCTCGCCTGCGTGAGCATCTGCTCACCGATCTCGGCTTCCACCGTCGGAGGCACCGCTTCGGCGAACGCCGTCGCCTTGGCCAACACCTCCGCCACCCCATGCGCGCCGGCACGGGCCTGCTCGAGGATGGCCCGCCTGGCGGCAAAGGCCTGCAACGTCGACGTCATCCCAACGGCGGCCAGGACGAGCAAGAGGGCCGAGAGGGCGATTCTGGACCACAGCGGCATGCACGGGTTCTCCCGGAGCCGGTCCCCACCGGAGCTACGGTGGAGGGAAAGCCCCGCTGAAACCTAGTCCGCTTTCGCCCCCGATGCCACCGGTAGAGCGTGAATGAACGAGGAACATGGCCGGGGATCCGTTCCGAAGCGATTCTGCCGACGGTTCGGTCAGTTCCCGGCCGGTACGACCGGCACGATCGGCGTGGCTCCCCCGGGGGAGGCCGGGGCCTCTGGCTGGGCAAACGTCACCGTCGGCGACGTGAGCGGCTCGGCGGGACCGGCGGCGGGGAAATTGAGGGCCGACTGCCGCACCTTGCCGGCGAGCGCACATCCTGCGACCGGCGCGAGCGCAAACAGCGGGGCCAACAGCCACGGAATCCAGATCCGCCCTCCACCCACGCGGGCCCCGCCCGGAACGAGGGCACCGGCCGGGAGTCGTCGCTGGGGTGATGGCGTCGGCACGGGGGGCGGCTCCCGAAGGGCGTCTGGCGTCGTCAGGCGCAGGCCGGCTGGCAGTCCCAGCACGCCACTGCCTGTCTCACCATGGCAGATACCTCCCGCGGGCCTGCCGGGGCAAGGGAGATCCGCTCCCAGAAATCGCGGAACGAAGCAACAGTGGCCGAGGCGGGAATCGAACCCGCACGGAGATTGCTCTCCACAGGATTTTAAGTCCGGTGCGTCTGCCTATTTCGCCACTCGGCCCAAATGGACCTCGCGATCGTAGCGGCCGGCACGGGCGCCCGGCAATCGGCTTCGTTGCTACACTGAAGGACTTGCCCAGGTTCGACCTGCCCCGTCCCGCGCCGTCCCTGCCCGTCCCGCCCGCCCTGTCCCGCCCCTAGCCAGATTCGCCCATCCCTCTTCGAGGTTGCTTTGGAGCCCACCACCGCCATCGGTCTCTTCCCAACTGCCGTGCTTGCCCAGATCGCGGTTCCCGCCGGGATTGATGGCTTCCTCGGCACGCGGGCGAGCTTCGGCATGGATGTGGTGCTCGTCGGGCTGCTCGCGACCCTGCCGCTCCTGGCATGGAGCATCTATCTCGTCGCCCGGCGACGCAACTTCGCTGCTCACCGGAAGCTCCAGTTCTTCATCGCGGCGGCCCTTGCCACGGCGATCGTCGTCTTCGAAATCGACGTCCGGCTGATCTCCGACTGGAAACTGCGGGCCGCGCCGAGCCCGTTTTGGCCCTCGGGCGTGCTTTCGGCCCTGGGGATCCACCTCGTCTTTGCGATCTCGACCCTCGTCCTCTGGGTGTGGGTCGTGTGGGAGGCCGTCAAAAGATTCCCGTCCCCCCCCGGGCCGAATGCCCATTCCCCCCGTCACCGGGTCATGGCCAGGCTGGCCGCGATCGATCTCGTCCTCACGGCGATCACCGGGACGGTCTTCTACTGGCTCGCATTCGTCGCCCGCTGAGCCGTCCAGCCACAGACCGGGCCGCCCGCTGGTCAGGCGTGCCTGGCGCCCACTGGCGGCAGCCAGCGGCAGATCGCCAAGCCGCCGAAGTAGAGGAGGCACAACGGGATCGCGAGAAACAGGAGGCTGTAGGGATCGGCCGGCGTGAGGATCGCCGAGACAACGAAGATAATCACGATCGCCATCCGCCACTGGGAGGCATACGTGGCGACATCGACAATCCCGATCCGCTCCAGGAAGAGCATCACCAGCGGCAACTGGAAGCCGATGCCGAAGCCGATCGGGAGGATGAGGACAAACCCCATCCATTCGCTGATGCGCGGATCGGGATCGAGGCCGAGCCAGGCGTTGAATTGGAGGAGGTAATCGAGGACGAAGTCGAAGACGAAGAAGAAGGCGAGGAACACGCCGGCCAAAAACAGCCCGATACTCATCGGGAGAAAGACATGGACATACCGCTTTTCGTGTGGGTAGAGGCCGGCAGCGACAAACGTCCAGAGCTGGTAGAAGATCCACGGGCTCGCCAGGACGACCCCCACCAGCAGCGCCGCCTTGACATACATCCCGAAGGCCTCCTGGGCGCTCAAGGTGGTGATGCTGACGCGTGAATCCTTGACCATCGGCTGCCAGAGGAGCACCGGCACGAGGTCGTCCATGCCGAAGCCAGCCTTTTCGTTCTCGACGCTTCCGGCCGGTGCAGCAGGCGCCGTCCCCAGCACACGGGCCAGCCGGTCGGCGTGGACCTCCCGGAGTTCAAACGACATGCCGTGATTCTCGACGGCATCGAGCACCTCCCGCCGGGAGTAGGGGAGAGCGGGGCCCCCTTCGACCCGGGGCGTCCACGTGTCAAACGTCTCGACGGCCCGATTGGAGTAGTAGTTGGCCAGGGCACGCTTGAGCGGCTGTTCGATGAGATGGACGAACGGCCGGGCAACGGCGAAGCCGATGAGCACGGCCACCAGAAGCCCCATCGTGGCCTTGATGAGGCACGCCCGGAGTTCTTCCAGGTGCTCACCGAAGGTCATCGTCGAATTCTGGAACAGGTCTTCGTCGTCGATACGGGCCATGGGTGCGACCGGGGGGGGCGGGTTCGATACGACGAATCTACTTCACATCCCGCCGGGATGCCCGGGAGCCTGTTTTCCCGCGGGAACGTCAGGCCCCGTACTTGCCGAGGCGCTGGGCGTGGGCCATCGCCAGGAGCATCAAGTGCTTGGCCGGGAAGATC
>CAMARC010000294.1 GCA_945860405.1 Candidatus Kuenenia stuttgartensis | reverse complement strand
GCGAGCTCTTGCAGGCCCACTTTCGACCGGGCAATCTTTCAGGCGACGGATAGACGAGCTGACCGTGATCGATATCCACAGCCTCTGACGGGATCCCATGCCACGGTGCGGACGGCCCGTGAGAAGGACGGTTTCAAGGCGGGCTCGAGGCGACGAGACAATCCGGCCTTGAGCTGTGGATAGGAAGCTCCGCGGCGCCTCCACGGTCGGGCCGCCTCCAGCCCGATCGGTTCCGGCTGTTGCTCCTCATGATCCGCCCCGCTCGGCCGTCGCTTGCCGAAGTGCCATTGACCGACCTATCCTTTCGTCGGTGCAAATTTTCTGGTGTGGATCCAGACAAGCAGACCGGGGTCCTTCCGAAGGTTGTCCGCGACGCAGCCCGTCTTTGGTGAGGCCCGGGAGTCAAGCGATGCGGCGACAAACAGTCATCTGTCTTGCGATTTGCTTCGCAATGTCAGTTGTATCCGCATGCCGGGCGGCGCCCACGAGCCATGCGACCCCGGATGCCGAAGTCATTTCAGAGGCCGCCATCCCGATCGATTCCGATTCGGACCTTGATCAGGTCATAAAAGCCATTGGTAACGCCCGCATCGTGATGATCGGCGAACCCTGGCACGGCGACGGCGCTGCAATCGCCTTCCGTGCCCGTCTGGTGAAGCGTCTCCACGAAAAGGCCGGCTTCGACGTTCTGGCATTCGAGAATGATTTCTTCGCGACTCACGAAGCATGGTCCGCCGTCGAACGGGGCGACGATGTCCGCTCATCTTTCGGGGAGGAAATCTGGCCCTTCTGGATCAAAACCGAGGTCGCAACACCTCTCTGGGATTACATCGAGAGCCAGGCCCGCTCGTCCAGGCCTTTGCGCATCGCGGGGTTCGACCACCAGCCGAATGGGCGCCTCAGCGTCACCACTCTTGCACAGCAACTTGAGCCGCGTCTGGCGGCGCTTCCTGGGGTAAGCCCCGAGCAGGCGCGGTTGGCCGCCGCCACGGTTCACGCGGCGCTTCAGGATAACCCCAATGCCTCCAGTGAGGCTCAGTTTGCCGCCCTTGCCGCCTTGTTAGGACGGCTTGAACGCGAAACAACAGATCCGTTCTGGCGACAGGTCGCTGAAAGCTTACGCCGAAACATCGAGGGCGACAGCCGGGATGCGGTGATGGGCGATAATCTCGTCTGGCTGGCGAGCGTTCAGTATCCCCGTAACCGCATCATCATCTGGGCGCACAACAACCATATTCTCGCGGACGCGGAGACATTCACAACGTCGCTGGATCCGGTGGTGCGCGACATGCTGAAGGACATGTCGCCGGAGACAGTCGCCGGCATAACCTATACAGGGGCCGAGTTACGAAAAGCTCTCGGCCCCGACATCTATACGATCGCTACGCTGAGCCACACGGGTACCTATTCCACGGATATCTCCACCGCCCTCGGACGCGGCCCTCCCAACGCCCCACAGCCTGACTTCTCGCTGCGCGCTCCGCTCAGTGAGACGCCTGCCGGAACGGTGGAAGCCGCGCTCGCCGCGCGGGGCGACGCATTCCAGTTTGTCGACCTCCGTCCGCTCCCGCTGAGTGGGCCGGTTCGTAGCCGCGTTCTCGACTACACGAGCCTGCCGCCTCTGTCGCTTCGCCTTGAGACGGGCTTCGACGGGATTTTGTTTATTCGTGAGACATATCCCCTCACTGGCCCGCCAGGCGAACAAACGCCATAGGACCCAACGCCGCTCGTGAGCGTGGAATCAAGACTCAATTTGGGGGACGCGAGCACACATCGGCTGAGGAACGTCAGATTGTCGCGATTCGCTGGGGCGGATCACGAACCACGCGTCGCAACCAGCGTAGGTCCTCATCCATGAATCTCCTTCACTCGTTCGAATCGCTCCACGCGTTGGTTACCCGCCGTTGGTGGATGCAGCTATTCGCGGCGTTCGTCCGCTGCCTGCTCGCGTTGGGTTTCATTCCTCCGAGCATCCCGAAGATCCTCGGCATTCCGTTCACCTCGCTTCCCGAGTCGACCAACATCGGCTACTTCTTCAATGCGCTGCTGAAGACCGGCTTCTACTACGAGTTCATCGGCTGGAGCCAGCTCGCGGCGGCGCTTCTGCTCCTCATCCCGCGCACGGCGCATCTCGGCGCGCTTCTCTTTCTGCCGATCATCGTCAACATCACGGTGCTCACCATCTCGCTGGGATTCGCAGGAACCTGGGTGATCACCATCCTCATGACGCTCGCGAACCTGTTCCTCGTCCTGTGGGAGTACGACCGCCTGAAGCAGGTCGTCCTCGGCACGCGCATCGAGCGGCCCCGCAGGTTCCGATTCGAGTTTCTCTGGTTCCCGGCGATCTTCGCGCTCGGCGGCGTCCTGTCGGGCCTGCTCGCATGGTCGATCCGCCTCGGCAACTTCGGCAACTACCCCGTCGTGACCGGCTTCCTTGCCGCACTTGGCGTGATCTTCGGGCTCGTCGTGACGGCTCACTACCGATTCATGCCCGTTGGTTCTGTGAAAGTTGATGATCCGACGGGCTGAAGCGATCTGGAGAGCGATCGGGAATGCAGGATCGCGCCCAGGTTCTCCACGGATCGCCTCGAGAAGGAGATCCTCGACCGAGATCGGGCAGCCCTCGTCCGACCAGACTTCGTCCGACCAATTCTCGACGCAGCCCCAGACGAGTCCAGCGATCCTCGAGAAGATGCCGAGTGCCGCGAGATTGCGGAACGCACGCTCAGCCTGCGTTGGCGAACCCGACATATCCTCGATGAAGTACACGGCGGCGTCGGGGTATTTCGCGCGGAAGGCCATATGCGCGGGAAACGACGGCGTGTAGATGCCGATCGTGTCTCCGGGGCGGAGGGCAGCGGGGCGGGTGTGTGCCGTGATTCGCGCTGGCCGCGATGTGTAAGCCTGCTGTGCTCCGTCTCAATAATCGACAAAAACCTGGCACATCCAGCGAGCAGCCGTGTGGTATCGGCTGCTGTCACTCAAACTGGATAAGCCTATGCACGACAACCTTTCTGGGCGAGCGGCGGAGCAGACCCGTCTCACCGATTTAATCCGCACAAGTCTATCGCTGGCCGATGCGGCGATCCCTCTTCCCAACGAGCAGTTGCATTCCCTCGCTGAAATGGGGATCGACAACCTCGAGCTCGAGGGGCCGCGAGTCTATTCCCGCACGGCAGGCTGGTCGCCGGCATTCGACGACGAGCAGAGTATTTTCGCGGCAGCACTCACGATGTCCGGTGGACTCGGCTGCACGGTGTGGAGTGCAGGCGACTACGCGACACGGTACGGCGAATCGAACCATGAGCCGCCGGTCCTGCGGGAGCGATTCGTCGTGTACGAAAAGCTTCCGCCAATCGTGCGGGCAATGATTCCGGGCGTTGCCGAGAAGCTCATCGCTGAACTTCTCGCATGCTACCACGTGCTGGCTCGGTAATGCCGGGCCTGCTGATCTCTCGCCCGGCCGCGGCGTAGCGGCCGGGCCTTTCTTTTTCCGGCAGGCAAGGTGCCTAACTGGACTGGTTCTCTCGCTGGTGGCGACGCAGGAGGGCCGGCAGCGGCCGAAGAAGGTCGATAGGTGCGCCCTCGGGAAGCGGGTGTACGACCAGACAGACGGTTGCGGCTATCCACTCTACGGCAGGATGCGAGACGGAAAGCCCGAGTCCATGTGTGGCCGGTGCATGAAGTCGCGGCGGCACGAATGCCACAGCAACACCGTGGACGGCGAGCAACTCACCCGATTCACGCTGGCAACCCTGCGGGAGCAGGTGAACAGATCGGGGGCCGCGAGGCCGTGCCGCCCTACGGTGAGCCCCGCGTGCTCCCGACGGCCGCCCTCGAAGCGGACCTCCAGAGACGGTTGGCCGCCGAACTCGAGCCGCCGGCCAACCGGGGACGATCGCCCCCGCAATCGAATCTGAGGGGTGCTGCCGTGACGATCACGGCCAACCCAACACGTTTCAGAAGTCGCGGCGAGTTGCCGCGACGATGTTCCGGTGGATGCTGCCGACCCGCCCGCGCCAGTATGGCGTGGCGACGGACGGGAAAGCGGCCCACCGGGACGGTCCCCGAGGGGCTTGCTCCGTCTCGTGCATAACTGGAAATAGCAGCGGCCGGACTTGAACCGGCGACACCCGGCTTATGAAGCCGGTGCTCTAACCAACTGAGCTACGCTGCCCTGCGGAAGCCACCCGGGACTCGCCCCGGGGGAAACCTGTCTCAACTATACCCGCCGATTCGGGATGCGTCATGGGGGGGACGGAAGGGAAAAAAGCCGGGGCAGAAGGGCTGGTGGGCAAAAAAAACGGCCCGGGAGGAGTTCTCCCGGGCCGTCCTTGGATTCTTGGCTGACACACAAGCGATCAGCCGAGGCAAAGAAGCCTCACTCGACCAAAGCGCACGAGGCCTTCACGACCGCGTCGATCGTGGCGTCGTCGAGCTGGCCCTTCGAGAAGGCGTGGTTCGTCTTCACCTTGCCACCCTTGTAGCAGACGACCGTGAGGTCGGCGTCGGCGGCGATCTTGAAGTCCTCGGGGCCGTTCTTGGCGTCCTCGGGGACGACGAAGGCGATCCGCTTGA
>CAMARC010000293.1 GCA_945860405.1 Candidatus Kuenenia stuttgartensis | reverse complement strand
CACCGCCGGGACGGGCGATCAGCTGACGGCGCGGATGGTCCTCCAGGCGATCGCCGACAACGCCGACAAGATCGTCGTTCCCGACCTCGTGTGGGGCTTCAAGACCGGCAAGCCCCAGGTGGCGACGTCGCAGATCAAGCGGATCGAGGTTCTCCTCAAGCTCATCACGCAGACCAACCCCGCCTTCGCCGATGCCCTCCAACGTCAGGAGATTGCCGGCGGCGAGGTGGTGACGCTGACGATCGACGGCGGACTCGTCCCTTGGGGGCAGGTGCTCCAGGATCAGGACGGGATCGACGCTGGCGATCTCGACAAGGTGCGCCGCAAGCTCGAGGGGCTCGATCTCGTCATCGCTATCGGGCTGATCGGCGATCGGGTGATCCTCTCGATCGGCGATTCCGCCGATCATCTCGGGAAGCTCGTCGTTGCCGGGGCCGAGGAAAAAGGCTTGGCGTCGACGAAGCCGTTCGAGCCGCTCCGCGAGCACCGCGCCGAACGGATCACCGGCATCTCCTATGTCAGCGAGGCCCTCGCCCGGGCTGCCGCCCCTTCCGCGGCCGATCTCGAGCGGCTCGCCGAGCTCTCCGACACGCTGGCCGACTCGGCCGGGCTTCCCGAGGGTGCCGCCCGCGAGGCCCGGGAGATGCTCGAGAAGATGGCGGCTGGCTACAAGCGTCGCCTCCCGATTCCCGGCCCGGCCCTCGGCTACTCGTTCCTCACCGACCAAGGTTATGAGGGGTATGGCTGGGATTGGACGCGCAACGGTGTTCTCGATGGTTCGAAGCGGCTCGACCTGCTCGGCCACACCGGGGGATCGCCGCTCCTCTCGATCGTCACTCGGGCGAAGACGCCCCCCGATCAGTTTGACGATTTCGTCGACTGGGGGAGCATGGCGTGGTCGTTCTTCCGCAAGAATCTTCTCGTCAAGGCGGACGAGGACGATCGGGAACGGTTCGAACAGACGAGCCAGCAATTCGTGCCCCTGGCCGAACGGCTCGTGGCGACGCTGCGGACGAAGATCCTCCCGGCGGTGGCCGACGGGCAGGCGGCTTTCGTGGTCGACGGCAAGGAGAAGGCGAAGCGGCTGCAGGATTCGATCCCGGCCTCCGCGGAGCCGCTGCCGATCGTCGCCCCGGCGTTCGCGGTGAAGCTCGACGATCCAAAGCTGTTCCGCGATGGGCTCTCCGACCTGTTCGCCCTCGCCGATGATCTCGTCGAGGAGATCCGCACGCTCAATCCGGAGTCGGTGCCGGAGGGCTATCGGATCCCGGATCCTTCCAAGTCGAAGGTCGATGGGGGCGCCCTCTGGACGTTCGCCGTTCCCCAGGCTGGTCTCGACGACCAGATCGAGCCGACGATCGGCATCGGCGAGGATGTCGCCGTGTTCAGCCTGCTGCCGAAGCAGGCGTCGCGGATGCTCATCCAGACCACGCAGTCGACGGGATCAGAGCTTTCCCGGTTCGAGGAGCCGCTGGCGGCCGCGGCCGCCGCCGACGTTGCTGGGTTTGTCGATCTGCTCGAGCCGTGGGTCGAGTACATCGCCAGGATCGGCGTCCTCCAGCAACGGAATGGATTCGTCGACGGCAATGCGACCATCGGGCCGGATGGCGACGATGACCGGATGCGCGACATCCTCCTTCACACCGGGGTGGTGCTCAATGCCATGCGTTGCCTCCGCGTCACTGCCGGAGAGGCTCAAACCCGGTCCGACGCGACCGTCACCCACTGGCGAAACGTGATCCGCGACCTCCCCGCGGAGCGGTAGTCCGGGGAATCGGTCAAAATCCCCGGAACTGTTCGGCTCAATCTCCATCGGCACGATCGCCCCTGCGGCGCTCGTGCCGATGGCTTTTAAGTCGTTGTCCGCAAAGATCTTGCGGTGGCTTGCCTGGCTTCCGGGGGCGGGCCGTCCGCCGGCGCGCTGTCCATCTCTCGAGGGGGTGGCGCTCGACATCCCCGGAAATGGGTGTCACACTTCCTGGTGATTCGCGGTATCGCAGTCACTAGGAGTCGGCGTCCATGAAGTGCACTGGCAATGAACTCGCCCGGCGTGGGTTCCTCTCGGTTGGCGTTGTCGGGGGCCTCGGCCTCTCCCTCGGCGATTTCTTCCGCATGCAGCAGGCGCGGGGCGACATCAAGAACTACGCCAGCCACGAGGGTACGGCGAAGTCGGTGATCTGCATCTTCCTTCCCGGTGGCATGGCCCATCAGGAGACGTTCGATCCCAAGCCGTATGCCCCGGTCGAATATCGCGGGCCGCTGGGGAGCATCGAGACGAATGTGTCCGGTATTCGGATGGGCGAACTTCTTCCCCACACCGCCAAGGTGGCCGACAAACTCGCCATCTGCCGCTCGATGACCCACGGCGAAGCGGCCCACGAGCGCGGCACGCACAACATGTTCACCGGCTACCGGCCGAGCCCGGCGCTGCAGTACCCGAGCATGGGATCGGTGGTGGCCCACGAGTTCGGTCCCCGCCACAATCTTCCCCCGTATGTCTGCATCCCCAATCAGCCCAACGAATTTGCCGGGACGGGCTATCTCAGCTCCTCGTATGCCGGTTTCAGCCTCGGGAGCGACCCGGCCGACGGCAATTTTCAGGTCAAGGACTTGAGCCTGCCGAGCGGCGTCGACGTCCCCCGATTCGACAAGCGGCGGCGGATGCTGGACGTCGTCAATGAGCACTTCCGCGAGAAGGAAAAGAGTGACTCGCTCGATGCACTCGACACCTTTTACGACCGTGCCTACAGCATGATCAGCTCCGACAAGGCCCGCGAGGCCTTCGACATGACGAAGGAATCGGACGCGATCAAGGACGAGTACGGCCGCAATCAGGCTGGGATGCGGATGCTCCTCTCCCGCCGGTTGGTGGAGTCGGGCGTGCGGTTTGTCACCATGACCTACGGCGGCTGGGACATGCACGACAACATCGCCGGCTCGATGAAGGGGCAGTTGCCCGCCTTCGATCAGGGCTTCGCGTCGCTGATCCGCGATCTTGACCGGACCGGCCTGCTCGCGACGACGCTCGTCTGCGTCTGCTCGGAGTTCGGGCGGACCCCGAAGATCAACGCCACCGCCGGCCGCGACCACTGGCCGAAGGTGTTCAGCGTCGTCATGGCCGGTGGCGGCCTCAAGCAGGGCATTGTCTACGGCTCGAGCAATGCCACGGCGAGCGAACCGGAAGACGATCCGCTCACCGTGGAGGATTGGGCCACCACGATCTATGACCGGCTGGGCATCGTGGCCGACAAGGAGCTCATGGCTCCCGGCGACCGCCCGATCGAAATTGTCGACGGCGGCAAGGTCCGCAAGGAGCTGATTGCCTGACGTCTCAGGCGTGGCCGTTCACCGGCCGACGCCCGGTGTCCGAGTGCTGTGTTGAGCGGTCGGGTCACGGGCCAATGCCTCCGCGACGACGCGCCATGATTGAAGCGGCCCCTTGCCGCCCGCACCCCAGGAGCAGCGGCGGACCTCGTTCCGCCCGGAAAACGATGCCTCATGCCTGTCGGTCCCGGTCGTCGGTGAGGGGACTGGTGGTGGCGATCCTGATGGCGGTGGGCGCCGCGGTGGCGACGGACGTGGCGGTCGCGTCCTATCCGCAGTTGAGCATCATCCTGCCGCGTGGGGTGCAGCGGGGCGGCGAGCGCGAACTGACGCTCCAAGGGGCACGGCTCAAGGATGCAGAAGAGATTCTCTTCCACGCGCCGGTCGGGCTTGTGGTGACGACGCCGCTGGCGGTCCGCGCGATCACGCCGGTGGACGACAACACGATCAAGGCCACGGTCTTCGTTCCCGACGACTACCCGCTCGGTGAGCAACTCCTGCAGATCCGCTGCAAGTCGGGGATTTCCGACTTCCGTTCCGTCCGCATCGGAGCCCTTCCGGTCGCCGACGAGAAGGAGCCCAACGGCTCGCTCCCGGAGGCGCAGGCGATCGACCTCAATGTCACCGTTCACGGCGTGGTGGAGAATGAGGATGTCGATCTCTACGCGGTGAAGCTCGCCAAGGGGCAGCGGCTCGGGGTCGACGTCGAGGCCCTCCGGCTGGGGAGCTACCTCTTCGATCCGGCGGTCTCGATCCTCGACGCCAAGCGGTTCGAGGTGGCGACGGCCGACGATTCGCCCGTGGCGCAGCAGGATGGCGTGCTCAGCTTCGTTGCCCCTGAAGAGGGGACCTACTACGTGCAGGTGCGGGAGACGAGTTATGCCGGCGACGGCAACTGCCGTTACCGTCTCCATGTCGGCACCTTCCCGCGGCCGACGGCCGTCTATCCCGCGGGGGGCAAGGCCGGCGAGACGACCTCGGTGACCTTCCTCGGCGATGCTGCCGGCGGAATCGTCCAAGACGTGGCCGTGCCGGCGACGGGAAGCGTTCTCCCCCTGTTCGCCAAAGACGCCAACGGGATCTGCCCCTCCTCGATCCCGTTCCGGATCACTCCGTTCGGCAACCTCCTCGAGGTCGAGCCGAACAACGCCCCGGCTGAGGCGACCACCGGCGAATCGACGCTTGCCTTCAATGGCATCGTCGGCACCGATGGCGACGTCGATTGCTTCCGGTTCGCGGCGACCAAGGGGCAGGTATTCGAGGTCGAATGTTTCGCGCGGCGGATCCGCAGCGGTCTCGATCCGGTCGTC
>CAMARC010000292.1 GCA_945860405.1 Candidatus Kuenenia stuttgartensis | reverse complement strand
CGCTCCCCCTCGGCGACGCGTTCGCCGTGGCGGAAGGTGGCGCCGGAGATGTCGTTGCCGGTGCGGCCGATGTAGCTGACGACGACGCCCACCGAACCGATCGGCACGACCGTCTTGGGGATCATCTCCACCGTCGCGAACCAGCGGTTTACGAAGTAAGTGCCATCGGTGAGGGGCATGTGCTGACGGCCGCGGCGGCCACCGGCTAGGAGGAAGGCTTCCGGATCCTGGTAGTTGTTGTGATAGTCGGCGTCGGCGAGATCACCGCCGACCGTCGGGGCGATGATCTCCCCTGGAGCGAGCGACGGGCCGTCGTGGACGGTGACGATCGCGAGCGAGTCGACAGGCAATTCCGCCGCGACAACAGCCGAGTCATGGTCGGGAATTGCCGCCACGGCTGTCCCCTTGCCGACGACGACCGGACCGAAGCCGGAGGCGGCACGGAGCTCGGCCAGCCAGCGGCCTAGCGACTCCTGCTCGGCACGGGTCTGCACGATTTTCAGCGCGAAGACGGCGTTCTCACTGATCACCGTGAACAAAGCCGGGTTGATCGCATAGACGCCCTCGCGGAGGATCGCGCGCTGGCGTCCCTTCTGGCCGGCGATCCGGCCGGTGGTGGCGTTAGCGGCAGCCTTGAGGCCGAGGAAGCCGCGGGCATCCTGGAAGTTGTTGCAGTCGATGACCCGTGCGAGCGTCTGGCTGGGGGGGAGCGGCTCGCCGTCACGAGCAAAGACGTAGCCGATCTTCCCCTCGGGGATGCTCACCAGGGGCGCGGTGTGGATGGCGTACTGCCAGCGCCACCAGCCGAAGTGGAGGCCACCGCGGAGGATGTCGGCTTGGTAACCGGCCTCGGCAGCGGGAGCGATGATCCGCCCCTCTGTCACGCTGCCGGCAAGGGACCACCACTTCTCCACGACGCCGATCCGGTCGTTGGGGATCCAGCGGAAGCAGAGCCAGAACAACACGGCCCCGGCAACCAGGATCCACACCGGCAGCCAGGCGAGGGAGAACGACAGCGCCCCGAGGGGGAGCGATCGCGGAATCAGAAGGGGGAGGTCCGCAGCGCGGACCGCGAGACAGACCATTCCCGTGAGGGAATCATGGACAGACACGTGAGAAGCCCTCCGGCGTCGGAGCCGGACCGGGGGCCATGAGGAAGGCCACCGGGAGGACCGACGCAGTAGCAAACCCAGGGCCTTCGCGCTCCTGCGGGGAGCGTAAGAGTGCCCTTTCAATTCGGGCCGGACACCGCGTCCGACCATGCCTACGGGGTTAGCTGACGGGCTAGGGCTTGAAAGTACCCTGGTTCACTCGCGTGAACCTACGCCCCGGGTTTGGTCGCCGCCTCGCAAGGGCGATCGACCACACCGGTTGGTTCCCCCGTTCGCGGCCTTTCAGCCACGACTCGGCGACGCTCGAATTATACCACTGCCGATCAAGCAGCGTGGCGCGGATTTTCTCGGGATCGCGCGCAACCGCCGCTCTGACAAGCAGATCGGATCGATTCCCCGGAGGCCGCCCCAGCGGCACTGTGAGACTTGAGTCCCCGCCGACAGTCAGGCCGGCGCTGGGCTGCGGATACGCCGATCGCCGCCGTGGTATTCTCCGCCACCCTTCTGGAGGAAATCTTCATGCTTCGCCTTCTTCGCCTCGTGTCATGCGCGCTGGTCGCCTCTTCCGTCGCCTTCGCCCCGGTCGCTTCCGCCGCCGAGCCCCCCGCCGGCAAGGACCGGCCGCTCGAGGTGCTCTACATCACCGGCGGTTGCTGCCACGACTACGACGCCCAGAAGGTGCTGATCGCCAAGGGGATGGCGGCCCGGGCTCGAATCCGCACCACGGTCGTGCAGGAGGGGGGCACGTCGACAAACCACCCGATCTCGATCTACGACAAGCCCGACTGGTCGAAGGGGTATGACGTGGTCTTCCACAACGAGTGCTTCTCCGACGTCAAGGATCCGGCCTTCCTCAAGAAGATTCTCGCCGAGCACGAGAAGGGGGTGCCGGCGGTCCTCATGCACTGCGCGATGCACTGCTACCGGGTCGGCAACGACGACTGGTTCAAGTTCTGTGGGATCACCTCCCCCGGCCACGGCGCCCACTACGCCTACACCTGCAAGCTCAAGGGAAAGCACCCGATCCTCACCGGATTGGCGCTTGAGTGGGAGGTGCCGAAGGAGGAGCTCTACTACTCCGACAAGGTGTGGGAGACGGCCACGCCGCTCGGCGAGGCGATGAGCACCGACCGCAACGCCATGCAGACCTGCATCTGGACCAATCAATTCGGCAAGACCCGCGTCTTCGGGACGACGATCGGCCACTACGCCGAGACGACGGCGACGCCGGAGTTCCTCGGGCTCGTTACCCGGGGCACCCTGTGGGCGGCCGGGAAGCTCGACGAGGATGGCAGCCCTGCCGACGGCCTGGAGCTGACCGAAGCGGAAAAGGCAGCGGTCGAGGATCCGGCCCCGGAGCCGCAGCCGACCCCCGCCAACTGACCGAAATCCCGGCTCGAGACGCCCTCGCTGGCCCTCGGGTCGACTGCGGTGCCCTTGCGCCCCCGGGTTCGGCGTGCCCTGCCTGACACCCGCGTGGGCCATGGTACGATTCATGACGAAGCGGTTCGAAGTTCCCGTTTGGAAACTCTGGAGGAGGCGGCTTGTGGCACGTGCGGCGCTCGCGCTCGAGGACGGAACGGTCTATTTCGGCGAGTCGTTCGGCGGCCGGGGAACCTCGTCGGGAGAGGTCTGTTTCAACACCTCGATGACCGGTTACCAGGAGATCCTCACCGACCCGAGCTACCGCGGTCAGATCCTCTGCATGACGACGCCGCAGATCGGCAATTACGGCGTCAACCGAGACGACGTCGAGAGCGCCGGGATCCACATGGCCGGATTTGTTGTCCGTGAGGTGAGCCGGATTCCCAGCAACTTTACCGCCACCGGATCGCTCCAGGATTACCTCGCAAGCGCCGGCGTGATCGGGCTGTCGGGGATCGATACCCGGGCCCTCGTCCGTCGGCTGCGGATCCGCGGCGCGATGACCGGCGTGATCTCGAGTGAGCTCCTCGACGGCGTGAAGCTCGTCGAGATGGCTCGCTCGGCCCCGGCGCTGGTTGGCCGCGATCTTGTCGCCGAGGTCATGCCCAAGGGGGAGAGCGATTGGGCGCAGCCGCTCGATGAATCAGCCACGCCGCTGGTGCAGCCGACCGAGGGGGGCGTCTATGCGGATGTCGCGCCCACCGGCCCGGTGAAGCATGTCGTCGCCCTCGACTACGGGATGAAGTGGAACATTGCCCGGCATCTGGTCAGCAGCGGTTGCCGGGTAACGATCCTCCCCGGCCGGGTCTCCGCGACCGAGGTCCTCGCCCATCGCCCCGACGGCGTCTTCCTCTCCAATGGCCCCGGTGATCCGGAGGTGCTCACCGGCTGCGTGGAGACCGTCCGCGGCCTGGTTGGCAAGGTGCCAATGTTCGGGATCTGCCTCGGCCATCAACTCCTCGCCCTCTCCTGTGGGGCGAAGACGTTCAAGCTCAAGTTCGGCCATCGCGGCGCCAATCAGCCGGTGATGGATCTCCAGACCGGTCGGGTCGAGATCACCTCACAAAACCACGGCTTTGCAGTCGACGAAGCGACGCTTCCCGCCGAGCTCGAGGTCACCCACCGCAACCTCAACGACGGCACGATCGAGGGAGTGTGCCACCGCACGGCACGGGCCGCGAGCGTGCAGTATCACCCCGAGGCGGCCGCCGGCCCGCACGACGCCGCCTACCTCTTCGACACCTTCCACCGTCTCATGGCCTGAGCTGGGCTAGCTCGAGAACGGCGCGATCACGTAGTCAGCGGTGTCGGGGCGGAAGGCTTCAAAAGCCTCCGGGTGGCCATCGATCGCCCAGACCCGATGCTGGGCGACGGCGAGGGCCACGGCCCGGTCGTTCTCGTCGTGCCGGTCGACCGCCACGACGCGCACCGATTCGAAGTCGTCGTCAGAAGCCAGTCGCCACACCACCGTCCCCGGCCGATCGCCATCGGTGGCGGCGAGGTAGAGATGCCCCTCCGGCCCGAGCGTGACCGCATCGGCCCCGGGAAAGGGATGAGGCGTGCCAATCGGGCGAAACTCATGCGCGTTGCCGAGCGGGCATTTGAAGAGCTGGCCTTCGAGGCTGGAGAAGACGATCGCGCCGCTGGGGAGGAGCGCCAGGCCGCCGATCCGTCCGCCTCCCTTGCCGTCGGCCCCCGCGCCGCCGAGCCGTTCGTCGGCGAGAAAGACATGGGGTTCGCCGTGCCCGGGAGCCGGGATGCGATAGACCACCGGGCGGCAGGCGTCGGTGACGTAGACGCTGCCGTCGCCGGCAATGATGAGGTCATCGGGGAGGAGGAGGTGCGCTCCCGAAACGAGCGGCCCGAGGTCGTGGCTGCCGACGAGCCGGCGGTCGGCGAGGTCGAACACGCACACCCGGCCGATCCGCAGGATGGTGTCGTCGCCCGGCGACTTCCGCGGCGACAGGCTCCGCCCATGCACGCCCCGGTGGCCGACGGCGACATAGGCCTTGCCGTCGCGCTCGCGGACTGCCGTCGACGTGATCAGGAGCGGGTGATCGAGGAGGTCGACGCAGCGTCCATCCATCTCGACGAGGACGAGCTTCCCCTGCTTCTGCGACGAGAC
>CAMARC010000291.1 GCA_945860405.1 Candidatus Kuenenia stuttgartensis | reverse complement strand
AAGGCCGCAAAGCCGACGAAATATGGAACTTGAACGAGCCTCGGTACCCACATCGCAAGGGCCGACACGCCCCAGACCGCCGCCACCGTCATCGCGAGCAGGAACTGTCCCCAGTGCCCCAGCACCGGCTCGATGAAGCCGCCGGCCATCCCCCAGAGGCAGACCACGAGCGTCGCCGAGGACAGGCCGTTCCACGCCAGGATCGGGCGCGAGAATCGCGAATCCCTGTACTCCGCCGCATGGTTCCTGACATGGTTCAGGAGCAGCCCGACGAGGGCCAGGAGGACGATTCGCCAGCGATTGAAGCTGGTCGATTCGAGGACATCAGCCCGGAGGATGGCGATCGGACCATGGAAGCAGAAAACCACCACGGCCATCTCGACGACGACGATCGCCGCACGGCCACAGAACGCCCACCATGGGGGAAGGGCGGGGGGCTCGGCGGGTGGAGGCTGCGTGGGGGGCATGGATGGTTGTGGCGGACTCTGGGGCTCACGGTCCCGGGAGGGGGCCGGTGGTCACGAGCTTGACCCGGCAAAGGTGGGAGTCGGCGGTCATGTAGAGCGTTTTGCCATCATCGCCAAAGCCGCAATTGGCCGTCGCCTGACCGGTGAGGATCGTTCCCAGGTGGGTGCCGTCGGCGGCGATGATGAGGACGCCGCCGGGGCCGGTGGCGAAAACGTTCCCGGCGGAGTCGACCTTGAGGCCGTCGGGAAGGCCCTTCTTCCGCTCCTTGAAGAGCTTCGTGCCGTCGAAGAAGGTCTTGCCGGCATCGAGCGTGCCGTCGGCCTGAACGTTGAACACCTTCCAGATCGGCGCCTGGGGATCGGACTGCGCCACGTAGAGCCGCTTCTCGTCGGGGGAGAAGCAGATGCCGTTGGGGCGGGTCATGGTGTCGCAGAGGAGCGTTACCGTGCCGTCGGAGGTGACGCGGTACACGCCGCAGATGTCGAGTTCGCGACGCTCGTCATCGAAGCCCTTGGGGAGGCCGTAGGGGGGATCGGTGAAGTAGATCGCGCCGGAGGAGTGAACGGCGACATCGTTGGGGCTGTTGAACCGCTTCCCCTTGTAGTTGTCGGCGACGGTCCGCTTGCCTCCGCCGGGCGTGAGCCTGCTGACGCGGCGATCGCCATGCTCGCAGGAGATGAGGTTGCCTTGGCCGTCGAGGGTGAGGCCGTTGCTCCCCCGCTCGCTGCCGTAGGCGCCGGGGCCGGTGAAGCCGGCCGGCTCGAGGTAGGTCGACAGCCCCTCTCCCTGCTTCCAGCGATTGACCCGATTGCGGGGAATGTCGCTGAAGAGGACGGCACCGTCACCCTTCACCCACACCGGCCCCTCCGCCCACTCAAAGCCACTGGCGAGGACCTCGATGGCGGCGTCTTTCGGCACCAGCGCGTCGAAGCGTGGGTCGAGCCGTTCGATCGATCCGAGCGTGGGGAGGAGATCGGCGGGCCCCCCCTCTTCGGCACGGGCCATGGGGATGGCCAGGAAGATCGCGAGGCACAACAGCAGCAGGCGGCGCATGGCGTAGTCCTTCTGGGGGCGGCAGGGGTGAGGGCGCGGCGAATGATCGCGACGAAATCGTCCCCCCCCGGGCCGGCAGCAGTCTACCCGATCATCCCGGCTCCTCCATCAGGCCGCCGTCGTCCCAGACCCCTCCCCGCGATCCGGGGCCGGCGGCGAACCAGAGCGTGACGACCGCCATGAGGAGGGCGAAGACGAGGACGAGCGTCAGGGCGATCCCCATGGCGCATCCCGCCTGGCCGTCGTTAACGCGGTGGGAGGAGAGTTGGGCGTCGGTGAGGGGGCCCCCGGTGTCCCCCGGTGCGGTTGACGGCTCGCTGTTGACGGAGCTGTCGATTGCCAGAAGGAAGGCCCGGGCATAGCGGAACAGCCACATCGGCAGGGCCACGGCCACGGCCAGACAGGCAGCGAGGGCCTGTTCGGCCGAGCAGCCGGCACCGAGGACGAGGAGGCCATAGAGGGCGATCGTCGTCAGGGCCGTGACGCCGTAATTGATGTAGATCGACCCGAGGTAGAAGCCCGGCTCGCGGCGGAAATCGAGGCTGCAGGCCGTGCACCGGGGCTCCATCCGGAACCACCCGGCAAACAGGCGGCCCGTGCCGCACCGGGGGCAGCGGAGGCGGAGGGCGTGGCGGAGTGGGGCGGGCAGCCTGAGCATCGGTAGACGGGGCGGGGATGGACGGGGCATGGGTGGACGGAGCGGGGATGCCGCGGGAGCCTCCGGGGAACCGTTGCCATCGGTGCAAGCGTCGCGACCGTCAGGGGGGGAACGGTGGGCAGGCCATTCGGCCGAAACCCCTGTGTATGGTATCGGAGCGGGGGCGGGCGCGCCGTCGGTCTCCGCCCGGGGCGTTGAATCATGAACGACAACGAAGAATACGTGCGGGAGTTCCTCGTCGAGTCGGCCGAGAATCTCGACCAACTCGATCAGGACCTCGTCGCCCTCGAGGAGAACCCGCGCGATTCCCAACGGCTGGCGAGCATTTTCCGCACCGTTCATACGATCAAGGGGACGAGTGGATTCTTCGGCTTCGCCAAGCTCGGAGCGATCACGCACAGTGGCGAGCATCTGCTCGGCCAACTCCGGGACGGCAAGATCGATCTCGACGACGACGTCACCGGAGTGCTTCTCACGCTCGTGGATGCCGTTCGCTCGATCCTCGAGCGGATCGAGAAGACGGGCGGGGAAGGGGAGAGCGATTTTCACGATCTCTCGCAGTCGCTCGACCGGGTCGCCTTCGAGGCGGCCAAGCGCCGGGAGGACGGCGGCGTGGTCATCACCCGCCTCACGCCGCCGCCGGAATCGGCACCGGCCCCCGCGGCCCCCACCGCGATCGAGGAGCTAGTGCCTGCCGACCCGGAGCCCACGCCGGCCGCTGCGGCCGTGACGATCGAGGCGCCCGTCGCAGCAGAGGAGCGAGTCACCGCGGAGGCGCCAGAGTCGCCAGCCGTGCCGATCACGCCTGCCATCGCGCCAGCGATCACGATGATTGCCGAGGTGGAGGCTGACACGGTGCCTGTCTCGACGACTCGGGTCGTCGCGCCCGAGGCAGTCACGGCCGCCGCTCCGCCCAGTCCGCCCCAGCCGCCGGCCGCGCGGGCGAGGCGGCCGGCCGTGTCCGAGCAATCGATCCGCGTCGATGTCGGTCTCCTCGGGACGCTCGTCGATCTCGTCGGTGAGCTCGTCCTTGCGCGGAATCAACTCGAGTCGACGGTCCGCCACAAAACGGCCACCCGGGGGGACGACCACCCCGAGCTCCTCAAGGTCGTCCATCGCATCGACACCGTCACCGCGTCGCTCCAGGCGGCGGCGATGAAGACGCGGATGCAGCCGATCGAGCAGGTGTTCAGCAAGTTTCCCCGCATCGTCCGCGACCTGGCCGTGACCTGTGGCAAGGAAGTGACCCTCGAGATCGATGGAGCCGACACCGAACTCGATCGGTCGCTCATCGAGACGATCCGCGATCCGCTCACGCACCTCGTCCGCAATGCCGTCGATCACGGCATCGAGGCGCCGGAGGTGCGCGTGGCCCGCGGCAAGCCCGCGGCCGGCCGGCTGTCGCTGCGGGCCTACCACGAGAGTGGTCAGGTAATGGTCGAGATCCGCGACGACGGTGGCGGGATCCCGGTCGAAGTGGTGCGGAAAAAAGCGGTGGCCAAGGGGTTGGTGAGCGCCGAACAGGCCGCGCTCCTCTCCGATGAACGGGTCCTCCAATACATCTTCGAGCCGGGGTTCTCGACCGCCGCCAAAGTCACCGACGTGTCGGGGCGGGGGGTTGGCATGGATGTCGTGCGAACCAACATCGAAGCGATCGGTGGGGCGGTCGACATCGGGAGCATTCCCGGCTCAGGGACCACCGTCCGGGTGCGGATCCCGCTCACGCTCGCGATCATCCCGGCGTTGATCGTCTCCTCCGGGAGCCACCGATTCGCGATCCCACAGGCGGCCGTCCGCGAATTGATCGCCCTCCGCGCCGGCACCAATGGACCGGCGATGGCGGTCGAGGGGCTCGAGGGGGCACCGGTGATGCGCCTCCGCGGCAGGCTCCTGCCGTTGGTATTCCTCGGTGAACTGCTCGGGATCGAGGCCAGTGCCATGCCCGGCACCGCCGGCCATCCCCCGCGCGGGACCGTCGTCGTGCTCCGCAGCGATGAGGTGGAGTTTGGCCTTGTCGTCGATGGTGTCACCGTCAGCGAGGACATCGTCGTCAAACCGATCGTGGCGGTGCTCGTGGCGCTGGGGCTGTATGCTGGCGCGACGGTTCGCGGCGACGGGGCGGTCGTGCTGATCCTCGATCCGCGCGGCATCGCCAACGCCGCGAAGATGCCCCCGCGGCCCGCGTCGGATCGTGCGGCGGATCTGTCCGCCGGTGATGGTGCGCCGCTCGACCGCTACCTCGTCTGCGAGTCGCCGGCGGGGCGCATCGTCGCCGTGCCGCTGGAGGAGGTCGCCCGCCTCGAGACCTTCCCGCGCGAACGTCTCCAGCACGCGGCCGGGCACATGGTCGTCCATCGCGAGGGACGGCTGACGGCGATCGCCGACGTCGACAGCGTCCTTGCAGGTGAGCCGCAACCGGTCGACACGCCGTCGGTGACCGCCGTGATCCTCTCGGCGACGCTCGGCGAGGTGGCCCTCCGCGTCCGCCG
>CAMARC010000290.1 GCA_945860405.1 Candidatus Kuenenia stuttgartensis | reverse complement strand
CGCAATTCAT
Organism: Candidatus Kuenenia stuttgartensis; assembly: GCA_945860405.1. Lineage (GTDB taxonomy): Bacteria > Planctomycetota > Planctomycetia > Pirellulales > UBA1268 > QWOP01. Next base: position 4,738 of record CAMARC010000290.1, on the reverse strand, counting down.
CGAGGTGCGGGTCGTCGATCAGCCTGGGTTCGAGAATCTTCACGACGTCCACGGTGCCGCGACGGGTTGACTCGATATGGCGGAACATGAGGGAGGCTCGGCACGCGGGCGGGAAGAGTGAATCCAGAGTATATGCCGGCTCAGTCCGCGCTTCATCCGGAAAAGGCAGGTTTTTCGGACGGTGCTGTCGGCGCGGGTGGTGCCGGCGAGACCGGGGTGGGGCTGCCGGCCATAGTCCCGGAGAGGGTTTGCCGAAGGCCTTTTTGTGGCCTAGATTTCCCCGGTCGGGTCTCGATGCCCGCTCACCGGGAAAATCTGTCATGGCCCGACTTCCGAGCAGTTTCTGGGGTCCTCCCCCCCAGTGGGCGCTGATTCCCCTGGTGGCGGTCGGCGTGGTGCTGGGTGCGCTGGCATTCCGGCTGCCGGAAGAGGGGGATGGGCCGGTGGCCGTGACGGCACTGAAGCCGCTTGAGCCCGCGGTGGACGATCGCGCCGTCGGCAGCGGATTGCCTGCCGCCGAGGGAGCGGCGGGGATGCCGATTGAAGTTCGCTACGGCGTTCCCTCGCCCCGAACGGCCCGGCTCTGGTCGGAACCGCGGCCAGGCTGACGCGGGTGGGCGGGCATTTTTTCGGGCGCTTCGGCAAGGCCCGAGAGGGCGTTTCCGATCGGCGTAAGTCGTGCCTTGCCATGGTCTTGGGGCCTGATCTGAGGCGATCCTGTCGGCCTTCGGCATGGGATCTGCTGCCGGGCGGACGGATGGCAGCCCCTCCAGTGGCCGGATAGGCTTGTTGGAGCTGGAATGCCAGCAGACGGCGGCACGGATCCATCAGGCTCCGCGCCGCCGTTGGCGTTCCAACGCAGCGGTCGGGCCAGGCGGCCCGTCAGCCACTCAGGCGCGCTGCTCCCCCCAGGAGCCTCCAAACCATGGGCCTCATTCCCGTCCTCCCGTCCTCCCCCATCCGGTCCTTGCGGGACGCCCACCGCCGTCGTCTGGCCTTCACGCTCGTCGAGCTGCTCGTCGTGATCGCCATTATCGGCACCCTCGTCGGCCTCCTGCTTCCCGCCGTCCAAGCCGCCCGCGAGGCCGCCCGAAGCATGTCGTGCAAAAACCAGCTCAAGCAGCTCGGCATCGCCTGCCAGTCAATCAACGATGCGAAGCGCGGCCTGCCGCCGGTCGCCTCGCCGTCGAGCCGGGATCTGACCACATCCGCCGGCAACGGCTACCGCGGTGCCACCGGTTTCACCGCCTTCACCTGGCTCCTCCCCTACATCGAGCAGGGGAACCTCTTCGATCTCGCCAACCGCACCGTCTACACGCCGGTGCCTGGGGCGCCGGGAGCGGGCACGATCTACGCCGTGTCGATCCCGTCCTTCCTCTGCCCCTCGGAGATGTCGAGCCCCGGCGGGATGGGGGCCACCACCAGCGGCGGGGCGACGGAATGGGCGGTGGGCAACTACGCCGTCAACTACAACGTCTTCGGTAACCCCATCGCCGCCACCCCTGAGGCCCGCATCCAGGGAAGCGCGCGGATCTCGCAATCGATGCCCGACGGCACCACGAGCACCGTGCTCATCGCCGAGAAGTACGGCACGTGTGGCTCGAGCGGCAACGTCAACGATTCCAGCACCAACGGCAATCTGTGGAGCGATTCCAACAGCCGCTGGCGCCCGGTGTTTTGCGTCAATGAGACGATGCAGACGCCGTCGACGGCCGGCTACACCGCCTGCGCGGTGTTTCAGGCAGCTCCGCACTGGATCAAGGCGTGTGATTCCGCCCGGGCCCAAACGCCCCATTACGGCGGGATGAGCATCACGCTCGCCGATGCCAGCGTCCGGTCGGTCCAAGGCGACATCGACCCGGTGGTGTGGGCGAACGTCTGTCATCCGGCCGATGGCCAAGCCGTCGGCGATTGGTGATCGTGTTTTTTTCGCGCGGTCCGGCCGACTGCCGGGAGTGACCCGGATGGAGTGACCCGGATGGAGTGACCCGGATGGCCGGACCGCGTGCCGATATCGCCCTGCTCACCGACCGCCGCTACACGGCCTCCGAGGCCCCCGCGGGGGATTGGTATCTCGGCAACATCATCGCCGATGATCGGCTCCTCGCCGGGGCGCTCGCGGCACGGGGGCTGTCGAGCGCCCGTGTCGACTGGGCCGACGACCGGATCGACTGGGGAGCATTCCGCGCGGTCGTGTTCCGCACGACGTGGGACTACTACGATCGGCAGGGGGAGTTTGCCGCCTGGCTCGATCGGGTCGGGCCGGTGGCTAGGCTGATCAACGACACCGACACGGTGCGTTGGAACCTCGACAAGCATTACCTCGCCGACCTCGCCTCGCGGGGCGTGTCGGTTGTCCCGACCCGGTTCCTCGAGCGTGGCGCCACTGCCGATCTGGCCGGGATTCTCGCGGCCGAAGGCTGGAAGGAGGGCGTCGTGAAGCCGGCGATCTCCGGTGGCGCGAGGCACACCCACCGCTTCGATGCCCGGGGCGCCGGAGCGATCGAGGGGGCCATCAACACGCTCCTCGCTGCCGAGGCGTTTCTTGTCCAGCCGTTTGAGCCCGACATCATTGCCCACGGCGAAGACACGCTGGTCATCGTCGGAGGGCGATTCACCCATGCCCTGACAAAGCGGGCCAAGCCAGGGGACTTCCGCGTTCAAGACGACCACGGTGGCACGGTCCACCCCTGCACGCCGACTGCGGCGCAGGTGGCCCTTGCCGAGAAGGCGATGGCGGCGTGCGACAGTCCTCCGGCCTACGGGCGGGTCGATCTCGTGCGCCGTGCCGACGGGGCGTGGGCGGTGATGGAATTGGAGCTGATCGAGCCGGAGCTCTGGCTCCGCCGTCATCCGCCGGCGGCGACGGCGCTGGCCGACGCGATCGTCGCGCGGCTGGCGTGAAGCCGCGTCATTCCACCGTCACGCTCTTGGCGAGATTCCGCGGCTTGTCGACGTCGCAGCCACGGAGGAGCGAGATCTCGTAGGCGAGCAACTGGAGCGGGATGGCTGCCACGATCGGCTGGAGCCATTCGGGGACGTCCGGGATGGGGATCACGTCGTCTGCAACCCTGGCCACCTCGCGATCGGCCGGGCTGGCGATCGCGATCACGGGGCCGCGGCGGGCCTTGATCTCCTGCATGTTCGACATCACTTTGTCGAACACCTGCCCCCGCGGCACGAGGAACACGCTCGGCGTCTCTTCGTCGACCAGGGCGATCGGGCCATGCTTCATCTCGGCGGCCGGATACCCCTCGGCGTGGATATAGCTGATCTCTTTGAGCTTGAGGGCCCCTTCGAGCGCGACCGGATAGAGGTATTGCCGTCCGAGATAGAGGACATTGCGGGCGTGGGCGTAGCGCTGGGCCACCTGCTTGACGACGTCGTGGCAGCGGAGCGCCTCGCGGACGGCGTCGGGAAGCGCCCGCAACTCGTCGAGCAGCCTCGCTCCCTGTGAGGCCGAAAGATGGCGCGTGCGGCCGAAGTAGACGGCCAGCATCGCCAGCACGCAGACCTGCGACGTGAAGGCCTTGGTGCTCGCCACGCCAACTTCGGTGCCTGCGTGAAGGTAGACACCGCCGTCGGCCTCGCGGGCGATGCTGCTCCCCACCACGTTGCAGATCGCCAGCGTCGTGTGCCCCATGCGCTTCGACTCCCGCATCGCTGCCAGCGTGTCGGCGGTCTCGCCGCTCTGGGTGATCGCTAGCGTGATCGTGTTCCGGTCGACCGGTGGATTGCGGTAGCGCAGTTCGCTGGCGTATTCGACCTCCACCGGAATCCGCGCCAGTTCCTCGAACAGGTATTCGCCCACGAGGCCGGCATGGTAGCTCGTGCCGCAGGCGGTCATGATGATCCGCTCCACGCCACGGAGCTGTCGGGGATCGAGATTCAGCCCGCCGAAATGCGCCGTCGCATCGGCCTCGTCGAGCCGCCCACGCATCGCGTTGGTGAGAGCCTCCGGCTGCTCGTAAATCTCCTTGAGCATGTGGTGGGGGAAGCCGTTGAGATCGTCGTCGACGGAATCGACGACCTGCCGCAGGTCGTGCATGCGGCAGTCGACGGTGACTGCATCACGCGTCCACACCGTCCACCCCTCCGGCGTGATCTGGCAGATCTGCCGATCGTCGAGGTAAACGACCTTCTCCGCCTGATTGGCAAGCGCTCCGGGATCGGAGGCGATGGCGTGGCCGCCGGGCCCGATGCCGATCACGAGCGGGCTGCCGAGGCGGGCGCCGACGATCGTGCCGGGCTCGTGCCGGCAGACGACCGCGAGGCCGTAGGTGCCACGGACGAGCTCCGTCGCCCGGGTGACCGCCTCGACCAGATTGCCCGACCAGAGCCGGGCGACGAGGTGGGCGAGCACCTCGGTGTCGGTGTCGGAGCGAAACACGACGCCGTCGTCTTCGAGTTGCTGCCGCAACTGGAGATGGTTCTCGATCACGCCGTTGTGGACGACGGCGAAATCAGCGGCCTCGTCGAGATGCGGATGGGCATTCCGCTCGGTGGCCGGTCCGTGCGTGGCCCAGCGGGTGTGGCTGATCCCGCACACACCTGCCAGCGGTTCGTCATCGAGGGCCCGCGCCAGTTCGGCGATCCGGCCGGATCGCTTGCGGACATGGATCCCGTCGTCATCGACCGTCGCGATCCCTGCGCTGTCGTAGCCGCGGTACTCGAGCCGACGGAGGCCCTCCAAGAGGATCGGGATGACGTCGAGCGAGCCGGTGAAGGCGATGATGCC
>CAMARC010000289.1 GCA_945860405.1 Candidatus Kuenenia stuttgartensis | reverse complement strand
GGTGGAAGGCGGCATGCATCGCGGCGAACCAGTCAGCGCGGCCATCGACGGCGGAAAACCACCGGCTGCGGAACCGCTCCCCATGCTCGGCGAGGATCCGCTCCGGGGCGCCAAACACGATTCCCTGCCCGGCGAGGACCGGATCGAGTTCATCGCGGACGACGTGCCCATCAAGGGAGGCGATCCGCCCACCAAAGGCAACGGTGCCGGCCACCGCCGCCGCCCCCTGCGTGGCGGATTCCAGAAGCCCTGCGGGGATCGCTTCCCCCGAGGTCGCGGGTCGCTCCGCGGCACTGACCCAGGCGCGCGGCTGGAACATTCGCAGATCGGTCCGCATCCAATTCTCCTCGCCCCGGCCGGGGAGGGAGAGCTTGTCGAGCCGATCGACGGCGTCACGGCGGAGCTTCACGGCCCAGTCGGGAAGTGAGGATCCGACCAGCAGCCTGTCGAGGAGGGGATGATCGAACCCCGTCGATGCAGCGATCGGGGCAGGGGACTTCGGGGCGGCAGTCGTCATGGTGTGTTCGTCGCTCATCGACCGGGGCTCACCCGACCGATCCTTCCATCTGCAGTTGGATGAGCCGATTCATCTCCACCGCATACTCCATCGGGAGTTCTTTGACGAGCGGCTCGATGAAGCCACCGACGATCATCGTGCTTGCCTCGGCTTCGGTGAGGCCGCGGCTGGTGAGGTAGAAGAGTTGTTCCTCACCGATTTTGGAGACACTCGCCTCGTGACCGATCGAGACATCCTGCTCCTCGACCTCGATGTAGGGGTAGGTGTCGCTGCGGCTGCTGTCGTCGAGAATCAGCGCGTCGCAGACGACGCTCGACTTGCTCTTCCGCGCCCCAGGCTCGACCTTCACAAGCCCGCGGTAGCTCGCCCGGCCGCCATTCTTCGAGATGCTCTTGGAGACGATGCGGCCGCTGGTGTACGGGGCGGCATGAACGAGCTTGGCCCCGGCATCCTGATGCTGACCGGCGGAGGCGAAGGCAATGGAGAGAATCTCGCCATGGGCCCCCGGCTCCGTCATCCACACCGCCGGATACTTCATCGTCAGGCGGCTGCCGAGGTTGCCGTCGACCCACTCCATCGTCGCCGCCTCGCGGCAAACAGCCCGCTTGGTGACAAGGTTGTAGATGTTGTTGGCCCAATTTTGGATCGTCGTGTAGCGGCACCGACCGTGCTTCTTCACCACCACCTCGACGACCGCCGAATGGAGGCTCTCGGTGGAATACATCGGGGCGGTGCAGCCCTCGACGTAGTGCACTTGGGCGCCCTCGTCGACGATGATCAATGTCCGTTCGAATTGCCCCATGCTCTCGGCATTGATGCGGAAGTAGGCCTGGAGAGGGAACTCGATCGACACCCCCTTGGGCACGTAGATGAACGAACCGCCCGACCAGACCGCCGAGTTGAGCGCGGCGAACTTGTTGTCGGTCGGGGGGATGATCGTCCCGAAATACTCGCGGAGCAGATCAGAATGCTCACGGATGGCGGTGTCGGTGTCGGTGAAGATCACCCCCTTCTTCGCCAGATCCTCCTGAAGCGATCCGTACACCACTTCGCTCTCGAACTGCGCCTTCACCCCGGAGAGAAACTTCCGCTCCGCCTCGGGGATCCCCAGCCGGTCGAAGGTCTTCTTGATCTCCTCGGGCACGTCGTCCCAGGTCTTCCCCTGATGATCGGTGGGCTTCAGGTAATAGAAGATGTCCTGAAAATCGATGCCGATGTCGCCACCCCAATGCGGCATCGGGCGGGCATTGAAGATCTCGAGTGACTTGAGGCGGAAATCGAGCATCCACGCAGGCTCGCTCTTCATCTCCGAGATCTGGGTGACGATGTTCGCGTCGAGACCCCGGCGGCTCTTGAAGACCGCCGGCGAGTCGGTACGGAAGTTGTACTTGTTGATCTCGCCGAGGGCGAGGGTGCTCGATTCGTTGGTGTCGGTGGCCATGACGGAAGACCTCAGTGCGGACAGGGACTAGGGCTGATTTGAACGACCGGCAGTGGAGGCCGGCCGCGGACGGGGCGTCTTCAGACGCCGGCGGCCTCTTGATTACGCGTGGACCCCTCCATCGCCCGCTCTGCGGCTGCCGCATCGGGATAGGCAGCCCGAATCCGCTCGTAGCCCCGCTTGTGGAGCTCGGCGGCGAGTTCGGCGCCACCCGATTCGACGATCCGTCCACCGAGCATGACGTGCGTGCGATGGGGAACGTTGTGCTCGAGGAGTTGTTCGTGGTGGGTGATGATGAGGATTCCCATCGCATCGGCCCCAGACGCCGCGTCGCCACCGGCACCGCCGATCCGCGCGATGCTCTGGCTCGCCAGCCGGACGGCGTCGGCGTCGAGACCGCTGTCGGTCTCGTCGAGAATCGCGAACCGGGGCTGGAGCATCGCCAACTGGAGGATCTCGGCCCGCTTCATCTCGCCACCCGAGAACCCCTCGTTGACATACCGACGCGCGAACTCGGAATCGATCGAAAGCTCCGACATCTTCGCCTTGAGTTCCGAGCGAAACTCCTTCATCGGCATCAGTTCCTGGCCTTCCTTCCGCTCCGGGTTGCGGACGTTGGTGACCGCATGACGGAGGAAATCGGCCAGTCGCACGCCGGGAATCGCCATTGGCCGCTGGAAGGCGAGGAACACCCCCGCCCGAGCGCGCTCGTCTGGCTCCATGCCGAGGAGATCGCGCCGCGTTCCGTCGGCAGCGACCAACTCGATCGTCCCAGCGGTTACTTCATAGGAGGGATGCCCCATGATCGCGTAGCCGAGCGTGCTCTTGCCGGAGCCGTTGGGGCCCATGAGCGCGTGGATCTCGCCACGACCGATGGTCAGGTCAACGCCTTTGAGGATCTCTTGCCCCTCGACGGCGACATGGAGCCCGCGGATGACGAGTTGGTCGGGATGGTGATCTGGTTGCTGATTCATGGATGAAATCCGTTCAGGGCTGGACCTTCTGATGGTCAAACACGAGATCCCCGTCGGCGACGGGGGAGGTGACGTAGCCGGAATGATGGGGAATCGGCAGTTCGTCGTCGATCTTGCCGAGGCCATCCGATCGCTTCGCGATCCGCTGCCCGACGATCTTGTCTTGGATCCGCATCAACCCCTCGAGGAGGCTCTCCGGACGGGGCGGGCAACCGGGGACATAGACGTCGACGGGAACGACCAAATCGACTCCCTTGACGACGTGGTAGCCCCACTTGAAATACGGCCCACCACCGGTGGTGCAGGCGCCCATGGCGATGACGTACTTCGGATCGGGCATGAGGTTGTAAAGGCGACGGACGCGGCTGGCCATCTTGTAGGTAACCGTCCCCGCCACAATCATCAGGTCGGCTTGGCGCGGGGTGGCCCGGAAGGCGCCGGCACCAAACCGATCGAGGTCATACCGGCTCGCCCCGGCGGCCATCATCTCGATGGCGCAGCACGCCAGCCCGAACGTCATCGGCCAAATGCTCGACTGGCGGGCCCAATTGATCGCCTGCTCAACGGTGGTGAGGACGAGGTTTTCCTCGAAACGGCCTTCGATCCAGGGCTGGGTCATGCGTGGTACTCCGCGGTGTTGTCGTGGTCGTGTCGTGGTCGCCGGGGTGCCGACCGGTGGCGGCGATCCCTGGAAAAAGCTCAGTTGACTCGGGCTACGGGCAGGAGGGAAGAGGCGATGACGGATGCCCGGGAGGCTCGAGCAGCCCCCGGGGAATGGGTCGAACGATTCATGGCTCTCCGGCGGCTTCACCGCCTTCAGCCCGACCGGCCTCCGCGCCAACCGGAATGGCGAAGCGGCAGCAGTCGGCACCATCGAGACGGCAGGTCGCGAGCGAAACTCTCGCGCCGAGAAGATCTTGGAGCATCAACCGCTCAGACGCACAGATCCCGCGATCGAGTGCGGCAATTTCAGGATAGGGGCAGACGTGGCTGGTGAGGATGGCGAGTTGGCTCCCATCAGGCTCTGTGGAATACTCGACCCCACAGGTGATCTGACGCTCCCGGAACAGCCCCACCACCTGGTCGAGCCTCTCATTGAGCGTGCCGTCGGCGACCTGCTCCCCGTAGAGTTCGGCCATCGCCGAGCCGACCCGGGAGAGGAGCCCCCGCCGCACCTCGGGCGATTCCACCCGGCGGATCTCGCTCCACAGGACCACGGCCAAGTCACGGAAGTTGTCTCCTCCCGTGCGCTCGCCCTTCTCGGTAAGACCATACACGTGGGCCGGACGGCCCCGCCGCCTCGCGCCGGAAGAGCCTCCATCTGCGGCGGTGACCACCACCTCGCGCGTCACGATCCCCTCGCGCATGAGCCGCTCGAGCCGCTGTCGCACTGCCGTCGCGGTCACTCGGAGGGACGACGCGAGTTCCCCCACGCCGGTCTTCCCGTTCGTCCGCAGCAGTTCGACGAGGACCGAGTCGGAGGCACGCAGTTCCGGTCGCTTGCCGGACTGGGCCAGCGGCGCTTGGGAAGGCGACCTGGTTTCAGCCGGAAATGGCGGATTCATCGATGGCCTGGCGTCGGGATTCATGAGATCATTCTACGCGCGGTGGCTTTTTTGACAATGAAGCCTGCGAAAACTATTTCGCTTTGACGGCTCTGACCGGCGGGGCGTCACTGGGCCCCCGGCCTGCTTGCCAGGGCCGACGGGAAATTGACCCGCATCACCTCGAGAAAATCTTCGCGGGTCTCGACGCGCGACACCCGCCCCCGGAACTCGCGGGCGCCGGCGAGGCCCTGCGCGTAGGAGCAGGCGAACTTCCGCATGAGGAGCGTTCC
>CAMARC010000288.1 GCA_945860405.1 Candidatus Kuenenia stuttgartensis | reverse complement strand
GACGTCGCCTGCGACGCGATCCTCGTGACGCACGGTCACGCCGATCATGTCGGCGACCTCGTCCCGATCGCCAGGCGCACCGGCGCCCCCGTCTACTGCAACTGGGAGATCGCTCAGTGGCTGGGAGGGCAGGGGATCGACAATGTCCGTCCGATGAATCTCGGCGGGCGGACGACCATCCCCGGCGGCACCGCGAAGATGGAGCTCGCCCATCACTCGTCGAGCCTTCCGGACGGAAGTTACGGCGGGACGGCGGCCGGATGGCTCCTCGACATCGGTGGTGTGAAGGCTTACTTCGCCGGCGACACCGCCCTGTTCAACGACATGGAGCGGATCGGGAGGCGGGACGGCAGCGGCCGTGGACTCGATGTGGCCATCGTTCCGATCGGTGACCTGTTCACGATGGGGCCCGACGATGCCCTCGAGGCGATCAGGCTCCTCGCCCCGCAGGTCGCCCTGCCGACGCACTACGACACCTGGCCGCCGATCCGGCAAGACGCCTCGGCGTGGGCCCGCCGGGTGAGCGAGGAGACCGGGACCGACGCCCGCGTGCTCCACCCGGGCGAACGGATCCGCATCGATGTCGTCGCCGACTCCCGAGCGGCCGACGCGATGCCCGGGCGCCCGGTCCCCGGCTGACAAAAGCCGCGGCGCCTCCCATCAGCGGGAGGTGACCAGCGGTCGCGGAGGCGTGACCCGGACTTCAATCGCATCACCGACGACCCGGACTTCGAAGACGTCGACCTTCAGCCGGGGATTGTCGCACCACGCACCGTCGCACAACCGAAACCGCCAAGCGTGCCACGGACAGGTCACCTCGCCATCCCGGAGGGGCCCGCTGCCGAGGGATGCTCCCATGTGGGGGCAGAGATCGTCGATCGCCGCATAGGACGTACCATCGTTGAACACCGCCACGAGGCGCCCGCCGACCTCGTACGTGCGTCCTTCACCGGCAGGAATGTCGCCAACTCGGGCGACGGGCGTGAACGGGATTTCGGACATGCTTCGACCCTGCAACAGGAAGGAACACCGTGATGCCCGCCCCGGCAACTCCCGCGGACGAGCCCGCCTCCGATGATAACCGTGATGTCAGCCGTGATCCCCATCCGGCTGCCGCCCGGCGGATCAGGCTCCTCGTCCTCGACATCGACGGCACGGTGAGCAACAGCCGTCACGAGATCGAGGAAGCCACGGTGCAGGCCGTGGCCCGCGTCCGGGAGGCTGGGATCGCGATCCTCCTGGCCACCGGTCGGCGCTACCGCGACGTTCTCCCGGTGGCGGCCCGGCTGGGAATCGAGGGGCCACTCGTGACCGCATCGGGGGCGCTGGTGAAGCGGACGAGCGATCATGCCACGCTCTTCCGGGCGAGCTTCGACCCCGGGGCGCTTGCCTTGGTGCTCGAGCGGATCGATGCCCGTGGCCTCGAGCCGATTCTCTACACCGACAGCTTCGCCGAGGGCTTCGACTTCCACTGCCGCCGCCTCCCCGGCTCGGCGGGCAAAGAGCCCCCCACAGGGGTCGGCGAATACTTGGCCCGCAACCGACACCTCGCCCGGATCGACCCCGGCCTCGATCGCCATCCGCCGGCCGGCGTCTTCGCCGGATTCACGATGGGGGATCGCGGCACGATGCTCGATCTCGAACGCGAACTGCACGAGGCCTGCCCCGATCGGCTCGCGCTCCATTGCATCCGTAGCCCGCGCTACCACGATTGGATGTGCGAGATCGCCCCGGCAGGGGTCACGAAGTGGAGCGGGATCGAGGCGATTGCCACGGCGGCAGGCATCCTGCCGGAGCAGGTCTGCGCGGTCGGCGACGACGTCAATGACCTGCCCATGATCCGGGCCGCCGGTCTCGGGATCGCAATGGGGAATGCGCTCCCGGAGGTCCAGGCCGCCGCCGATCTCGTCGTCTCCAGCCATGACAACGGGGGCATCGGCGACGTGGCCGAGTTCCTCGTTGGACACTGCTGAAGAGACTGTCGGAGACAGCGAGGACTCGCGTCGCCTTCCCATTTCCCCCAGCGTGAACCGGCGCGAATGACCCCGCCAGGGAAAGGGCGACTTGGGGGAGGGGGTGGCGGGGCTCCGCCCCCCGGGCTGTGGCGGGGATGGTGTGCGGTTGTCCCCGGCGGCGGCGGTCCCTACAAGTCTGTTTCCCTGGCCATCCCGGCTTCGCCCTCCGCCCCTCCCGGACCCGGTCTCCGATGGACCCGAAGATCCACCGCCCGCAGGCGCAGTGCTGCCGCACCGGCCACGGCTTCCAGCCGGGGGATTGCATTGTTTCGGCCCTCGTGCGAACCCCCGAGGGCCTTCTGCGCACCGACACCCTCGCGACGGCGTGGACCGGTGCCCCCGAGAAGGCGGTGGCCTGGTGGCGGTCGACCTTCCCCAAGCCCGATGCGACCGGAGCGGTGCTCGCGCCGAACGACGTCCTCCTCGACATCGTGGAGCAACTCGACGGCCAGGAACCCGAGGCCGCGCTGCGGTATCTCCTCGCCCTGCAACTCGTCCGTCGCCGCGTCCTCCGCTTCGTCGATCAGCCCACCAACACCTCCGCCACATCCCGCGCCCCCGCCTCGACCGAAGCCGAACCGCTCCGGCTGGCCTGCCGGAAACGCGACTGCGAATACGTCGTCAAGGTGGCCCCACCGGAGCCCGCCGCCGCCGCCGCCGTCGAAGCCCGGCTTGCGGCCCTCCTCTGGTCGGGAGACGCCGCATGACGCCCCCCCCGGATCGGTCGATGATTGCGCCGGTGCGTGCGGGCTCGCGGGCCTGCCTCCTGGCGCTGGTCGTCGTCGCGCTGGCCTCCACCGGCGCGACCTGCCCGAACGCGCTGCGTGGCTACCAAGTCGGGGTCTCGCCTCTGCCTCGGGCCCTGCCGGAACAACCGACCCTCGAGCAGGTGATCGGCACCGTCCACGACAACACCCGGCGCGTGCGCAGCCTGATGGCCCCCCAGGCGGTGCTCTCCGTGCCCGGCGTCCCGCGACTCTCGGCCCAGGTGGCCTGCGAGCCCCCCCGACGCTTCCGGCTCCGCGCCCAGACATCGATCACCGGTGGGGAACTCGACATCGGCAGCAACGACGAGCTGTTCTGGCTCTGGATCCGCCGCCACGAACCGGCCGTGACGCTCTACTGCCGCCACGACGACTACGACAAATCGGCCGCCCGGAAGCTGATTCCGCTCCGCGCCGACTGGATGCCCGAGCTGCTCGGTCTGGTGACTTTCAGGCCCGAGGACCAGCATGAAGGCCCGGTCACCTTCAGTGACGGCCGGATCGAAATCCGCACCACCATGGCCGGCCCAGACGGGGCGATGCGCAAGTCTACGATCCTCGATGGCACCACCGGGCTCGTTCTCGAGCAGCACCTTTTCACACCGACCGGCGAGCGGTTGGCGAGCGTGCGGACCTCCCGGCACCGCGTCGATCCCTCCAGCGGCGCGGCCCTCCCGCGACTTGTCGAAGTCTCGTGGCCGGCGTCAGGCGTCGAGTTCCAGCTCGAGCTCACCTCGATCACGACCAACATGCCCCCCGCCGATCCGGGGCAGCTCTGGCAGATGCCTTCCTACGAAGGCTTCCAGCCAATCGATCTGGCCGACCCTGCGGTGACGATCACCGGCCCCGCTTCCCCCGGCGGAGCGCTCCCCGCCGCCACACCCCTGCCGGCAGCCCCGGCCGCCATGGCCCCGCAGCGTCCCCTGCCAGGCGCTCAGCCTGCCGGACTCTCGTCCCCCCCCCAGCCTTATCCGGGCTGATGCGGCAGCGAGCGTCAGCCAGCAGGCCGTCAGCCAGCAGCACGGGGGCCGAGGCCGGCCGCCGGCGGCGTGTCGGAGGAATGGCCGACCTCGCGCATCTTCTGACGGGCCCGCGACAGCGCCGGTCCGATCGACCCCAGCGGCAGTCCGGTCAGCCGGCTGATCTCGCCGTAGCTGCGGGCCTCGAGGTGATGGAGTCGGATCAGTCTGGCCTCGTCCGGCTCCAGGCAGCCCATCAGCCCCTCGATCTCCTCCCGATCGGCCCGGCGCTGGTCGGCGTGCCGATCGACGACCGCCGCGCCGGCTGTGGGGAGATCGACGCGGACGACGTGGGCATCGGCCTGGGAGAGCATTCGCACCGCGGTTCGGCGGGCAATGACTGCGAGGTAGGTGGCGAGGCTCGAGCGGCCCGCAAAGCCGCGCAGCACCGCTGCGTTTTCTTTCAGGACCTCGACGAGGATTTCGGCGATCACGTCATCGCGATCAGCCGCCGAGAGGGCCAATCGCCGCTGGCTGCAGGTCCTGTCGACCACGTGGTGAAAGAGTCCGGCGAAGCGGTCGACGAAGCGATCCCAGGCCCCCGGGGCCCCTCGGAGGCAGTCCTGCACGAGCGCGGCATCCTCCGGGCTCCCTGGCCCGCTGGTCGCTCGATTGGCACCCGGCCCGCTCACGGTGACGCCTCCAGGCGGCCTGCCAGCCCCGGCCCGCCCCTCCTCCGATCATACGGCCAAGGTTTCCGGCCACCAATCGCAGTCCGCGACGACTCACGGAACGGGCCTGAAAAAGCCGATTCGTTTCGTTGACAGGGTTTGGGGTTCGACCTACCATTCCGCGCAGTCGCCCCGCCTTCCCAACGCACTACCGCCTCCTGGAGATGACTCGATCATGACCCATGTCGTCGCCGAACCCTGTTTTGCCTGCAAGTACACCGACTGCGTCGTGGTGTGCCCCGTCGAGTGCTTCTACGAGGGGGACAAGATGGTCTACATCCACCCCGACGAGTGCATCGACTGT
>CAMARC010000287.1 GCA_945860405.1 Candidatus Kuenenia stuttgartensis | reverse complement strand
TCGACGAGGAGGACGCGGAGCTTCTCCTCGCGGATCGCCACCGGCACCGAGCGGGCGTTGTTGTCGGGGAGGAGCTCGCCGGCCTGCGGGGGAACGCGGACGGTGAGCGTGTAATCACCGACGGTGGCCGGCGTCCAGAGGATCCAATCGGTCGTCGACTGCATCGACGCGAGGCGCACCTCCTTGGTGAAGCGCTGGCCGTCGGAGGACTCGACCTCGACGGTCGCCATCTGCTCCCGCGGCAGCGAGCTGCGGATCGTAAATGGCACCCGAAACGGCTTGGCGACGACGCCGGTGACAGCGCTATCGATACCCGAGACGGCAACATCGGGGAGCGGAGTGAGGCTTCCGGCAGGGACGGCAAACACCGGCACCCCGGCGAGTCGCAAGCCCGTCGCCGCCTGAACGGGCGGCTTTCCCTCGTTCCAGTCGCCGTCGGAGGCGATCACCACCCCGCGCAGATTCGGATGACGTCGCACGACCTCATCGAGCGGGTCAAAGAGGTTTGTCCCCGTGGCCACAACTTTTGCATCAACGGCCTGGGCACTCGAAAACGGCTCGATGGCGATTGCATACCGATCCTCGAGGGCGCTCCAGAACGACCGCTCGCCGAGCGCCGCCACCGCCTCAGCACGCGACAGTGCCCCGGGGCTGTCCCCGCCGTCACCGGAATCGCCCCGGCGGACATCGACCGTTTCCATGCTCCGCGAATCGTCGAGGAGGACAGCGATCGTCGGCTTGTCGACAGGGCGCTGTTCGGTGACCCACTCCGGCTGATTGAGGAGGATCGCGACCAGCACCGCGATGAGCAGTCGCAGCCCTTCAAGGAGCCCGAAGCTCGGCTTGAATCCGCTCCGCCACCAGCCGATCAAGCTGACCGCGGCCACGAGAAGCACCAGCACGAGCGACACCCCGAGTGTCCAGGGGCTCGACTGGAAGCGGATGCCGTGCGCGAGCGTAATCATCTCGGCGGGAGTCGTCACAGCATCGCCTCCCGGGCCGATCGCGCTGCCACGCCTGGCGAGACGTGCGGCAGCGACAGCAGCCCCTCGGCCGCGAGGGCAAGCAACAGCGCCACCAGGCACGGCCGCCACACTTCTTCGACGAGATTGCCCAGGCCCCCGGCCTGCTGCTCGAACCGGCTCAGCGACAGTCCCTGAAAGAGTGCGTCGATCTGCTCGTCGGCGAGGACCGGACTGACATCCTCGCGCGGCGGCCGATTGATCGCCACGAGCCGGCCGCGCGAGGCGAGGACGCCCGCATGAGAGCCCGACTCGGTTGACGGGCTAGCGGGCCCGGCGATCTGACGCCAGTCATCAGCCGCCCGTTCCGCGTCTCTGGTCTCCGCGCCTGCGTTTGGCCCTGCCGGCTCTCCGGCGTCGGCCATCCGCGCCGGCCCCACGGCGGCGAGTCCGTCGTCGATCGCCCGTTGGAGGAGGCAGTAGAGGACGATGCCGTTGGCGGCGAGATCGGAGTCGCGTGGGGAGGAAGTCGTGGCGAGAAAGGCAACGGCACCGCGGTCGCGGGCCGCGCGGAGGAGGAGCGGGCGGTCGTCCGGGAGGGTCGCCAGGGCGGTTCCCTCGCCTGAGAGCGCGCACGCTCGGCGGATTTCCAGCTCCCCCACCGGCAGCGCTTGGCCGGTGAGCGTGCCGGCGAGCCAGCCCTCGTCACTGCGCCACGACGCCGGCCGCAGTGGCGGGCTGTGCTCGCTCCAAGCCCCCCAGCCGATCCCGGCAAACGCCGCCGCGGTCGGGGACTCCGGTGGGAGAAACACCACGTCCCCTCCCCGGTCGACAAACCGCTCGACAAGCGCCGCCATCTCCCCTTCTGGAATCGGCGCCTGCCAGAGGAGGAGCGCCACCTCATCGAGCCCCATCCCCACAGCATCTTCGGCCGCAACGATGTCGACCGCCGCAGTGAGGAGCTTGTCGGGAGGGATCCGCGCGACAAGCTCGAGCGGTCCGAGGGCCCGGGGATCTTCGGCGACGATCACCGTGCGCCGCGTCGGCGCTTTCCCGAAGGTGAAATAGGCCTCGTTATCGGCCGGGTTGATGTCGGCGGGGATCGTCACCCTCCCCCAGCCGCTCCCTCGCGCCAGGTCGCTCGGGCTCCCATCGCCGGCGGCAAGCGCAGCCACGTCGACCGGGATCGCGTGGCGCGCGAGAATCGCCTCCGTGCCGGCAAGCTCGATCTCGACAGTCGACCGCGCCCCGCCGAGCTCCACGCTCACCGGCACACGGACCGGCCCCTGATCCCGCTGGCGGCGGAGGACCACGTCGAGGAGGAGCTCCCAACCCTTGCCCTGCGGCTCGAGGGTCGCCTTCGTGACGCGGACGGCGACGTTGTCGTCTCCGGGATCGGTAGCGGCGAGGAGGTTCACGCGCACGCCCTGGGGAAGCGCCGCGATCTGCTGGCGGATCGCCGGCCACGCGCCGTCTGCCGGCTTCCAGTCATTGGCACGCTGATCGGAGCAGATCCAGATCGAACCTGCCGCCGAGCTGTCGGCCCGGAGGTGCGTGGAGGCCGCCTGGAGCATCTTCGGCACGTCGGCCGAAGCAGCAGCAGGCTCCGTCTCGGGGAGCGCCGCCAGGGCCCGCGGTGAGGCCAGTTCCAAGGGGGCTCCCGTCACGCTGTCGATGAGGATCACTCGCTTCGTGCCGAGGGTCTCGAGGGCTGTGACGACTTGCCGCCGGGCGGTGGCAAGCTTCGATTCGCCGCCGGCGACGGCGGCCTGGGCCATGCTCGGGGAACGGTCGAGGAGGACGATTGCCGCGGCGGAATCGCCCCCGAGGCTCGCCAGCCAGCCGCGCGACAGCGGCCGGCTAACGGCAAACACCGCCGCCGCCACGGCGAGCATGCGGAGGGCGAGAATCAGCCACTGCCGCAGCCGGCTGTAGCCGCGCGAGAGGGCCTTGGCGGCAAGGAGGAAGCGCATCGCCGCCCACTCCACCGACTGAAAGCGCCACTGGTTGACGAGGTGGATGATCACCGGCAGCGCCACGATCGGCAGCGCCAGGAGGAGCCACGGCTGGAGAAACGTCATCGCCGTCCCCTCGCCGTGGCCCGGCCGACGAGGAACCGGGCGAGGACCTTCTCGCAATCCTCGTCGAGGCTCACTTGATGATGGTCGATCCCCTGCTCGAGGACGATGCCGCGGATCGCCCCGAGCCAGGCGGAGAGCGCCTGCTGGTAGCGGGTGGCGATGTCGAGCGGATCGGCAAACAGCGGGCTCCCCCCCTCCATGTCGAGAAACCGGGTCGGCCGACGGAAGTCGAAGCGGATCTCCTGCGGATCGAGGAGATGGAAGAGGGCGACGTCGTGGCGGCGAAAGCGAAGGTGCCCGAGGGCCCCGGCAAGTGCTTCAGGCTCCATGAACAGATCGGAGAGGATCACGACCAGCGCCCGCTGGCGGACGGTCTCGGCGATCTCGTGGAGCACCTCCGGGAGACGCGAGGCTCCCTGCGGGCGGGCCTCCTCGAGGGCATCGAGGACGAGGCGGAGATGAGCGGGATTGCGGCGCGGAGGGAGATTCCGCACGACCGACTCAGCCACACAGGAGATCCCGACCGCGTCCCCTTGCCGGCAGGCGAGGAAGGCCAGCGTGCCGGCCAGCCGACGGGCAACCTCGATCCGCGTGACCCCCGTCGAGCCGTAGCCCATCGATCCGCTGGAATCGACGACGAGGCACAGCCGCAGGTTCGTGTCGGCCTCGTATTCCTTGACATAGTTGCGGTCGGTGCGCCCCCACACGCGCCAGTCGAGGCGCCGCAGATCGTCGCCGGGGACATACTTCCGATACTCGGCAAACTCGACGCTCGACCCGCGGTGGGGGCTCGTGTGCCGCCCCGACACGCCGCCGACCATCGGCCGCCGCGCAAGGAGCGGCACGGCGGCGAGCCGGGAGAGCATGCCGCTGTCGAGGAATGTCCGCGTGGCCCGGTCGTGGAGCATCGGTCAGCCGTTCTGGGTGGCGAGGGCCTCGCTCATGAGGCGTTCGCAGATCCGTCGGGCATCGATCCCCTCCGCCTGGGCAGCGAAGGTGGTGAGGACGCGGTGCGCGAGGACCGGGGCCGCGACGGCGGCGATATCCTCGAGCCGCACCATGTAGCCGCCGGTCAGCGCTGCACGGGCCTTTGCCCCGAGGATCAGATACTGCACCGCCCGGGGGCCGGCTCCCCAGGCGACAAGGGGCTTGAGCCAATCGGGGGCCGTCGCCCCTTGCGGACGCGTTCGCCGCACGAGCTTCGTGGCAAAGTGATAGATGTGATCGGGAACGGGAACGCGGCGGACGAGGTGCTGAAACTCGATGATCTCCGCCGCGGAGAGAACATGATCGAGCGGCGGGAGGGTGTCGCCGGTGGTCGTCCGGGCGATCATCACCTCCTCTTCCTCGCTCGGGTAATCGACCTCGATGAGGAACATGAAGCGATCGAGCTGGGCCTCGGGGAGCGGATACGTCCCCTCCTGCTCGACGGGGTTTTGCGTCGCCAGGACGAAGAACGGTGGCTCGAGGCGCGACGTCTTGCCGACCACCGTCACCTTCTGCTCCTGCATCGCCTCGAGCATCGCTGCCTGCGTCTTCGGCGGCGCCCGGTTGATCTCATCGGCAAGGACGATGTTTGCGAACACCGGGCCGGGGACGAAGCAGAACTCGCGCCGCCCGCCGGCCGACTCCTGAAGGATGTCGGTGCCGGTGATGTCCATCGGCATCAGATCGGGGGTGAACTGGATCCGGCTGAACTTCAGCGACACCGCCTCGGCGAGCCGGCTGACGAGGAG
>CAMARC010000286.1 GCA_945860405.1 Candidatus Kuenenia stuttgartensis | reverse complement strand
CGGATCCCGATGTACTCGACCAATCCCCGCACGAAGCGCGTCGAGTTTCGCTGCCCCGATCCGACCTGCAATCCCTACTTCGCCTTCTCGGCGATCCTCCTGGCGGCGATCGACGGCATCCAAAACAAGCTCCATCCGGGCGAGCCGCTCGACCGCGACATCTACGACCTCCCGGCGGAGGAGTTCAAGAAGGTGCCGCGGGCACCGGGGTCGCTCGAGGAGGCGCTTGCGGCCCTCGAGGCCGACCACGACTTCCTCCTCCGGGGAGACGTCTTCACTCCCGACGTCCTCGAGCACTGGGTGAAGCACAAGCGCGAGGAGGAGATCGCCCCGATGCGCCTCCGGCCGCACCCGTACGAGTTTTGCCTCTACTACGACGTGTGAGTCGGGGGCTTGTTGGACCGGCTCGTCAGAGAAATCTTCGCGGCGAGAAGGGGGCCGGGTCGAGATGGGGGGGCCGGCCCTCGATCAACTCGGCGACGAGCTTTCCCGTCGCGGTCGCCAGGCTCATCCCCAGCATATTGTGGCCGGTGGCGAGGAAGGCGTTGGCGAGGCGTGGTGTCGGACCGATGATCGGCAGGCTGTCCCAGGTCATCGGCCGCCAGCCGTACCAGTTCTCCTCCGGCCCGGCGCCCGACGGCGCTACGAGATAGGGCTTGGCCGAGTCGTGCAACTGTTGGATGCGTCTGGCGGGGATCGACGTGTCGTAGCCGGCAAACTCCATCATCGAGCCGAGCCGGTAGCCATCGGCAAACGGCGATACCCCGATGCGGTGCTCGGGGAAGAGCATCGGATGAACCGGGCAGGGATCGGGGCGGTGCATCGTCACCGAATAGCCCTTTCCCTGTTCGATCGGGATCGGACACTCGAGTTCCTTGGCGATCCGCGGGCTCCAGCCGCCGAGGGCGAACACGTAGCGATCGGCCGCGAGCGACCCTTGCGAGGTGGCAAGTGCCGTCACCCGTCCCCCCGATCGCTCCACCCCCTCGAGCCGGCAGTGCTCGATGAAGCGGACACCGCGCGTGACGAGCCGCTGCGACCAGCTCGCCATGAGGCGATCGGGGCGGAGGGAGGCGTCGCCGGGATAGTGATAGGCGCCGGCAAGGCCTGCTTTCAGCGCCGGATCGAAGGCTGGCAGGGCCGTGCCATCGATGCGCACCGCGGGGACGCCGAAATGCTCGGAGAGGAGTTTGTCGGTCGCCGCGAAGGAACGCATCCCCCGATCCGTCCGCAAGACATAGAGCAAGCCCGTCTCCTGCCACTCGCAGTCGAGTCCCTCGTCGCGGACGAGCCGCCGGTATTCCGCGATCGAGGCGTCGAGGATCCCCTTGAGGTGAACTCCCACCTCGAGGACCTGCTTGTGGGTGCAGCGACGGGCGAATTGCCACATCCAGTTCCACAGGGCAGGGTCGAGCCGCGGCTTGACCCGGAACGGGGCGTCGGGGGTGAACAGCGACTTGAACGCCACGCCGAAAGCGCCCGGCTCTGTGAGCGGGAGGACGTGGCTCGGGCAGATGTAGCCGCAGTTGCCGCCGGAGCAGGCGGCGCCGATCGTCCCCTGATCAATCACCGTCACCCGCAGGCCGGCCGAGGAGAGGTAATGGGCGCAGGCAACGCCGATCACGCCAGCGCCGACGACGATCACGTCGGGGCGGCGGGAATCCTCTGGGGCGTTCATGGGGGCGGCGTCGATCGTCATGGCGTCGTCCCGAGGACGATCCCCTTGGCGAACGGGTCGCCCGGCTGGCAGATGAGTGTGGCCTCACCGCAAACATAGGCGCGCCCGCGGATCGTGGGGACGACTGCCCCGCCGTCGCCGCACCGGTACTTCGCCGTAAACCGGCTGCCGATGATGCTCTCCTGCACCCAGGCCGCGCCGGGCGCGAGCTTCCCGTCGGCCGCCAAGCAGGCGAGCTTGGCACTCGTGCCGGTGCCGCAGGGGGAGCGGTCGAAGGCCCCACCGGGGCAAAGGACGAAGTTGCGGCTGTCGGCATCGGTTGCCTGGGGCGGCCCGAAGAACTCGATGTGATCGATCTCCGCGCCGTCGGCGCCGGTGATTCGATGGCCGACGAGCCCGCGGCGGACAGCCTCGGCGGCGGCGGTGAGCCTGCCGATGTTGCCGGCCACGAGCTCGCAGGGGGGCGTCGAAACGAGGAAGAACCAGTTTCCCCCCCAGGCGACGTCGCCGACGATGCTCCCGAGCCCTTCGACGTCGAGGCTCACTCCGGCCCGGTGGCGCCAGGAGGGAACGTTGTCGATCGCCACCTCGTGGGCGTCGAGCAGCTCGATCCCCACGGTGCCGACGGGGGTTTCGAGGCGGTGGCGGCCAGGGCCGATCCTCCCCAGATGCGCGAGCGTCACGGCCACGCCGATCGTCCCGTGGCCACACATCCCGAGGAAGCCCGCGTTGTTGAAGAAGATCACGCCGGCGGTGCAGGTGCGGTCTGAAGGTTCCACGAGGAGCGCCCCGACGAGCGCGTCGGAGCCGCGCGGCTCGAGGATCACGCTGCGGCGAAAGTCGTCGTGGGCTGCGCGGAAACGCTCGAGCCTGTCGGCAAGGGAGCCCGGGCCGAGATCGGGGCCGCCGTCGATGACGACGCGCGTCGGCTCCCCCTCGGTGTGTGAATCGACGACGCGAATCGCTCCGTGGTGGCCGTTCATCCCTGCGCTCCCGGCCAGGCCTTCCACCATTCCCGAAACAATTTCCACTGCGCGTGCGTGTGGGCCCGCTGGGTCGGGGAGAGGGTGTCGCTGGGGTTGATGTGATGCTCGTACGCGGCGTGCCCCTCGAGCACCATCAGCGCCTTGTAGTGGAGAACGAGGTCGGGCCCCTCGTCGAAGGTGGAGAGGACGCGGAGGGCCTCGTCGAGCTCGAGGGCGAGGCGGCGGGCCTCGACGTCGCCAGCGGCCGCGCGCTGGCACAGCGCCACCAGCCGCAACACCGGCTCGGGCAGGGCGTTGCCGATCCCGGTGATCGCGCCGACGGCGCCGCAGCGGACGAAGCCGTGGAAGACCTGCGTGTCGACGCCCACCATGAGGGCCAGGTCGGGATCACCCGAGGTGATGAAGCCGGCGGCGTAGCTGAGCGACTCGGCGCCGCCAAACTCCTTGAACCCGACGAGGTTCTTGTGATTCCTTCGCAGGTCGGCAAAGAGATCAGCGCGGGTCTGGAAGCCGTAGTAGGGGCTGTTGTAAATCACCGCGGGGAGATCGCCGCCGGCCGAAAGCACCTCTTCGAAGTGGGCTTTTTGAGCCGCAGCGGCGCTCCCGCGCGAGAGGAGGCGGGGGATGACCATCAGCCCCACGGCCCCCACCTCGCGGGCGTGGGCTGCATGGGCGGCAGCGATCCGCGGGTTTTGGGCCCCGGTGCCGACGACGACCGGCACCCCCGCTTCGACGAGGCGGCGGACGCCGGTCTGCCGGTCCTCGTCGGAGAGCAGCGGCCAGTCGCCCATCGAGCCGCAGTAGACGACCGCGCTCATCCCCTCGGCCACGAGCCTCCGCGCGGTGCGCACAAGCTCCTCGTGATCGGGGGAGCGGTCGGGCCGACAGGGGGTCATCAGCGCCGGCATGCAGCCGCGGAAGACATCGGAACCGTGAGCCATGTCGATTCACCTCGGGGGTCGAGCCGCCCGTGCCGCTAGGCGCGACGGGAACCGGGCCATGATAGCGATACGGTCGGCGTGACGGGGAACACGCCAGGATGGCGGAGCGTCAGTCGCGGAGCTTCTTCGACAGGCTCTCGCCAAGGCGGCGGACGGTGGTGCTGAAGTCGTCGCGGGCCAGGTGAGCCCGGATCACGCTGATCCCGGACGTGTCGGCCAGGGCCGCGGTGAGGGCCCGGTCGAAATCCCCCTCGGTGTGGGCCTCGTAGCCGGTGCCCCCGCCGAGCACCTCGGGGAGCTTTTCATAACGCCAGGGATTGATGTCGTTGAAGGGGCCGTCGAGGATCACCCGCTCGGTGCCGTAGCCGGCGTTGTCGAGGATGATGATCGTGGCGGAAAGCCGCCTGCCGACGAGCGAGGAAAGTTCCATCCCGGTCATCTGGAAGGCGCCGTCACCGACGAGGGTGACGATCTTCGCGTCGGGGCGGGCGCAGCGGCAGCCGAGCGTGGCCGGGACGCCGAAGCCCATCGAGGTGTAGTAGGCGGGGGAGACGTATTCGGTCTGGCCGCGGATCACCAGCTCACTCGAGGCGAAGAGGGAGTCGCCGACGTCGGCGATCACGATCGTGCCGTCTTCGATCTTCCCGTCGAGCCGGTGGATGAGCCGGGAGATCGTCAGCGGCGCCTCGGCGCGGAGCTCGTAGGTGCCTGCGACCTTGGCCGGGCCAGGGGGGAGGACGCGTCGGGCGGCTTTGGGTTTCGCCGCAGCCAGCTCGCGGATGAAGTCCTCGAGGAGCACGCCACGGAAGTGGTGGTGGCTGATCCGCAGGTCTTCGCTTGTGGCATGGATCGTCCGCCGCGGGTCGAGGTTGGCGGTGAAGATGCCGAGATCGATGTCGGTGAGGATCGTGCCGAGGAGGATTCGGCAGTCGCTCGATTCGACGAACTCCGTCACCTCGCGGCGCCCCATTCCCCCTTCGTAGAGACCGATGTAGAGCGGATGGACCTCACTGACGACGCTCTTGCCGAGGAGTGTTGAAGCGACCGCGATCCCTGCCGTCTCGGCCAGCGCGATCGTGTCGGCCTGGAGCCCGAAGCGCTGCAGCTCGACGCCGGCGATGATCACCGGCGCCTGCGCCTGCTCGATCCGCTCGACCGCCTCGCGGACCGCCTCGGCCAAGGCCGC
>CAMARC010000285.1 GCA_945860405.1 Candidatus Kuenenia stuttgartensis | reverse complement strand
CCGCGGCGCCAGAAGAACCACATCAGCCCCCCCGTCGTGGCGAGCATCATCGCGATCGCCACCAGCGCCCCGTAGCGGAAGCGCAACAGCGGCATGTTCCAGGGGGAATCGGTGTCGAAGTTCATCCCGTAAAAGCCGGTGATGAACGTCAGCGGCATGAACAGGGTGGCGATCACCGTCAGCACCTTCATGACGTCGTTCATCCGATTGTTGATGCTCGCCAGATAGATGTCGCGGAGGTCGCTGCCGATCTCGCGATAGGCCTCCATGAGGTCGAGCAGTTCCATCGTGTGGTCGTAGCAGTCGCGGAAGTGGGCACGGGCATGCTCTCCCACCAGCGTGGTCGGCTCGCGGCCGAGGGCGTGGAGGAGATCGCGCGTCGGCCAGAGGGCGCGACGCAGAGTCATCAGGTCGTTGCGGACATCATGAATCCCGGCAAGCGCCGTCCGTGAAGGCCGGTTGAGGGCCTCCTCCTCGAGATCCTCGAGCCGGTCGCCAAACTGCTCGAGGACGGGGAAATAGCCGTCGATCACCACATCCATCAAAAGCGAGCACAGCGCGTCGGCCCCCTCGTGGCCGATCCGAGTGCGGCCATGGCGGATCCGCTGTCGGACGGTGGCAAACGGATCTTGGGCCGAGCGTTCCCGGAACGTGATCACATAGCGGTCGCCGAGGAAGATGCAGACCGGATCGGTGACGATTTGCTGCCCGTCATGCCGCACCGTCCGGGCGGCGATCAGCACCTGATGCCCGAAAATCTCGACCTTGGGCCGCTCGTCGGGAGTGACGGCATCTTCGAGCGCCAGATCACTGATCTCGAAGACGTTGCCGATCATCCGCGTCGTGACCGGATCGTCGAGCCCCTCGATATCGATCCACAGCACGGGCCAGGTTTCCCGGGCGATCGTCAACTCGTCGGCCCGGAGCACCGTCGACTCCGCGCTCGTCGTCGGGTCACATCCGAGGATCCGGAGGACCGCCGGCGGGGCGGACGCCTCGGGGAGCGTCGCCCCGAGCGACGCCCCGGAAAGATCGGGACGGCGGTGACGACGACGACGGCGGTGCTTGCGGTGGGACATGCAACGAGGCTCCAGGCGTGGCTTCGGGGCGGCGCCCGCTCACCTGTGGCGGCCGCTCCCGATGAGAGTCATACTCTCCCCTCTCCGGCAGGACGATCCCGCCACAGGCTCCCCCACTCGCCATGCCTCCCTCCGCGCCACCCGATCCTCACCGCGAGCCCGGACCGGCGGGGGATGATCCTCCGCTCGACGACGGGCCGGTGTCGCCGGTCGGCGACGCGTTCGCTTGGGCGTCGCGGATCCTTGCCATCGGGCTGGCAATGTTCCTCCCCGGAGTTGGTGGTAACTGGCTCGACAGCCGGCTCGGCACCCGATTTCTCGGCCCTGTCGGCCTGATCTTCGGGTTCACTGCGGCGCTGGTCTGGCTCGTCCAGATCGGCAACAGCGCCAAGCCCTACCGCCCCAGGAAAACGAAGCGCTACCGGATTCCTCCCGCCCCGTGGCAGGAGGAGGAACGCGACCGCGTATGACCATTGACGAATCGACCGCCCATGTCCACTCCCTCAGTCCCGGAAGCGAGCGGGCGAAAACCCTCCTCGGATCGCTGATTCTTCTCGCTGTTTTGGCGATCGTCAGCACGATCGCGTTGATCCATGGTGGCCCGGGTCGAGAGGGGGGCCCCGAGTGGCTCCGTGCTGTGGCGGTCGTGGCTGGGGTGTGCGGCGTGTCGAGCCTGGGAGGCTGGATCGTGGCCCGGCTTGGCGCAGGGGGACCCGCGCTGGCATTCTCTGGCTCCCTCGGCGGGATCGCCCTCCGCCTCGTCCTCCCGTTGCTCCTGCTCGGCTGGCTCTCCGTCGATCCGACCACGGCACCGGCGGCCGGAAGGCTGCGGGAGGCTGGTGCCGGGGGCCTTTTAGTCGTTTTTTACCTCACCCTCCTTGCCACCGACATTCTTCTGCACATCATGTGGGGGCCGAAGGGTCCCCTCCGCCCCCGACCGGGGGCGTGAGACCAGCCCCCGACACCGACGCCCGGGATTCGCTCCATGTCCGACCACAATCCGATTTACCACCTCAAGGACGCCTACTTCTTCGAGGTCCCGAAGGCGCTTTGGCGGCGCGACTGGCAAAAGCTCGAGGACGTGCCGGAGTTTCTTCGCGCCCCGTACGAGCGCGACCATCACCCGATGCCGTCGCTGACTGAGTTCAACGAGGCGCTGTCGGGGAAGGTGCTGATTCCGCAGCCGTTTGGCCAGCTTGACAGCCTCTACGCGATGAAGTCTGGGATCGGCATCTCGAAATACATGCTCCTCGAACTCGCTGTCGGCGGAGCGATCTTTCTGCTGTTCGCCTGGCTCGCCAAACGGATCGCCTCGGGGGCCCCGGCCAAGGGGCGGCTGGCGAATCTCCTCGAGGTCATGCTGCTGTTTGTCCGCGATCAGATCGCCCGGCCGGCGATTGACGACAAGCATGCCCACGCCGACGAGCATGGCCATGTCCACCACGATGGCGACAAGTTTGTCCCCCTCCTTTGGACGCTCTTTTTCTTCATTCTCGGCTGCAATCTCCTCGGCATGGTCCCCTGGGCCGGCTCGCCGACCGCGTCGTTTTCCGTGACGCTCGCCCTGGCCGCGGCCACGTTCCTGGGCGGGTTTGTCGGCGGCGTGAAGGCGATGGGGCTGGCGGGCTACTTCAAGAATCTCGTCCCGCCGATCGACATGCCGGCGTACCTCTTTCCCTTGAAGATCGTCATTTCGCTCGGGCTGTTCGGCATCGAACTCCTCGGCCTCGTGATCAAGCACCTGATCCTCGCCGTCCGACTCCTCGCCAACATGGTGGCCGGGCATCTCGTGCTTTTGGGGATCATGGCCCTGATCCCCGCTGCCGCAGCCATGTCGACCGGGATGTGGGGCACCGTCACCGGAATCAGCGTCGTCAGCGCCACGCTCTTCAGCGTTCTTGAACTGTTCGTGGCGTTCCTTCAGGCCTACATTTTTACCTTCCTCTCTGCCCTGTTCATCGGAGCATCAGTGCATCATCACTGATCTTTTCACTCGCCAACGACTCGGGGCGTTGTCCGCCCCCGCCATTCCGCAGCCTTTGAATACAGCTTTTTTCAGTGATTTACCCAAACATTCCGGATCCCGTTTGCACGTTTCTCAGGCAGCGATGATGATTCCTGTCCCCGCAAACGGCCCTGCTGATCCGGGCCCACCGAACTGTCCGTTTTCCGTTCTCGTTTCCGTCTTCAATCGTTCCGGGCAGCAGCCCGGGTTCTCGTTGCCAAGGAGCTTCTTCCAGTGATCCGTTCGCTTTATTCGTTCCGCACGCTCTCAGTCGTCGCCGCCGTCGCCCTGACGGTGTTCGTTGCCGACTTCGCCTCCGCCCAGGAAGCCGCCGGCGGCCGGTCCCTCATCGACCTCACCCCCGCCTTCAGCGTCGGTCTGGTCGTCATCGGCGCTGCCTACGGCATCAGCAAGCTCGCCGCTGCGGCCTACGAGAGCATGTCGCGTCAGCCAGAGGTGGCCGGCAACATCCAGACCGCGATGATCATCGCGGCGGCCCTCATCGAAGGCTTCACTTTCTACGCCCTCTTTATCTGCTCCGGGAAGAACTGATCGACGCCGGAACACCCAGCAGGGCCGCCGTACGACTTCGTGTATCGCCTCTCTGTTGGTATTCCGTCTCGATGGAAACGAAAACGACGGTGTGGAAGCGGCGGCGTTGATCTGCCTGCCGCTTCCGCATCGGTTCGTTAGTCGTTCCGGTCGCCGTGGTTGCCCGTTCCTTGGTGGACGGACCCAGGTGTGCTGGTTTTCCTTCCTGGGTCGGTTGTCGGTCTTGCGTGTTGCTGTGGCCTCCGGCGTGCTGGTCCACAACTTTAGTCGCCGCCGATTTCGCCGCTGGTTCCCGGTCATGGTTGGGATGGTTTGTCGAGCCGGTTTCCGACCGGAGTTGTTTCCTTGGTGATGTCCTTTGGGTGATGCAGGAGAAACCGACGTGAACGGGTTCGTCTCGGCTGGTGATCGAGTGCGGGTTTCCTACGGAATCGTCCGCGCCGTGGTTGGCGTGCTGGTGTGTGGCGTGGTGACGTTCGTTCTTCCCGTGGCGACGATGCTGCCGGCCACGGCCTCCGCGGCGACGGCCGACGAGGAAGCCCACGGGCACGATGAGCACGGTCACGGTGACCATGTCGAGATTGGCCACAACCCGCCTTCGGGGGTCTCTAAGAAGGACTTCGAGAGCCCGGCCGAGTTCCGCACAGACTTGGCCATCTGGTCGCTCGCGGTCTTCCTCCTCCTCCTCGGGCTTCTCGGCAAGTTCGCCTGGAAGCCGATCATGGAGGGGCTCGACAAGCGTGAGCAAGGGATCGAGCACCAGATCGCCGAGACCAAGAAGTCCAACGAGGAAGCGAAGCGGATGCTCGTCTCCTACGAGCGGCGTCTCGCCGAAGCGTCCGACGAAGTCCGCGGGATGCTCGAAGAAGCCCGCCGCGATTCCGAGGCCACGAAGCAGGCAATTGTCGCGGAGGCCCGCAAGGCTGCCGAAGACGAGCAGGCCCGTGCCAAGCACGAGATCGGTCTGGCCCGCGACGAGGCCCTCTCGTCGATCGCCCTCAAGGCGGGGGATCTGGCCGTCGAGGTGGCCGGCAAGTTCCTCCGCGAGAAGATCGGCAAGGAGGATCACTCCCGGTTGGTCCGCGATTCAGTCGCTAGCCTCGGCACCAAGCCGAGCGTTAACTGATCGGCCCCCGTTCCTGCCCCGCTCCCGTCCCGTCCCTTCTCGCTCCCTCCGAT
>CAMARC010000284.1 GCA_945860405.1 Candidatus Kuenenia stuttgartensis | reverse complement strand
ACGAGGACGGCCACCTGATGGCCTGCTTCGACCGCCTTGAACGCCGCCCGCATCGCCATCTCGGTCTTCCCGAAGCCGACGTCGCCGCACAGCAGCCGGTCCATCGGGCGGGCCCGTTCCATGTCGGCCCTGATGGCGTCGGCCGCCGTCCTCTGATCCGGGGTGGGATCGAACGGGAAGGCGTCGGCGAACTGCCGTTGCCAGGTGGTGTCGGGGGGGAAGGCGATGCCGGGGCGGCTCTCCCGCTTCGCCTGAAGCTCGATCATGTCGGCGGCCATGTCGGCGATCGCCTCACGGACCGCCTGCTTCTGCTTCTCCCACAGCTTGCCCCCCACCTTGGCGAGCTTCGGCGCGAGCTTGCCGCCGCCGACGTACTTCTGCACCAGCTCGATGGCGGAGGCGGGGACATAGATCCTCGTCGCCTCGGCGAACTCGAGGTCGAGATATTCCTCCGTCCGCCCCTCCTTCTCGAGCAGCCTCAAGCCCTTGTAGCGACCGATGCCGTGGGCGACATGGACGACGTAGTCCCCTTCGTGAAGATCGAGGAACGTGTCGATCGTCCGCGAGAGACGCTGCCGCGGGGCCCGCGCCGTCACGTCTTCGCGGCGAAAGAGCTCGGCGCTCGAGACGAGGACGAGCTTTTCTGGCACGAGCCGGAAGCCGCCGGAGAGGTGGCCGCGGGCGAAGTGGAGGCGGCCACTGCGGGCCGGCGCACTCGCGGCGAGGAGCTCGGAAAGCCGCGCCTCCTCCGCCTCCGACGGGCAGACGACCCACACCTCCTGATCGCGTCCCACCGTCTCGAGTTCGTCGCGAACGCGATCGAGCACGCCGGTAAACCGCTCGACGCTTTCCACCGAGAGATTCGCACTCGCCTCGAGGCTCGACGGGGCGACTGCGGCGAGCGTCGCCGACGGGAAACGATAGATCCGTCGGAAAACGTCCTCCGGCTCGGAGAGCCCGACATCGGCACCGAGCCGTTCGAAGGTCCGCCGCGCTTCGTCGGCGAGCTCGCCGGGCTCCACGAGCGCCCACCACGATCCAGCCGGCACGATGTCGGCCAACTGCGTCCGCCGCTCCGGGGCTGGGGCCGGAGGGCGCGGCGTGCTCCCCTTCGCGCGGCCGCGCTTGCCGGTCGGTGCCGGAGGCGGCTCGGCCGGTGCCGGCCGGGGCTTGGCGGAGAGCGCGGTGACATCGATGGCGTCGAGGCTGGCCACGCTCCGCTGCGAGACGATGTCGAAGGTTCGCAGCGATTCGACCTCGTCGCCGTCGAGTTCGAGGCGGACGGGACGATCCCAGTCGAGCGCGAACAGATCGACGATCCCGCCGCGGCGGGCAAACGTCCCCGGGGCCTCGAGGGCGTCGACGGCCCGCCAGCCTCGGGAGCCGAGCCAGTCGGCGAACTCCTGCGGGTCGAGCTTCCCCCCCACCTCGAGCCGGCGGGTGCTGGCCTCGATCTCGCGCGGATCGGCGAGCGGAGGAAGGAGGGCCTGGATCGAAGTGACGACGATCGCAGGGCGGTCGCCGCCGGCCATCGTCAGCCGTTTGACAAGGAGGAGCCGGCCGGCGGTAGCCGGGTCTTCGGCGACGTCGTCATCCCCGACGGCGAAGCTCTCCAGCGCCGGGAGGTGGGCGACGGGGAGATCGGTGAACAGGGCGAGATCGTCGACGAACCGTTCGGCATCGACCGCATGCGGGAGGACGACAACAAGGATTCGCTCGTCGCCAAGCTCACGTGCCAACGCCGCGGCAGCGAGCGCAGAACTCGAGCCCCAGGTTCCGCCGATCGTAGCGCCGTGTCCCTCTTCGAGACTGCTGACGACGTCGGCGAACCCGCTGTGCGAGCGCAGGAGTGCGGCCAGCCCTGCGAGCCGCGAAGACGACCCGGGATCGGGCGGCCGGGAACCGGTAGGCGGGGCCACGGCGAAAGTCTAGCAGGGACAGGATGCGAAGGAACCGGGTTTCACTCCGGAGAAACCGGTCATCGAGCAGAGCACCAACGCGAAATCCAACGCTGTGCCCCCGGGCCTGGCCGAGGTTGTCGCCGTCTGACACCGCCTGCCCGAGACCGTCCGGGTAGGGGTGCTGGCCATGGTGCGGGCCTCGGGAGGGTAAGGCCGGGCAGGGCGACGAGCGATCAGGAACTGCCCGAAGGATTGATCGGCAGGCGTCATCGCCATTGGTAGTCCTGAAACTTAGCGCCGGGCCCTCATCGCCCGGGGAGAACGCTTTCCCAGGACTGTCTTGTGGATTCCAGCACTTCCGCTGCCCCGGGAAGTCATCGCAAACCAATTCGTTGACGGAAAAGAAAGCTTGTCCTACGGTGGACCCCAGGAGAGGGGGTGGGCCGTTTTCCAAGACGTTGTTCGAGGAGCGAACCAGTGAATCGGCGAAACACCACAAAACGCCCCCCCCGCCGCACGCACGCTCCTCTGCTCGCAGTGATTGAGCGCCTCGAATCCCGGGCGATGCTTGCCGGATTAGGGCAGGATTCCTTGGGCGGTTTGGGATCGATCACGGCTGTCTTACTGCCCGGTGTCTCCTCTCCCGCTGGAATCGGTTTCAACGGTGGCAGCCCCACGCTCGGCTCGACAGCAGGCAGCGGTGGTTCGCAATCAAACGGTCCGGTGCTGTTCAGCGGCACGGGATCTGGGACCAGCTCCACACCCTCTGGGACAGGCAGCAGTTCCACCCCAAATGGCCCGGTGCTCTTTGGCGGCTCGGGATCGGGGACTGGTTCATCCACCGGCGGGAGCGGTAGTTCCACCCCAAACGGCCCGGTGCTCTTTGGCGGCTCGGGATCGGGAACTGGCTCCACAACTTCCACGACTGGAAGCAGTCCCAATCCAAACAGTCCGGTGCTCTTGTCGCAGTACACCGGAGGCTCAAACGCTGGCACGCAGGGCAGCGGCACGAATAATGGCGGCACTCTGAGCGGAAGCGATCTTTGGCTCTTGTACGGCGCCGGACTAGGGGCTGGTTCCTCGTCCTCTGGGGCCAGTGGTAGTTCTTCATCGAACCTCTTGACACTTTTGTCGCAGTACCAAGAAGGTTCAAACGTTAGCGGACAGGGCAATGGCACCGGTGGCACCCTGTCGAACGCCGATCTGTGGGGTATGTACTGGTCAGGTGCTGGGGCCGGTTCCTCCTCGGCCAGCACTGACGAAGGTTCGATCGCGGACTACGCGACCATTTCGGCTCAGTACACCGGCGGCTCGGGTATCGGCGGCATCACGCCATTGGTCTACAACCCCGAGAGCGACGGCCCCCCCGTCTTCCAGTCGGGCGTATTTACGGGTGATCACGGGAGCGTGCAGTTCGTCCAGACGGCAGATACCGGGAACAAGGGAACGGGCGAGGGGGATGCGAGCGAGAGCGACGGCAAATCGCGGGCAAGATCTTGGTGGGGAATTCGGGGGTGGTTCCTCGGCGACGAACCCATTGATGACGGGGGGGCGCAGGTTGTCCAGGTGGCGGATAACGGAACTCAGCCACCAAAACCGGACGCCGCCACCGCCAGCGTCGGATTGTTTGACTGGTGGCGGAATTTGTGGCGGACCGAAACAAAGCCGGCCACTCCCCCGGTCGATCAACCACGGGGCGCTGACATCCCCGCCGTGGGTTTGCCAGACCAGTTGCCAGCCACACGGCCGGACGGGTCACTCGATCCGGCCTTCAACAACAGCGTCGACCAAGCCGCGATTGCCGCCGGAAAGCTTGTTTTCGATCCGGTCACAAGGTCTTGGACTTCCCCCGGTGGGCTGGTCTATGACTCGACCTCTAAAGAGGGCAACAGAGTCAATCATGTTCTCAGCCATCTTGTGCCGAAACCAGGCAAACAAGATCACACAATCTTCACTGTCGATCGAACGAAGCTAATCGAAACGATTGATGAAGCATTTGGGAAGCGTGGCGGCGGCGTTCTTGAAGGTAACCTCATGGTGTTTGAAATTGACATGGGGCGGCAAGTCGGGGCAAATGGTGAGACTCGCATTCGTATCATCGTCAGAGATGGGACTCGCAAGGTCATCAGTGCCTATCCAATTCAATAACCATTGGTGCTGCAATGCGAATGTGTCCTTGTTGCAAAGAGTATGGCGATGTCTGGGAAGTCGTCTTCAAGAACCTTGACGATCGCCGGGGTGTCATGTGCTTCGAGTGTGACACGGTATGGGAATCAGTCTCAGCCGACACCAATCGGGCATTTTCAGACTACGAGACCTTGATGAAGGAGCATGGTGTGGCTCCGGATTGGAAGCTGATAACGCAGGTGCAGAGGGTGTTTCCCACTCCGCCGGAGACATCGTTATAAAGCAACACTCCTTCTGTAAATCGCGTTGTTCAGGGGTGGATCACTGGGCTTCCATGGGTAGGTCGCCGAGGATAAAGCAACATCTTTTCTGTAAATCGCGGCTTTCAGAGGTGGGTCATCTGGCTTCCATGGTCAGGTAGGCACGTTCAGTTTCCCAGTCATCACTGATTTCGGACAGGACTGCGGAGGCAGGTCGTAGGAGCGAGGCCTCGTTGGGGAAGATCGTGGCGACGCGGGTGCGTCGCTTGATTTCCTTGTTGAGTCGCTTGAGGCCGTTGGTCGTGCGGAGGCGCCACCGCCGTCCAGCAGTTCCTCGCCCGGATTCGCGACTGACGGATAGGGATCGAGGCCAGCGTGGTCTGCCGGCCGACGGCAGCCGGTCGGAGGCCCCGTCACGGGCACGGTGGGCCGGGATTGGCGCCGTGCAGGGCGGTCGATTGACCGTGCCGCCCGCCGCTGGTTCAATTCCTGCGGCAAGAGGCGGAGGACCGCCTTGCCAAAGGTCGAC
>CAMARC010000283.1 GCA_945860405.1 Candidatus Kuenenia stuttgartensis | reverse complement strand
ATACCGAGCCGGTCGGCGATCGACCAGCCACCCCACACGGCCAGCGCTCCGAGAGCGGCCAGGAGGATGACCGCCGACGAAAAGGCTGCCCCGGCGGCCCGGAAGAGGAGCCACCAGGGAAGGGCGTCGCTCCACTGGATCTCGTGGATGATCCCGTCCCCCTGGATCGCATCGCGACCGGCGGCGGGGATGTTTGACGTGTCCGTGGTGGTGGACGTACCCGGGATTCCCGACATGTGATCTGGTGCCCTGCGGGGAAGAAGACGAATTGAGTGGGGGAAACGTGAGTGCGGACGGGGAACTGGAGCCCGATCCGGCCGCGACCGGGAGCCCGCGGAAGCCCCCATTGCGGCCGGAGTATACGTCTGGGAGGTTTTTTAGGCGGCGCCGATCCGCCGCGGGATCGATAGCCTCTGGAAGCTCCCCCTTTTTCTCGTTTCCAGTTTCCCGTTTCCCAGGAATGATCCCGATGGACGACTCGGCTCCCCCCCCTCGCTATCTCCACGGCTATTCGCCCGAGGAGCAGGCCCGGCTCGTCGAGCAGGCCGAATACTGGCGAGAGCGGCTCATCCTCCCCGATCTCCCCTATGCGGCCGGCGAGCGTCTTCTCGACGTCGGCTGCGGGGCTGGGGCCGTGCTCGGCGTGATCGCCGGCGCCTTTCCCGGGCTAAACCTCGCGGGGATCGACCGGGAGCCGAAGCAGATCGAAGCGGCCACGGCGCATCTGGGGGCCCTCGGCGTCCCTTCAGCCGATCTCCGCGTCGGCGATGCCAACCGGCTCCCCTGGCCCGATCGGCATTTCGATCACGCCTACCTGATGTGGTTTGTGGAGCATGTGCAGGGGATCGAGCCGATCCTCCGCGAGATCCGCCGCGTGTTGAAACCGGGCGGCACGATCACGATCAACGAGACCGAATACGAGTCGTATCACGTCTGGCCAGAGAACGCCGACTGGGAGTATCTCGAGGAGGCGATGTTTCGCCACTTCCAGGCCCACGGCGAGGCCCATGCCGGCCGCCGTCTCGGGCCGCTCTTGGTCGAGGCCGGGTTTTCAGCCGTCACCAACCGGCTCGTTGGCGCCCACTTCTTTGTCGGCTCGGGCGACGATTCGCTCGCCCGGCACACGCACTACACCGCCGACTACATCGAGCCGGCGATCCCGGAGTTTGTCGCCATGGGCTACGACGAAGCCCGACTCCGCCGCGGCCTTTTGCATCTCCTCTCCATCCACAACGATCCCCACGGCGCCTTCACGCAGCTCGTCTACCGAGCCCGGGGGAGAGCGTAGACGTCCCCAGCCACCGACCCCAAAAGAGGGTGGCCATGGCGCGAAGCCCGACTGCGATGGCGAGGTCTTGGGAATACCCATACCATGGGGGGTGATTCCGATGGACCGGGACGCCCGGGACTGTGCTGGAGGTGGCCGATGCACTGGGTACTCGTGGCAATCCTCATGGCGATGGCGGTGCCGGCATCTGGACAGCAAGACGGGCAGGAGGACACGAGTTTCCTCAAGGAACTGAGTGCCGAGGAGGCGACCCGCTTGGTTGCCAGGAAGCCCTCTTTCCTGGATCTTTCCGGGCTGACCACGCTGTCAAATGACGCCGCGGACGCGTTGTCAAAGCACGAGGGATTCCTGACGCTCAACGGCCTGACAACGCTCTCTCCGAAGGCCGCCGAGGCGGTCGCAAAAACGAGCGGCTGGCTGCGACTCCACGGCCTGACGGTGCTTTCGCCAGAAGTCGCCAAGGCGTTGGCGAAGCACCGGGGGCCCTTGGAGCTTCCCGGCCTGACGACGCTCTCGGACGAAGCGGCCGAGGCGTTGGCGATGCACGACCGCTGGCTGTACCTCAACGGCCTGAAGACGCTGTCGGACAAGGCGGCCGAGGCGCTGGGGAAGCACGACGCCGAGTTGTACCTCAACGGCCTGAAGACGCTTTCGCCCGAAGCTGCCAGGGGGCTGGGGCGGTTGAAGTGGGGTCTCCAACTGGACGGCTTAAAGACGCTCCCGCCAGAGGTTGCCGAGGCGCTGGCAACGCCTCAGATGCTCAGTCTCTCGCTCTGCGGTGTCCGGACACTGTCGGACGAGGCGGCCGAGTCTTTGGCGAAGGTCCGTGGAATGGTGTCCCTGCTGGGATTGAGGCAACTCTCTGAAGAGGCGGCCGAAACGCTCCGGTCCGGGGCCCATGTCCAGCTTCCGGACGAGTTCAGATTTCCTCTGCCGGACCGCGCCGAGAGGCCGCCGTATTGGCTGCGGCACACGAACGAGATCGAAGAGCTCGATGTTGGGCAGGCACGACAACTTGCGGTACTCGACGGCACGCTCTATCTCGGCGGCCTGACGACCCTTACACCGGAGGTCGCCGAGGCGCTGGCCGAGCACGAAGTCGGGCTCCAACTCCACGGTCTGACGACGCTTACACCGGAGGTCGCCGAGGCGCTTGCGAAGCACGAGGGTGCGCTGTCCCTGCGAGGCCTGCGCACGATCACGCCGGAGGTCGCCCAGGCGCTTGCGAAGCACGAGGGGATTCTGGATCTCGCCTGCCTGACGACGCTGCCGCCCGAAGTCGCCGCGGCGCTGGCGCCGCACAAGGGATCGCTGTGCCTCTCCGGCCTGACGACGCTCTCCGAGGACGTTGCCGAGGCGCTGGCGAAGCACCAGGGCGAAGTGTCACTCACCTTCCTGACGACGCTTTCGCCGCAAGCGGCGAGGGCTCTGGCAAAGTACGAGCACGACCTCAACCTTCCCGGTCTGACGACGCTTTCGCCGGAGGTCGCCAACGGGTTGGCGACGCACGAGGGCTGGTTGGCTCTCGGCGGGCTGACGACGCTCACAACGGAATCAGCTGAGGAGTTGGCGACGCATGAGGGTGAACTTTGGCTCGATCACCTGACGACGATCATGGACGAGGCGGCCGAGTCCCTGGCAAAAAACGATGGCGATCTGCATCTCGACGGCCTCAAGACGCTCTCGGACAGGGCGGCGGCAGCGATGGCGAAGCACAAGGGCACGCTGTTTCTCGACGGCCTAGAGACACTCTCGGATGACGCGGCGGAGGCGCTGGCCAGGCACGAGGGCACGCTGCACCTCAGGCGGGTGAGGACGCTTTCGGCCAAGGCGGCCGGGGCGCTGGCGAAGCGCAACGACGATCTGAATCTTCAGGGCCTGTCGACGCTGTCGGACGAAGCCGCCGGGGCGCTTGCGACACACGTGGGCTCGCTGATCCTCACGAGCCTGAAGACGCTCTCGGAGGACGCGGCCCGGGCGCTGGCGCCCCACAAAGGCCCGCTGTCCTTCAGCAACTTAACGACGCTCCCACCGGTGGTCGCCGAGATCCTGGCGCAGCGCGAGGACGATCTGTATTTCTCGGATCTGACGGCGCTCTCGGACGAGGCTGCCGTGGCGCTGGGGAGGCACAAGGGCTCGCTCCAGCTCTATCACCAGACGACACTCTCGGACAACGCGGCCGAGGGGCTTGCCAAGCACGAGGGCCGGCTCTGGATTCTGGGCCTGACCTCGCTCTCAAAAGCGGCGGCCACGTCTCTGGGGAGGCACAAGGGCGAGCTCTATCTGTCGGGCCCTCGTCTCTCGGAAGAGGCGGCCGAGGCGCTGGGAAAGAACGCCGGCACACTGGGCGTTCACATCCAGGCAACGCTTTCGGAGAAGGTGGCCGCGGCGCTCGCGAAGCACAAGGGCAGGCTGTACTTCACGGGCCTGTCGACGCTCGCAGATGAGGTGGCAAGAGCGCTTGCGAACCACGAGGGCGACCTTGGCCTTGACCAAGTGGGGAGCCTCTCTGAGGAGGCGGCAGCAGCGCTTTCGACGCACGAAGGCACTCTTGTGCTCGGCCAACTGAGGCCGCTTTCGCCCATCACGGCCGCGGCGCTTGCGAAGCACAAAGGCGACTTGGAACTAGGCGTCCCGGAAACGCTCTCGATCGACGCGGCGACGGCGCTTGCCAAGCACAAGGGCTCGCTGACCCTCCACGGGCTGACAAAGATCTCTCCGGGTATCGCCGAGGCTCTGGCGACGCACGAGGGCGACCTGATCCTCAACGGCCTGTGGCGGATCTCACAAGAAGCGGCCGGGGCGCTCGCGAACCACAAGGGCGAGTTGTCCGTCAGCGGGCTGAGGTCGCTCTCGGTCGACGCAGCCAAGGCGATTGCGAGGCATGAGGGTTGCTTGAGCATCGGGGGGCTTCCGACGCTCTCGCCGGAGGTGGCCGAGGCGATTGCAAGGCATAAGGGCACGCTGCGCGTCAGATACCTGACGAAGCTCTCGGTGAAGGCGGCCAGAGCCTTGGCAAAGCACGAGGACGGCCTCGAACTCGACGGGAGGCTGATGATGTCGAACGAGACGGCCGAGGCGTTGCGAGCGAATCCCGGAATCTTGCTCCCCGAGAAGTACCGCTGACCGCGCCGTTTTCAACCGCCACGCCGCGGCTTCCTCGTCATCGACTTGGCTGTCGCAGGGGCGATGGCACGCTCGGACCGATCCCGAAGCACATCGAGGCGGTGTCCAGACGAGGGCAGCGATAGCTCGCGATCATCGTGCAACACCCTGAAGCCTGCGGTTCGCCCGGGAGACTGAATCCCGCGCCCTAGCAACCGACACGTGCCGTGGTGCCAGTCGCTTCGACAAGCCCGCCGGAGGCGTGGGCTCAGGCCTCGTGGTCGTCCTCGTCTTGGCGGAGCAGTTCCGGCGGGATCGGGCCTTCGCCATCCCCCTCGTCGTCGTCACCACGACGGATCTCGGGAACGGCATACGCCTCGTCGAGCCAGCGGCCCAGATCGATGACGCGGCAGCGCTCGCTGCAGAAGGGGGGCGTGACGACGG
>CAMARC010000282.1 GCA_945860405.1 Candidatus Kuenenia stuttgartensis | reverse complement strand
GAGGATCCCGTCCTGGTGTCATGCACCGACGGCGTCGGCACGAAGCTGAAAATCGCCGTCATGGCCGGCGTCCACCACACCGTCGGCATCGACCTCGTGGCGATGAGCGTCAACGACTGCCTCTGCACCGGGGCCGAGCCGCTGTTCTTTCTCGATTACGTCGCCCTCTCCCACGACGATCCCGACCTCCTCGAACAGATTGTCCGCGGCATTGCCGACGCCTGCGTGGAGAGCGACTGTGCCCTCGTCGGCGGCGAGACGGCGATCCTCCCCGACATGTACCAGCGCGGGGAATACGACCTCGCCGGGTTCGTCGTCGGCATGGTGGAGCGAAAACGGCTCGTCGATGGCCGGCAGATCCAGCCCGGCGACGTCGCCATTGGCCTGGCCTCGACCGGCTTCCACTCCAACGGCTACAGCCTCGTCCGCAAGGCGGTCTTCGACTACGGCCATCTCAAGTTCGACGACACCGTCGAGGAACTCGGCGGCACCACGGTCGCCGAGGCCCTCCTCCGCCCCACGCGTCTCTACGCCCGCCCCGTTCGCAGCGTCCTGCGTCGCTACCGGGTCAAGCAGCCCGTTCACGGCATCGCCCACATCACCGGCGGCGGCCTGGAGGAAAACCTCGCGCGGATCGTCCCCGAGAAGGTCCGGGTGGTGATCGATCGCGGCTCCTGGAAGGTGCCGGCGG
This sequence comes from Candidatus Kuenenia stuttgartensis, assembly GCA_945860405.1. Taxonomy (GTDB): domain Bacteria; phylum Planctomycetota; class Planctomycetia; order Pirellulales; family UBA1268; genus QWOP01. The sequence goes on along the minus strand of CAMARC010000282.1, from coordinate 4,163 downwards.
TCTTTCCCTGGGTGCAGAAGCTCGGCAGCATCGAGGACGCCGAGATGGACCGGGTGTTCAACATGGGGGTCGGGATGGTGCTCGTCGTTTCCCCGCACTTCGCCGACAGCATCGTCTCGCAGCTGTCCGACTCTGGCGTCGAAGCCTGGCGGATCGGCGCTGTGGAAGCCGCCGAAGCGAGCGACGCGCGGGTCGTGATCCGCTAGCCGTCAGTGCCCCTTGGCGGCAGGGGCAGCGGCCGCGCGTGGGGCGACGCCTGCCCGGGACGGCCCGGCCGCCTTGATCGCCGTCAGCACCTGCGACTCAGTGATCAGGTCGCGGAGGATGATCGGCTCCGGGGCCGACTCCCCCGAACGGGCTGCCGGGAAGATCGCGAGGACAGGGATCGACTTGCTCTGCAGGCTCTCGAGCATCGTCTTGATCTCCGGCGACTCCTCCGTCCAGTCGGCCAGCATCGGCACGATCTTGTTCGATTCGATCGCCGCCTTCACCTTGTCAGTCTCGATCGCCGTGGCGAGATTCAGCTTGCAGGTCATGCACCAATCGGCCGAGAAGTCGACGAGGACCGTGGACCCGCCGGAGCGCAGCTCGGCCAGGCGCGCCCGCGAGAACGGCTCCCAGGGGATGATCGATTCCACCGGCCCGAGGAACGTGAAAGCCGCAAAGCCGATCGCCGTCGCCACGCCAGCGGCCTGCAGCCAGCGGCCGAAGCCGACCGGACCGCCGCTCTTCTCCTGCCCCTTGCCGATCCACCAACAGGCGGCCCAGATCCCGACGAGGAGCGCGAACGTCGGCACGAACCAGTCGTGCTTCAGGAAGGTGAACAGGAACACGACCGTGCCGAGCATCACGAAGCCGAGGATTTCTTTGAGCGTCTCCATCCACATCCCGGGCTTGGGGAGAAACTTCACGAGCCCGGGAATGAGGCCGACGAGGATGTAGGGGAGGGCCATGCCGGTGGCGATCGCCCCGAACACGCCGTAGGTCACGTACGTCGGCTGCGCAAGGGTGAATCCGAACACCGGCCCGAGGAAAGGCCCGCTGCAGGGAGTGGCCAGAACCGTGCTCAACACCCCCTTGAGGAATGCCCCGAGCGGCCCCTCCTTCGACTGCAGGTGCCCCGCCTTCTCCCCGATAAAGCCTGGGATCGGCAATTCCCAGACGCCCAAGAACGAGAGCGCGAAGGCGAACACGATCGCCGCCATCGTGATGTTGAAGGTGGACGACGTGAACTGCTCGCCCCAGGCGAGGTTGCGGCTCCCCAGACCGATGTTCGCCGCCACGCTCGCCGTGGCCAACGCGAAGAACACCGCATAGACGCCGGCGCAGTACCAGAGATTGGTACGGAACACCTCGGCCCGCGCCTTCCCCGACTGCTGCGCGAACGACATCAGCTTCAGGCCGAGCACGGGAAGCACGCAGGGCATGAGATTGAGGATCAGCCCGCCGATGAGCCCGGAAAGGAGCGCCATCGGAAGCGAGAGCGTCGGCTTCGGCACTTCGGCAGGCGGAGGCTCGGCGGCAACCATCGATGGCCCGGCAAGCGACGGCCCCGCAACCGCCTGCGGAAACGCCACGGAGGTCGTCGGCTGGAGATCAATGTTCGTCGCGTGTTCAACCGTTGTCGGGGCCGGCACCACCGCGGCGGGCGCGGCTTGCACCGCCACCGGCTTCTTCGCCGCTTCGGCATACTTCGCCGCCAGGAACTCGATTCCCCCTCCCGCGCCGTCGGCTGCCGACGCGGCCTGAGCGGGAAGGGGAGCCTTGATGCGGACAGCCGTCGGCGGATCGCACGACGTCTCCGTGCAGGTCTGGAAGCCGATCACGATCTCCGCGGCGGCGGCCGTCTCGCGGAGGAGGACCTCGAAGGTCACATCTCCGTCGACCCCATTGGCTGCGGCCAGTTCAGGCGAGTGGGACGGCGTCGCAGCGAGAACGAAGACCGAGGCCTCCCGGTCGGGGACCGACACCACCGTCGGCTTCCCCTGCCCGACATCGCTGTCGGCAGAGCCGGCCGGGGCATAGAGGTGATAGCCGGCTTCGGGGGAGAGCCGAACGATAAGCGGCCGCCAGGTCGACGTCGCCCCCGCTCCATCCACGCCGCTCCGGGCGGCGCCGAACGCGGCCTCGACGCTCGCATGGGCCCGGGGGGGAATGTGGGTGGCGATCACCGCCGTGGTGGCGCCGGGCAAGGCCACGGCAGCGGAGAACGGATCGGTCGCCCCGGCGACGGGGGGCGCTGTCGGAGGTGTGGGGGGAGCTTTCGCCGCACCGGCGGGCATGTCGGCGACGAAGGGGATCGACGCCGGTGGCGAGCAGGAGGTCTCGCGGCACATCTGGACGCTGACAGAGCCTGTGATCTGCGTCGCCTTCCCTTCGGGATTCGTGGCGAGCGGTGCCCGCCAGACGACCGTCCCCTCGTGTTCCTCGACCTGGAGCCCAGCCCAGGCCGGCACGTCGGTGATCGTGCGGATGTGGGGGGGCTGGTCGGGTACGAACGCCGCCGACGGCTGCCAGGGGGAGGTGGCGTCGACGGTAATCCGGGTGGCTTTCGGTCCACCCGGCTTTTGGGTGACGGCATAGAGATGCCAACCCTCCTCGAGCGTCGCGGTGATGACGAGGGTCGCTGGCTTCTCAGCGGCTGCCGGCTCCACGGTGGCCGCGACGGTGATCGGGCTTCCCAGAGCAGCGTTCACGGCCCCGAGTGGATCGAAGGCGAGTGGGTTTTGCGCCACCCCGACCGGGCAGGCCGTCGACACAAAAACGGCTGCCCAGAAGAGGGCGGCCACAGTTCGTACGACCGCGACGGGGGCGATCGCCAGCAAAACCACCCGGCCGATCGGGGGCCTCGACCGCCCGCGGAGCCATCCTGGCAGACGCAGCATCGGCAGATCGGTCCTTTTGGGAAGGGAGGTCAGCGTCAACGCAGGCAAACCTGCGGGCAAACCTGTTCGATTGTACAAGCTCCGTTTTCCGGGGGTCAATGGAGCCCACCGCTCCCTCCATCGGTCTTTTCCCCGGAAAAAGCGAAGTTTTTCAGGAGCGCTTCGACCCTCTCGAGCACCAGGCTCGGGGCAGAGAAAGCGCGATTTTCGTCGAGGACCCAGGTAAACCAGTGGTGCAGGCCCCCGACCACCCCCGCCAGATGGAGGAGATCGATGAGGGCCAGTTCTTCCCGGGAAAGGGGCCGAATCGCCCGGTAGGCCTCGAGCGCCTCTCCCCACACGACACTCAAGGAAGCCGCCCCGACCGTCGCCGACCGGGGCCGCTCCCAGCTTCCCAGAAGTCGCGCCAGATCCGTGGCCGGGGTATCGATGCCGGCGGCATGCCAATCGATCACCGCCGACACCTCTCCGCCGACAAAGAGCACGTGCGCCTGCCAAACGTCGCGGAGCACCGGTTGGAGGGGCACCGCCGGCGGCACGACGGCCGCCAGGCGGGAGAGATACGAAAGCCCTCCCTGATCCCGGAGGATCGCCGCGGCGGCCCGGCGACGCTCTGCGACCGCCGCTTGGAGGGGCGAGAGGCTTCCCTTCGCCGGTTCGTCCCAGCCGCGGGCGATGACGGCCCGAAGGGCCTCGGCCCGCCGTGCCCAAGCCGGCGGAGGAGCGTGCCGGGGGCCCTCATCGCCTCCGGCCTCCCGAAGAGCGACATGAATCCGGGCGAGCGTTTCGAGCGCCGCGGTGGCCTGCCCTGGCGAGGGAGCCGCGACCGGTCGCCCAGGGTGCCACTGCGTCAGCTCGAAGCACCGTCCGTCGCCGTCGGTGGCGATCGTCGTGGTCTCGGCTCCATCGGCCGCGGTCACCTCCAGGTTTGCAGGCACCGCGCCAACGCCAGCCCGCCGCGCTGCCGCCATCCACCGGTGGATCGCCTCGGCCCGCTCCCGCGGCCAGCCGACGGCGAAGCCCTTGAGCACGAAACGCCTTGGCCCACGGCCTCGAGGGAGAGGCTCATCCGGCTCCACGAGCCACACCGGGCTGCCGCTCAAGCCAGCGGAGGAGAGGGGGCTGATCCGGCACCGGGTCGTGGGGAACCAGCGGCGGACGATCGCCGGGGAAGGTTTGGCGTCATCAGGTTTCAGGAGCATCGGTCTATTCTCCCCGAAACGCTCAATCTCATGCACCGGGTCTCGTCGAGTCCCCGCCACTTTCTTCACGCCCGCC
>CAMARC010000281.1 GCA_945860405.1 Candidatus Kuenenia stuttgartensis | reverse complement strand
AATTGCACGGTCGCCAGGTTGATGGCGGCGAGCACCGTGATGATCCCGGCGAGGTTGAACCAGGCTGTGGCCCAGCCCCATCCGCGGCCGCCGAGGATTGCCCCCCAGTGGTAGAGACCGCCGGCGGTGGGAAAGGCCGAGGCGACCTGCGCCATCGTTGCCGCCAGCGCCAGCGCCACGAGGCTCACCAGCGGCCAGCCGAGGCCGATGCTCGCCCCTCCGGCAGCGCACAGGCCGACCGGGAAGGAGGTGATCCCACCGGCGAGAATGCAGATGATCGAGAGGGAAATGCAGTAATTGGAGAAGCCCCCCATGCGCCGCTCGAGTTCCTGCGCGTAACCCATGGCCGCGAGCGTGCGGACGTCGTCGTCGATGTCGGGCGCGTGATCGGAGGCCTGGTCGGATGTCATCGATGTCAAGAAGTGTGAGAGAGGGGGGCGATGGCCGTGCTTCCGCCAGCGTGGCGTCAGGATACCGCGGTGGGCTGTTGCCGTTGTGGCCGGATGCCGATAATCGGCCGGCACGACGGCGGACGATCCCGCCCCAGCCCCCTCAAGCCCGACGAGAACCCCGGCATGAACTCCCCTCCGGCACCGAGCCCCGCTTCCCGGTCTACATCCGCTGATGCGGCGCTGATCGTGATCGCGGTCGTCGTCGCCGGCGCCGCGATCACGCACCTCGGCCCGGTGCTCCAGCCATTTCTCGTGGCCCTATTTCTCTTCTATGCCACCCGGTTCGGCGTCAAGACCCTCTCGGGGCTGGGGATGCGGCCCCTGACGGCCTACGCGACGCTCGTCGGCATCATCCTCATCGCCTCGGTGCTCCTGGCGCAGTTCGTCTACCGGGAGGCGGTGTCGTTCCGGGGGAGTTGGCCCCGCTACGAGGATCGGATTGGCGACATCATCACCCGCTGGAGCGGACCGCTCGGTGGGGCGGCGGCCGTGGCCGAGAACGCGCCGGCCCCCGACCCGGCTGCTGAGCCGGTGGTAGCGAGGACGTCGCTTTCAGACCTGTTCCGGATTTCGAGCCGCGACGTCCTCAACTTCGTCTTCGCCAAGGGGATCGATGCGGCGGAATTGATCGTCCTCGTCTTTTGCTACCTCGTATTCCTGTTCCTTGGCAGCCGGAAGTTCGAGGCCCGGGTGCAGCGCGCGTTCCCCGGCGAACGCGGTGCGCGGATCCTCGCCGTCGGCGAGGGGATCTCGGAGTCGATGGAACGCTTCATGATGGTGAAGTCGGTGATCGGCGTCGGGATGGGGCTCTCCGCCGGGGTCATCATGTGGCTCTTCGGCCTCGATCACTGGCCGCTGTGGGCCTTTCTCTTCTTCGCCGCCAATTACATCACGTCGATCGGAAGCTGGGCGGCGTGTGTCCCGCCGATCCTCATGGCCGCGCTCGATCTGGGGGCGGTGCCGGCGACGGTTCTCGCCGTCCTGATCGTCGTCAACCGGGTGTTTTGGATCGACTTCCTTGAGCTCAAGCTTTCCGGTAAACAGCTCAACCTCGATCCCACGCTCCTCTTCCTCTGGCTCTCCTACTGGGGCTGGGCGTGGGGGATCCTCGGGCTGATTCTCGCCTACCCGATGATGGCCGCGGTCAAGATCTCGCTCCGCCACCTCGGCGATGCGCACGGCTGGGCCGAGATGCTCTCCGACGAGTAAAGCCCCAGGGCTTGATCAGTTCGCCGCGTCACTCGAGCGTCAGCCCGGCCGCTTCGGTGAACCGATCGAAGAGCGAATCCATCGCGACCGCGTGAACGACCTGCACCATCGTCGCCGGCGACGTCGCTTCGAGCGCCCGCTCGAAGTCGGCGTCGGTGCAGGCCACGGGGCTCGCGGCGAGGCGGTCGGCCACGACGAGCACCGCACGCTCGGCAGCCGAGAGCTGCCGCTGATCGCCTGCCAGATCGGCAAGCGTAGCCTCATCGGCGCCAAAGGCGCGCAGACACTCTTCGGCCAGGCCGAGGGCATACCAGGCTCGATCACGCCGGGCGACGGTCCAGGCGATCCGGGCCCGATCGACCGGGGAAAGACCGGGCGCCTCCGCCGTGAGTTCGAAGGCCTTCACCATCCTCGGGCCGGCGAGGGGAAAGTGGGCGAGCAAGCGCATCCAGTGAGGCAGCGGTCCCTCGGGCGCGAGGGCGCCGAGGATCTTGCGGGCCTGCGGTTCCGCGACGAGCGGCAGGCGGGCGCTCCGCGAGCGGGCGGCAGCGAGGCCCGCTGCGAACTCTTCCGCGGAGGCGAGAGGCGAGGAGGACGCCGTGGCAACGAGATCGTCACCGGGCTTAACGCTTGAGAGGATCGCCACGGCGGAGGCGACGGTGTCGAAGCGGTCGGCGGTCGGTGTCAGGTAGGAGTGGGCTCCGCTGGCTCCGGTCTGGGCCCAGCCCGAGTTGCCGCCGTTCCCCGCCTGGGCGACGCCGATCCCTTCCTTCCAGCGGTTGATGGCATTGTTGCCCCCCACCGACAGGGCCATCTCCAGGATTTCCTTGCCGGTGAAATGCAAAAGACACTGATCGATGTCAGCGTCGGTGATGTTGCCGGGGGCGAGGGTCAGCTTCCGCGCCAGGGTGAAGGCGGCCTGCTCGTTCTCCGGGAAGCCGCTCCAGTCAGTGTCGAGGCGGGCGAGATCGTCGTCGGTCATCCCCACGGCGAGGAGCTTCGATTCCTGGTGGCCGAGGCAGTATTGGCAGTTGTTGACGCGCGACGCGATCCAGAAGAGCCGGGTTTTGAAGCCGTAATCGAGCGTCACGGCCGGATCGGGCTCGATCACCACCTTCGGGGGTGGGGCCCCGGGGCGCTTCGGGGCCGTGCCGCCGAAGCCGAGATAACCGCGGAGCTCGGTGCCGGGGAGATAGAGGGCCCGGAGCCGGTTCTCGTACGAGTGCGCCGTGGGATCTTCCGCAGCGGCTGCCTTCTCGGCATCGGTCAGATCGGGGAGAGGGATCCGTTCACGCCGCGACTTCATTTCCTCGAGCATCCGCTTCATCGCCGGCCGGGTGATCGGGGTCGGACGCGGGGCGTCGTCGGCAGCAACGGCGGCCGCGGCGCCGAAAAGAACCAAGACAAGTGCGAGCCCATCATCGAGGCCGAGCGAGAGGAGGCGTGCCATGGCGAATGTTTCCGGAGAGGAGAGGGAGTCAGTCGCCAAGCGCGATGCTGATCGCGGGCTGAGTGGAGACGGTGTAGGTCGCTGTCTTCGTGCCGATCGGCGGGGGGCCCTCGAGGGTCACTTCGAAGCGGGTGCTCGGGCCGAAAGCCTTTCCTTCGCCGATCGTGTAGGACGTGATCGTCGCCCCACCATGCCAGCGTTCGTCGGCGACATGGATCGGGGGGGAGAGCTTCCGCAGATCGTCGCAGCTCTTCCCCTCCTTCCAGGCCGAGAGCGCTGCCTCGATGACCGCGGCGGCCTTGTCGGGCTCGGCCTTGTATTCTGGCCCCCGCCCGCAGCCGACGAAGAGCGCCGGTGCGAGGAGGAGCCAGATGAACGGCCTGGAAGCGAGCCTGGGTGTGGGCATCGGCATGGTGCCTTTCGGTGGGAAGTTGGAAACGAGCGCTTGCGGCCGTGGTGGATCACTGGGCGTCGAAGCCCGACACGATTTCAGCGCCACTCTTCGTGCCCAGGCCGCGCCAGATCTTCAGGTCGACCCCATCGGAGACGAACCGCACCGATGCATCGCACATCCCCAGCATCACGCCGCCTGCGTGGGAGCTCTGGGCGGTGGTCATGATCCGTCCCGGGGGAAACATGCAGGAGCGGGTGTTGGGGACATTGGAATGGAAGTAGATCGTCGTCGAGTGATAGCCGTAGAGCCAGGGGCCGCCGATGTTGCTGAACCGCTGGTAGGAGAGATTCGATGGATCGATCGCCTGGCACTGCTGGATCGCCTCGTCGGTGGTGCTGGGATTCGTCTGCGGCCAGAAGGTATCGGTGCGGGGCGTGGAGAGGCCGTTGTTGAAGTCACCGACCCCGTGCTCGCTGATCGCCGCGGTCTGGCTCGCGCCGTCGAGCACTTCCGACATCCGCACCTTGCTGTCGAGGAAGAAGACGCCGTCCGGTGCGGGCATGCCGAAGTTCGGATCGGACGAGGCCGTGGGGGGATTTCCCCACAGGACGCCTGACCCCTGATTGAAGCGGTAGTTGTTCTGGGCGTACGACGCAGGCAGGTAGATGGCCGGATCGGATGGACAGGCGAACGTCGGGACCTTCATCGCCGCCACGGCGGTGTGGAACGGATCGTTCCAGGCCTTCGCGGGATCGACGAGTTGGAAGATCGTCGACTGCTCGATGTAGGGGAGGAGGTACGTGTGGGTGGAAATCGACTGGGCGTTACGGCCGGTGGGAAAGAAGCCCTTTGCCGAATGGTGGCTCTGGAGGCCGAGGCCGAGTTGCTTGACGTTGTTGGCGCACTGCGACCGCCGGGCCGCCTCACGCGCCGACTGGACGGCCGGGAGGAGAAGGCCGACGAGGGTGCCGATGATGGCGATGACGACGAGGAGCTCGACGAGGGTGAAGGCCCGCGGGCGACGGAAAACGGGGGTGGTCATGGGATGGGTTCCTGGAAGCGCGATCGGGATGAAAAAATGGAAGGATCGGATCGAGTGAATCGAGATACCGACAGGACCGAAGGCGGTGCCCTCTGACGGGGCATACGCGGCCGGTGGGGCGCGGAGCCATCGACGGGAGCGCTGGCACATGGGAATGCCGGGGTGTCCAAACAGGACCCGGAACGATGCCGTCATCGGCTCCGAGGAGCGAGCCGTGGCGTTCTTCACGGCATAGCGTGGGAACGCCCGATGGCACGAACCGGGGACGACGGCTAGAAGAGGGGGCTCGAGAGCTCCGATCCCCACGCGTGACAAAGCGTCACTGAGGGGGACCAGGCGCGCAAGCGCCCTGCGGCCG
>CAMARC010000280.1 GCA_945860405.1 Candidatus Kuenenia stuttgartensis | reverse complement strand
GGGGGGCATGGGCTACGGCCACCCCGCGGGCGACGCGACGGCCGAACTCGCCGACTCCCTCGATCGGCTCGAACGCTGGCTCGCGGAGCACCCTCATGAGGCGGTCGCCGAAATCACCATTCGCCGGCCCGGGGCACTTCCGGATCAGCAGGCGATCACCCTGGGCCCCGACGCCGACATCCGATCCTACGTCGTCCAGAGCCTGGAAGACGCCACGACCTGGCAGCAGGAGTTCACGACCGGTTTCCTTGGACGCTCACTGGCGGCGCTGATCCGCGCCGGCAGCTTTCCCGTGCCGCCGACCGGCGCGGGCGAAGCCGGCGTGCAGATGCGGCTCGAGGAAGGCGACGGATTCCAGCAGGAGGTGTCCATCAGCGGCGATCCGAAGACCGGCGCGGTCACGACCAGGGAGCGCCGCGTTCGCTACACGACGAACGGCACGTTCCGGACGCTCAATCGGACGCTGTGCAAAGACTTCCGCGAGGCCGCCCCCGGCATCTGGCTCCCCCACCGGATCGACATCGATTCCTTCGACATCGATCCTGACAAGCCGGAGAACGTCATCCCGAAGAAGGCCTGCTCGGTAACGGTCGTCGTCAAGGAATGGCAGCCGGCGGGGGGCGAGACTCCTGCCGATGGGGACGATCCCGTCGCCGCCGAAGCGTCCACCCAGGCTGTCCCCGAGTCCGCCACCGAGTCGACCGACCCGTTTCCTTGAAAGGAGCGATCATGCCCGCCCCTCATTCCTGGCCTCCCCCGAACTCGGTGATCTTCGTCACGGCACTGTGCCTGATGGCGCTGATCGGCGAGGTCATCGCCACGGCCTATCCCGGCCTCGGCAACCCCACGAAGATCGCGTTCTATTCTTTTCTGCCGGTAGCGCTCTGGATGATGCCGATCGAGCAGCGGCAGGATGCCCGCACGATCGGCGAGCTCGAGGCCAGGATCGTCCGCCTCGAGGAGGCACTACGGTCCACCGGCGAGGCACAGGGTCGAGCCTCTCCCGAAACGATCGAACAGCGCTGACACTGGCTGTCCCGCCGCCCGACTCCCTTCCCACCAGAGCAGGTCCATGCCCTCGTCGAGAAGCGATATCGAATCGATCGCCGCGGAGATCGCCGCGCGGATGATCTGGCTGCAGATCGTCCATCTGGCACTCGTCGCGAGCGTCGCGGTCTTCCTGGCCGTCATGCTCTCGCAGGGGGCCGCGGCGACCGAAGATCGCAGCAACGTCGCATTCATTGCCCTGATCTGTGCGGCAGCAAGCGTCGCGATGTCGTTCGTGCTGCCCAAGGTCTTCCGCAGCGCCGGACTCGCGGCGCTCCGCGGAAAGGCGGAGATCCCCGTCGAGGCCCTCCTCGGGCCATTCCACACAGGTCATATTGCCGGCATCGCTCTCCTCGAGAGTGCCGGGTTCTTGGCCTGCTTCGCCCTCTCCGGCGGGCCGGGGAGCGTGCCACGCTGGTTCGTCGCGGTCCCGATCGGGATCCTCACCCTCTTGCTCGCCCGGTTTCCGCGGACACGTACGGTGGCGACGTGGATCCTCCGCACCCGGGAGGCTTTGATTGGCGGGTAGGACGATCGGTCGATGCATTCCCGTCCCGGCGGAGTGCTGGGCTGGACGACTTGCAAGGCCTCTTCCCCTCCACGTCGCCTGGCATCGTCGTGTCCGCCGCTGACGTAGCCCCACGGGTATGATCCATTGGGGGCCTTCAACAGGTCGCCTGCCCGCCGGAGGGTTCCGCGATGACGCCGTCTCCATCGGATCTTGCTGACCGCGACCATGGGATGGCCCCGTCGCCGAAAGCACGCCTCGTCGCCATCGCCCACCCGCGCGATGACATCGAAGCGCAGCTGATCACGAATCTCCTCGCCGATGCCGGCATCGAGGCGATGGTCACCGGCGGGTCGCTGGCCGGCTTCCGGGCCGAGGCCCCGGCCAATGTCTGTGTCGTCGTGCGGGCAGCCGATGCCGACGCCGCGCGCGAGGCGCTCGCCGCCGTGCGGCCAACGATCGACGAGGCCGACGTCGGCGACGACTCAGTCCCAGATGCGCAACCGCCGCAGGGGCGAGCCCTCGACGTCGTCTTCCCCGCCGCGCTGCTCGTCGGCGGCCTGACGACGCTCGGGATCCTCGGCTGGTGGCTCGCGGGGCTGCCAGGGTTTGAAGCCGCGCCGCTCGACTTCGTCATCGCCTTCGGCATGCTCGCACTCCTTTGGCTCGTGTGGCAGAAGCGCCGGGCCTGACCCGGCCGCCATCTGCCAGGGCTGCAGGCGTCGGTAGGGATCGCCCCGTAGACTTGGAGCGCCCGAAGTCGCCTGCCACCACAAGAGCCCCCATGGCCACGAGCCTCCTTCTCCTCCTCGACGACATCGCCAGCGTCCTCGACGACGTCGGCGTGATGACGAAGGCGGCGACCGCCAAGACCGCCGGGGTGATCGGTGACGATCTCGCCCTCAACGCCCATCAGGTCGCCGGCGTCGAGCCGGCCCGGGAGCTGGCCGTTGTATGGCGCGTGGCGCTCGGGTCACTTCGCAACAAGGCGATCCTCGTGCCGGCGGCTCTCGCCCTCTCATGGCTCGCCCCCTGGGCCGTCGCGCCGCTCCTCATGCTCGGCGGGGCCTACCTCTGCTACGAGGGGGTCGAGAAGATTCTTCATTCGATGCTGTCGGGGGCGAAGGATGGCCATGGCAGCGTCGCCCCGGATCATGCTCCCCACGCCGGGGACTCTGCTTCGGCCTCACAAACCAAGTCAGAAGCTGAAAAGATCTCCGGTGCGATTCGCACTGATTTCATCCTCTCGGCCGAGATCATCGTGATCACGCTCGGCGTCGTGGCGGGGCAGTCGCTCGGGATTCAGCTGGGGGTGCTCGTCTCCGTCGCCCTGATGATGACCGTCGGCGTCTACGGCGTCGTCGCGGGGATCGTTCGTCTCGACGATCTGGGCTTGGCGCTGGCGCTTCGTGGCTCGAAGGGGGTGCGGGCGATCGGGCGGGGAATCCTCGCCGCCGCCCCGTGGTTGCTCCGCAGCTTATCGGTGGCAGGGACGGCAGCCATGTTCCTCGTCGGTGGCGGGATCATCGCCCACGGCATCCCGGCGATTCATGCGATCACGTCGTCATTCGGCCATGGGGCAGCGCATGAGGCTGCCGGCCAAGCCGCCTGGTGGGGGATCCTCGCCTCGAAGCTCGCCGATGGACTTGTCGGCATCCTCGCTGGAGCTTTCGCTGTGGCAGTGGTCGCCATCGGCACCCGAGTCACGGGGCGCCGGGGAGAACCTTCGCATCTCTGACCGCCGCCGGGGCCACGCCTGCGACCGGGGCAAGCGAAAACCGCACCCGGACCTCGGGGTGGGTCGTGTAGAGCCGATGCCGCGTGCCGTCAGGAATGAGGAGCGAGCTGCTCGTGCCAGGATGGGCGTCGTCGACCGGCACGATCGGATTGCCTGCGTACTTCGTCCAGTGGACGAGGTCGTCGCTCCGCGCGATGCAGGTGCACCACCGCCCCCGCTCTCCCAGGGCACTGGCGTGGTAGTAGGCGTAATACCGGCCGCGGTGCTTGACGATCTGATCGACCGCGATCATCCGCGTGTCGTAATGGTCGGGGCCGAGAGGGATGACAGGATCGTCGGTGACGTTTGTAAACGTGGCCAAATCGCGCGACGTCGCCACCCAGATCCCCTGGTCGGCGCGCTCGTAGAATAGCCACCACACGCCTTTCTCATGCCACACCGCCGGCGTGCCCCGCGGCCCCTCCGGAATCGGGGCTCCGGTCGTGAGGCGGATATCGAGCGGCCCGCGTTCTTCCCAGGCCAGGCCGTCGGAGGAGACGAGGAGATGGGCGATGTCCCCCTCCCCTTCGGCAAACATCACCAAGCGCCCTGCGTCGCGAACGACACACATGTCCTCGATCCAATCCCCGGCGACGAGCGGCCCGGCCGGATCACGAGTCCAGTTGAGGCCATCGGTGCTCGTGGCGTGGCCGAGGAGGCGGAGCGGGCTCTTGTCGTCGTTGTAGCCGGTGTACCAGAGCTGCCAGCGGTCGGGCCCCTCGCGGCGGATCCAGCCGCGCTCGCGGATGTTTTTATCCCAGGCTCCGTCACCACCGCCGGCAAACAGCGGCACCACAGACGCCGGGCCGAAATCGACAAGCTCGGTGGGAAAGTCTACAGCCTCGTCGGCCCGGCAGGGGACTGCCACGAACAACGCGCCCGAAGCGACGAGAAAGACGAAGGCAACGCATGTCTGGAAGAAGCGCGTGATCATGGTTGGGTTGATGATACTTGGATTTCCCGTCGCGCGAGTGCCCCCGCATGAGCGGCTCTGGGCCTCGTTCTAGCCGGGACCGGGGAAGCCTGGATGGTCGCGGGCCTGTGGATGGTTCACCGGCGGGGCCGGCAAAAGTTTCGTCGTTCCTCGGGGGACCTCGTCACTCCTCAAGCGTTCGCCGATCCCCGCCTCGCCTGTGCGTTGGCAACGACCAGCACCGACCAGCACCAGAGTGCGCCCGCTGGCGAGGGGTCGCCCGTGTTCCGAGAGCCGGCGTAGCCGGCAAGCGGAGCCATGGATGGCGGAGCGCAGGCGGGTCCGAGCGAGTGGAGGCCACGAAGGCCGAAGCGAGCGTCCGGCGACGGGACGCGGGCGACCCCGAAGCTCCGCTTGAGCCCGTACCGAAGAAGTCCAGCGAGCCCCGGACGTGTGGGCGATTCATCGGCGTTGGCAGGAAAGAGAACGCCCCCGGCCCCCGAAGCAACGCTCGAGCTTGACCCAGAATCCAACCGTCGTTCACCGCAGTAAGATTTGAACTGACGCGGCCGTTGATGTGCCGCGTCGCGTTTCCACCTCGAGCCGATCGATGCCCCTTCCCCAGCGCCGTTCGTCGCTCCGTCGCCAGCTGGTCCTGCCAGTGGTGGGGCTGCTGTTGGCCGGGGTGCTCGCCAATGTCGCCTTCGCCTCGTGGCTCGCCGCGCGGCGGGCTGCCGA
>CAMARC010000279.1 GCA_945860405.1 Candidatus Kuenenia stuttgartensis | reverse complement strand
GCACCGAAAAGGCCATGCAGTTGCGAGTAAGACGCGACATGGGATGGCCTCCTGCGGAAAAAAGAGCGACGGCGGCAACGAGCTCGAGCCGTCGACTGATCACTACGGGCACGTTACCGCCCCGGTTCGGTGCGGTCAAGAAATCATTTTCCGGTGACGAGCTTGTAGAGATGCGTTTTCGTCCGCAGGTAGAGGGCGCTTCCATAGACCGCCGGCGAGGCCATGCAGCCGTCGGCGAGCTTGTTGGTGGCCAGGACGTCGTAGGGCTCGGTGGCGGAGAGGACGGTCGTCTGGCCATCTTGATCGGGGCAGTAGATCTTTCCGTCGGCGACGACTGGTGAGGAAGAAAACTCCCCGCCGAGCCGCTTCTGCCAGACGGCCTTGCCGGTGGCGGCGTCGAGCGCTGTCGCGGTGCCGGCGTCGCCGACGATGAACAGCCGGTCGCCGAGGAGGAGCTGGCTCGACCGCGTGCCCGAGCCCTGAGCGCTCGTCCAAGCGATTTTCGAGCCGGTGACGTCGCCCGTGCCGTCGGTATGGACGGCAAGGAGCTTCATGCCGCCGGCAGCGGTGTTGAGGTAGACGAGCCCTGATCGGTAGAGCGGCCGGGCCGAGGCGTTCATCCCGCCATGCTTCACCCGCCAAATCTCGGCGCCGGTGGCGGGGTCGTAGGCGATCGTGGCGCCGGCGCTGGGGATGATCACCTGCGCGCGGCCGGCGACGTCGATCACGCTCCCGGTTCCGTAGGCCTTTTTGGCGTCGCCGTCGTCGGTGCCGTAGTCGATATTGCGGTCGTGCTTCCAGGCAATGGCACCCGTGTGCTTGTCGAGGGCAACGACATACTGCACGTCAAAGCCGTCGAAGGGGACGATCAGCAGGTCGCCATGGATGATCGGCGACGACCCGGGGCCGCGGTGGTGATCGCAGCGGAGGCTTTCCTGTTTCCAGAGAATCTTTCCAGTTTCGGTGTCGACCGCGGCGGTGCCTGAGCTCCCGAAATGGGCGTAGAGGGTGTGCCCCTCGAGGACCGGCGTGCAGGAGGCGGGGCTGTTGAAGGCGTGACAGAAGGCTGGCTCGGGCGTCTCGAAGAGGGTGATGTCGCGGACGACCTTGCCGGTGGCGCAGTCGACGGCGACCGCCGAGAGGCGCTTCCCATCCTCGGTGGAATTGGTCATCCAAACGGTGCCGGCGGCGATCACCGGGCTCGACCAGGCCTTGCCGGGGATCGGCGTCTTCCAGGCCACCCCCTGCTCCTCGCTCCACTCGACGGGGAGGTTTGTTTCGTGCGACACTCCATCGCCGGTCGGTCCACGGAAGCCGTTCCACGGCGTGTCGGCGGATGCTCGCAGGCCAGCGCACGCCAGGAGGGCGGCGACGACGCAGCGGCCGAGACGACGCTGTCCGGTTTTCTCACCGGTTTTCTCTCGTGTCTTCCTTTTTGGAAACGTGAAACGCATGCCTTGGCACTCCGCTGAAGCTGGTCCTTCCGCCACCCACCCACGCCGCGACCGAAAGAATACGGTCCGGAGCCGGGGGCGAACCACCCCCGCCCTCTGTCTCCTCGCGCTCGCGGTGTTTGCCGGAGCCCCTGCCTGGCCGGCGTGCGCCGGCGATTGGCCACAGATCCTCGGGCCCGACCGCAGTGGCCGCGCGGCGGCCGACGAACGCCTCGCCGACTCATGGCCGGCCGCTGGGCCCAAAGTCGCTTGGAAAAAGTCGGTGGGGAGTGGCTACGCCGGGATCGCAATCGCCGAGGGGCGGGCGTTTCTGTTTCACCGTCAGGGGGCGAAGGAAGTCGTCGAAGCCCTCGATGCCGCCACCGGCGACACGCTCTGGAGCGACGCGCATCCGACGAGCTTCCGCCCGCAGGTGGGAGGGGGAGACGGCCCGCTCTGCGTGCCGGTGGTCGCCGGCGGCACCGTGATCACGTATGGCGCGCAAGGGGTGCTCTCGGCCCACGACGCGGCCACTGGCAAGCGGCTCTGGCAGCGGCGGACGCACGAGGAGTATGCCGCTCAGGAAGGCTATTTTGGCGCCGGGAGCACGCCGGTGGTGGCCGGCGGCCTCGTGATCGTCAACGTCGGCGGGACGAAGGTCGCGGGGAAGAAGGCCGACTGCGGCGTGGTTGCCTTTCGCCTCGATTCCGGGGAGCCGGTGTGGACGGCGACAACGGAGCCGGCAAGCTACGCGGCGCCGGTCGCGATCGACGTCGACGGCGCGCCGCGGGTGGCGATGGTGACGCGCTACCAGTGCCTCCTGCTCGACCCGGCCACCGGGAAGATCGGCTGGAGCTTCCCGTTCGGGATGCGCGGACCGACGGTGAATGCCGCCACGCCGGTCCTCGGCGATCCTCGTCACCTCCTCGTCACCGCGTCGTACGGCATCGGCTCGGTCTATGCGGCCTTTGACGGCCGGGCTGTGAAGCCGGTGTGGGACGGCGCCGACAGCCTCGCCACGCAGTACTGCACGCCGGTCGTCGTTGGCACGCATGCCTACGCCCTCGACGGCCGCGAGGATGGCCCGCCGGGTGATCTCAAATGCGTCGATGTGGCCACCGGCAAGGTGGCCTGGAACGAAAAGGGATTTGGCTACGGAACGCTCCTGGCGGCCGACGGGAAGCTGATCGTCGTTCGCAATGATGGGAGCGTGACGCTCGTGAAGGCGTCGCCCAAGGGGCCAGAGATTCTCGCGTCGGCGCGTCCGCTGACGGGGAGCGTTCGCGCGCTTCCCGCCCTCGCCGGCGGCCGGCTCTACCTCCGCGACGACAAGACGCTCGTCTGCCTTGACGTCGGGAAGTGAAGGCGGGAGTCCTTTCCTGCCCCGCCGCGGGCCGCCGGATGGAAAGGCTTCCCTGCCCGATGTGGCCGCGAAGCGGTAGGCTGACCGGATCGATCCAGCTCAAGCCCAAGGTTTCCCGATGTCGATCTCCTCCGATTTCCGCGTCCTTTGGCACATGCTCTTTACCCCGATCAAGGGGGCGACGCATGCCGATCGGCTGAAGAGTTTTTACGAGGGGCAGGCCGCCGACTACGACGGCTTCCGTGAGCGGTTGCTCAAGGGGCGAAGGGAATTGCTCGCCAGCCTCTCACCGGCCGAGGGAAGCGTGTGGGTCGATCTCGGCGGCGGGACGGGGGCCAATCTCGACGCCGCGCCGTGGCTTTCCAAGTGCCGGAAGGTCTACGTCGTCGATCTCTGCGAGCCGCTCCTCGAGGAGTGTCGCCGCAGAATCGCGGCCCGCGGCTGGACGAACGTCGAGACAGTCGTGGCCGACGCAACGACGTTCAAGCCCGCTGAGCCGGTCGACCTTCTCACCTGCTCATACTCGCTGACGATGATCCCCGACTGGTTCGCCGCCATCGATCAGGCCAAGGCGATCCTCCGCGACGGTGGCACGATCGGCGTCGTCGATTTTCACGTGTCGAGGAAGTATGTCCCCGAGGGGCGCACCCGCCATTCCTGGCTGACGCGGTCGCTGATCCCGATCTGGTTCTCGACCGACAACGTCCACCCCAGCCCCGATCACCTTGCCTATCTCACCCGGCACTTCGAGCGCGTCTCGCTCGACGAGGGGATGGCGAAGCTCCCGTACGTCCCCTTTCTCCGCGCACCCTATTACCGCTTCGTGGGACGTAAAGCCACGCGGTAGCGTTCAGCATCCGCCACGAGCCGGCAAAGAAGCCGCCCTCTCCCCCTGCCCCGAACCAAAACCGCTGGCAAGGGGGTGGCCATGCCCTTGGAGCCGGCGTTGCAGGCAAGCGCAGCCATGGATGGCGAAGCGCAGCCGGCACCCGAGTGCAGCTTTGGCCCCGGAGGGCCAAAGCAAACGTCCGGCGACAGGGCGTGGCCACCCCCGAAGCTGCCACAGGGTGCCAAAGCCCCAGCACCGGGCTCACGACAAATTGTCGACCTCAAAGCCCTTCCGGTAGTGGCGGCGCAAGAGGGCGTTGGCCTTGTCGTGGTTGGGGATCGTCATCGCCGCCGGCTGCCAGCGGAGCTCGTCGCCGGGGAAGCGGTTGGCGAGCGTGCCCAGAAGGACGGTCTCGGTGAGCGGGCCAGCGTAGTCGAAGCCACAGGTCGTCGGAGCGCCGCCGAGGCAGGCGTCGACGAAGAGGTGGTAGTGGTTGCCATCCGGGGCGGCCTCGATCTTCGCGTCGGCGAAGTCCTTGACGGGGAGGAGCGTCGGCATCGCCACGTGTGGGAGGAGGATCGCCCCCTTCTCGCCGAGGAAGATCGAGCCCTGATCGGGGAGCGACATCCGCTTGCCGTCGGCGCCGTCGAGCGGCCACATCGAGGTGTCGGGCATCTTCCCACCGTCATACCAGGTGAGCACGAAGCCGTCGGTGGTGTACTTCCCCGCCGGGAAGGTGAAGCGGGTCTCATTCTGCATCCCGAACGACTCGGCTGGCGCCGCCGAGCTTTTGGAGAGAAGCGAGCGGGCGGGGCCGAGTTGGAGGGCGCTAAAGACCGGATCGAGGATGTGGATCGCCATGTCGCCCATCGTGCCGCCGCCGAAGTCGTACCACCTTCGCCAGTTGCCGGGGTGGTATTGGTCGGGGCAGAAGGGACGCTCGGCTGCCGTGCCGAGCCACAAGTCCCAGTTGAGATTCTCAGGCACCGGCCCAGCGGCCGGCTTCGGGCCGTCGTAGCCCCAGGTCTTGCCGCTCCAGGAGTGAGCTTCGCGGACCTTGCCGATGATCCCGCTCTGCACGAGCTTCACCGCGGTGCGGTACTGCGTGTTGGAATGGATCTGCGTGCCCATCTGCGTGACGAGCGCGGGATTGGCCGCGGCGATGGCGCGGAGCTGACGGGATTCGTGGACATCGTGCGTGAGTGGCTTCTGGCAGTAGACGTGCTTGCCGTGGTTGAGGGCCGTCATTGCTGCTGGGGCGTGGGTGTGGTCGGGGGTGGAGACGTGGACGGCGTCGATCGAGCCGGCGAACTCGTCGAACAGCTTCCGGAAGTCGGCGAACTTCTTCGCTCCCTTGTGGATCTCGCCGGCG
>CAMARC010000278.1 GCA_945860405.1 Candidatus Kuenenia stuttgartensis | reverse complement strand
GCCCAGTCACAGGCGACGGCGCTCGGGCGCGCTCCGGCCGCGGGGCTGTGGATCGAGCCGCTCTCAGGCGCTGCCGCCATCGATCTGTCGATTGCGCAGCGCCCCGAGCCCTACCGCGGCGACACGTTCACCGCCACGGTCAGCCTCGCGCCGCCGGCGAGTCCCACCGATCCTGTCCAACTCACCTTTTCGCGTGACGGGGCCGACGTGGCCCAAATGTCCGCCCTGCAAGCCGCTCTCTCCGTACCCGGAGCCGGATCCCGGCCGCTTGTCTCCGACGGCGATCTCATCCAGATCGGCCACGGCTCCGACCTGTTCACGATTGAACGCGACGCCAACTCCACAAGCAACGGCTACCAGGCCCGCCTCCGCCCCGAAGCGGGACAGACCCCCGCCAACACGGTCTGGCCGACGCCGTCGGCCGCCGGTCGATCGACCACCTGGCACAGCTTCACGATCCACCGCAAGCCGGCACCGATCGGGGCCCTTCAATCCCTCGGCAATGGGATGGCGATCGACCTTGCCTGGTCGGGCGTGGGGACCGAGCGATTTGGCCCCGCCCGCCTTGCCGGGGACGATGGCTACCCCCCCCTCCCCGGATACAATCCAGGGCAGGCGCTCGCGATGATGTTTGATTCGGCGGGCGCCGTGGCGGAAGTGGTATTCCTCAATACGGCACTGTCGGGGGTGCGGGCCGAAGCGAGCGTGCCGGTGCGTGGGCCGATCCTGCTGCTCGTCGGTCGCATCGACCGCTGTGGGCTTCCCTACAACTCGGCACCGACAGAGGACAGCCCAGGTGCCAACTGGCAATACGCCGACTCCATGTGGATCGCGATCGATCCGAAGACCGGGCTGGCCCGATCGGTGCCCCCGGCGATCCACATCCAGAACCAGCCGGTGACCAATGCCCGCGACTCCCAAAGCTTCGTCCGGTCTGGCCCGTGACCAACGGAGCCGTCGTGGCATCACGCTCCTCGAGGTGCTGATCTCGATCGGGATCCTCGCCATCGGTCTGACGTGCGTCCTCGGCCTGATCGTCGCCGGCCGGACCTCCGCCGCCCGCAGCATCGTCTACGACCAGATCGGCACCGTCACCGAGAACGCCCGGGCCGATGCGCTCACGCTCGGCCTGACGAGGCTCGACGCCCTCACCAGCCCCACCGGCGGTGATTGCCCCGCGCCGCCGTTGATCTTCGATCCGATCGGCTTGGCCACCGGCGTCTGGCCGGCCGCCTCGGGGCTCCACCCCGCCGTGCTCCGTGCTGCCGGCCCGCTCAGCGTGCCCGACACGGCCGGCGCCCAGCCCCGTGCCTTTCCCATGGCCGGATATGCCTTCGAGACCCGCGACGACCTCGCCTCCACAGCCCCGTCGAACGATGACGATCTGCCGCGCAATCAATTCACCGCCGGGGTGCGTTCCTTCCACGGCCGCACCACCTGGCTCGCGCTCCTCACCCATCCGTTCACGACGCCGCTCGAATCCTCACAGCAGGCGACGCTGACGATCATCGTCTGCCACAAGCGCGAGCCGGGCGTGATGCCGCCGCCAGCCGGCAAGCTCCCCCCCGATCTCAGGCTCATGGCGGCCGATCGGCTCGAGTGGTCGACCGGCACGCTCGTCGCGGGGCGGACCAACAACGAGGTGGTGCGGGTCGGGGCATGGCTGCTCTTGGCCGGGACAACGGTCGACCCGGTCGTCCCGCCGAAGGTCTACCGTCTTGTTCATGCCGACCTCGATCGGACCGGCAGTGGGGCCACGGTGGCCTTCGAGGGGAATCCGCGGTTCGATGCCATGACGTTCCCCCGCAACGCTTATCTCCTCCCCGACGCGATCTCGGCCACCGAATACACCGTCACCATGCAGGGGGCCGACGAGTACGCTCGCTGAAACCCTTGCACCTTCTCCCCCCCACACTTCCCAGCCACCGCCGTGGCGTGCTGTTGCTGGTTGTGCTCAGCATGCTGACGCTGTTCATGCTCCTCGGGATCACGTACGTGGTCACCGCGAGCCGGGCGCGGACGACGGCCCGCGCTTTCGCCAAGCTTTCGGCCGGCGTCTCGGAGGCGCGGCTCCCCACCGAACACCTCCTCGAGGAATCGGCCCTCCTCCTCCTCCGTGGCCGGCGCGATCCGCTCCTCTCCGGCCGCGAGCCGGCGAGCCTGAGCAAGAGCGGCACGACGCATTCGCTCCAGTTCGAGTCGCTCCTCGTCGACCAATACGGCAACGCTCCACCCCTCGAGGGCACCGTGTCGGCAGCCGAGGTGGCAGGGCCGTTCTGCACGCTCACCGTCACCCTCGGTTCCGAATCGCAAGCCCCGCCGTCGCCGCTTCCCTTCGCCCACTTGAGCGGTCGGATCCTCACGCTGCGCCCCAAGCAGGGGGGAGCGACGAGCCATCCGATCCTCCGTGCCGAGCCATCCGGCCGCGATCGTCTACGGCTCTGCATCGGCACGCTCGGGCCGCCGATCGAACGGCCTGGGGCGGGGCGCTCCTTCCAGGCCCCACCGGCCGGCACGCCGTTCCTCGTCAATGGCCGGCCCCACGCCGGTGTGGCCACGCTCAACGAGGCGTGGGACGCCTACGACTTCCCCGCCAACGCCTTCCTCGCCCATGTCGAGCCCGATCCGGAGCAGCCGGCGCGCTCGAAGGTGATCCGGCCGTCGATGTTCCGGATCGAGGCCACGCCCTCTCTCCATGATGACGACCCGACCAACGACGATCTCGATGGCGATAGCGTTGACGACCGGGCCGACAACGACAACGACGGCGTCCACGATGGCTGGTTCTTCGACCCCGGCTTCCCCACGATCCGTGGGGAAGCCGGTCTGCCGATCCGCGTCGACATCTCCTGCCTGATCCTCGACATGGACGGCCGGCTCAACGTCAACGCCCATGGATCGATCCGTGACCTCGTCTCCTTCCCTTCGCCGCTCCCCTTCGGCAGCGGCTACGGCACCGCCGAGATCAATGGCGCGACCGTCTTCCGCTCGCTTGCCGACGCGCGCACCGACCCGGCCGACGACAATCCCTGGTTGAACCTCCTCCTCGGCGGTCGTACCCCGGAAACGCTCTTCTCGGCTTCCGCTCCCAGGCCGGGGGACAGGCTCCTGCCGCTGAAATACCCGGATGGGCAGGAGATCGAGGGGCGCTACGGCTGGCGGGCCAACGACAACCCAAAACCGATTCTGAACAGCGACACGCTCGCCGACCTCGCCACGCGCGTGGCTTTGCCCGGGCGCAACGGCGAGGACGATCCGGCGAGCAAGGACGACGAAGCGGGGCTCCTGGCCGTGCCGGCGGGGAACCGCGGCTGGGCGGTCGATCTTCAGGGGCGCCTCCAGACCTCCGCCACCCCCTCCACCGGTCCGGTGCCGAGCCTCGCCTACACCAAGGCCGACACGACGAGCGAGTTTCAAGACGATCCCTACGAGCTCCAACTCGACTACGACCGCCGTCGCACCGAGCTCAACGACTCCCGCACCGCCGGCCGGGGGCCGAGCCCGATCCCCGACAACCCCTTCTCTCCGGCGGAGTTCGAGCGCATCCTCCGCCCCTATGACGACGACACAATGCTCCTGCCGCAGCGGATGGCGGCCCTCCTCGGCTCGCAGGCGGAAGCGACGCGGCTGGTCGTCACGAGCGACAGCTGGGACACGGCGAGCCTCCTCGGCGACGCCGCCCGCCGGATCTACGACTACTTCGCCGCCATCCCTCCCGACCTCCTCCACGAGCACTTTCCGGAAGGGGCGTGGGACGCCGTCACCAACGGCACACGCCTCCCCAACAATCTCCTCCCGGCGGAGTTCGCGGCGGGCATGCGGATGGATGTCACCCGGCCGGTGGAGGGGCGTCGTGGGCAGCGGCGGCTGTTCTTCAAGGATCTCTACATGGCCGCGGTGGCGCTGTCGACGCTCCCTGGCATGAATCCCCAGCCCGACATCGCCGCCAACTGCGCCCAGTGGGCCGCCAACGTGATCGAGTATCAGGATGCCGACTCGACGATGAGCCGCTACGAATACGACACCGAGCCACTCGACGGCTGGGATGTCGACGGCGACCCGGCCACGAAGGACACCGATGCCGCGACGGTGTGGGGGGCCGAGCGACCGGAGGTGGTGATCACGCAGACGCTCGCCTGGGAGGATGCCGACGCGAAGCAGGGGGAGCTGTTCGTCGTCCTCCACCATCCCTGGGATGCCCGCTTCAACGGCGGCCCGGCGGGTTCGGCAGAGCCGGTCGATGGAAATCTCCGCGGGGCGACCCCAGACGCGGTCGATCTCGGCCGCAGCGTGTCGGGCGATCCGATCTGGCGTCTGCGCTGTGGCGGAACGTTTCCCTTTCCGCAGGGGAAGTCTTCGCTCAAGGCCAACCAGTGGATGTTTGTGAAGCCTGACGGACCGTCGCCGAAGGGTTTTCAAGCTGCTCCCGAGCCGGGCGTTAACGCCGTTGTCACCCCGATTGCCGGCTGCCGGGCAACGCTCCCCGCCGCTGATCCGGAGGCACTCGATCCCCGCAAGACGAGCGTCACCCTCGAACGGCTCGCCGATCCGACCGCTCCCCACGACGCCGCCACGAATCCGTATCTCATCATCGATGCCCTGCCGGTGTTCGTGGCCGATCTGCGGCCCGACCCGTCGGCGTCAGACGACAGCGACAGCGACAGCGACAGCGACAGCGACAGCGACAGCGACAGCGACAGCGACAGCGACAGCGACAGCGACAGCGACAGCGACAGCGATAGCGATAGCGATAGCGATAGCGATAGCGATGACACCCCGGCTGCCGACCCGCTCAAGAAGCGCAACAAGACGCCAACGGCGTGCAAGCGGAGCAACGCTTGGATCCAGCAGGAGGAGGAGCGGCCCTTCCAGAAGAACGAGACGCCGGCCGTGACCGCGGTTTGGGACGGCGCGCCTCCCTGGATGATGTGGCCCAACCGCCCGATCACGAGCCCGGTCGAGCTGATCTTCGTGCCCGGCTTCGGGACATTCCGCGTCCGCGACGAGACGAGCACCGAAGGGAAGGGGATGCTCGCCGA
>CAMARC010000277.1 GCA_945860405.1 Candidatus Kuenenia stuttgartensis | reverse complement strand
CCGAGCCACTGGAGCGGCGCGAAGAGGACGCGATCGGCCATCCGCGCCGACACGCGGGCGACGATCTCCCCGAGGAGAAGGCTGTCGGTGACCACGGGGAGATGATGCCCGTGCTGCTCGATCGCCGCCACCGGGATCACCACCGGGGTGTCTTTGGAGAGGGCCGACACCTCGGGCCATGTCATCTCGACGAGGTTCATGATCGCGCTCAGGTTTGAGGAAACGGACGGGGGGACGTCCACTCCCCGCTGCGGAACAGGCTCTGCGACCCGGCCGGGGTCATTTCGCGGCGCCTTGAAGTTCGCGGATGAAGATGTTCCGCCAGCGGATCTCACCGCCGTGGGTCTGCAGTTGGATCGGCCCCTTCTCCGGCACCGACACGGCACGGTCGTAGTAGTTTTCCATCCGGGCATCGTCGACGACCTTCTGGTCGTTGAGCGACACCGACACCTTGTCGCCGCGCATCACGATCCGGAAGCGGTTCCACTCACCGAGCGGCTTGTCGGCCTTGACGAGCGGATCCTTGCCGGGAGCGCCGGGGGAATTGTTCCACAGCCCCCCCGAGCCCTTCGCGAGGCCGAGATTTTGCGGGTCGGGAAGGCTCGAATCCCAGATCTGCACCTGGGGAACGCCGCGGAGATAGATCCCCGAATCGGCCTTCGGCACGGTCCGGTAATCGACGAGGAGTTCGAAGTCGCCGTAGTCCTTCTCGGTGGTGGCGTAGGCCCCGAAGCCATCGTTGACCAGTTCGCCGTTCTCGACGTACCAGTGGGGTTTCTTGGTCGCATCACTGACTTCAAGCATCGAGTTCTTTTGATCGGCAGCGGTCCACTTGCGGATCTGCTCCTTCCGCTCGTCGGCCGACATCGCCAGAAGCTTGCGGTGGTCGAAGGTCTCGCCGCCGCGCCAGCCAGCGAGATCCTTGCCGTTGAACAGCGCCGTGAATCCGGCCGGCGGCTCATCGGCGCTGACCGCGCCACCCGCCACAAACACCGACGCCGCCACGACCACGCTCCGCAGGAGCCCGAAAACACGCCGACGCATGGCCACCTCCTTCGACACCTAAAAGACCCTCGCGGCCCCGGGCCGGTCCCGGAAGCCCCGCAATCCGGGGATTCTGCCACGGCGGGCGGCTCCGCGGAAGGACGCCCCCCATGAACCGGGTTTCCCCCCGACCGCCGATCGATGGATAATGGTTTTCCTCCTGGAACCATCCGGGGTGCCGCTCCCCGCCGAGAGCCCAGGGCCGATCATGCCGGGACACCAGTCGCTTTCCTCGATGCCCCCCGTTCTTCTCCTCGCCTTCGGCTGGCTGCTGACCGCCGGTCAGGCACTGGCCGCGGACGCCCCCCTCTCCTTCGAACGCGACATTCGTCCGATCCTCCGCGCCCACTGCTTCGACTGCCACGGAGCCGAGGATGCCTTCGAGGGAAACCTCGATCTCCGCCAGGTGCGCTCCATGGAGCGCGGCGGCGACTCCGGGCCGGCGATCGCCCGGGGGGACGCCGGGGCGAGCCTGATCGTGGCGCGGATCCGCTCCGGCGAGATGCCCCCCTCAACGCTCAAGGTGACGCCTGAGGATTTGGCGACCCTGGAACGCTGGGTGGCCGCCGGGGCGCCGACGGCGCGTCCCGAGCCCGAGACGATTCCCCCCGGCCTGGGGATCACGCCAGAGGAGCGGGAGTGGTGGTCGTTTCGCCCCCTTGTCCGCCCCCCGCTTCCGGCCGTGGCCCA
The DNA here is from genome assembly GCA_945860405.1 of Candidatus Kuenenia stuttgartensis. Classification (GTDB taxonomy): domain Bacteria; phylum Planctomycetota; class Planctomycetia; order Pirellulales; family UBA1268; genus QWOP01. The sequence goes on along the minus strand of CAMARC010000277.1, from coordinate 3,307 downwards.
CCCCGAACTCGTCGCGCAGCCGATCGACGCCTTCCTTCTGGCCCGCCTCGAGCGTGACGGCCTCTCCCTCTCACCGCCGGCTGACCGGGCGACGCTCATCCGGCGGGCGTCGTTTGATCTCCTCGGGCTTCCCCCCAGCGCCGAGGAGGTCGATGCCTTCGTCGCCGATCCCGATCCGGCGGCCTTTGAGCATCTTGTCGATCGGCTCCTCGCCTCCCCCCGCTACGGCGAGCGGTGGGCCCGCCACTGGCTCGACGTCGCCGGCTACGCCGATTCCGCCGGTGCCACGCAGGATGATCCTCCCCGTCCCTACGCCTGGAAATACCGCGACTGGATCGTGCGGGCCCTCAACGCCGACCTGCCGTTCGATCGCTTCCTCGTCGAGCAGCTCGCCGGCGACGAGCTCGTCCCGCCCCCCCATGCGCAGCTTCCGCCGGAGTCGATCGACCGTCTCACCGCCACCGGCTTCCTGCGGATGGCGGCCGACGGGACGGCCGGCGGCGGCGACCCCGAGAGCCGCAATCGGGTCGTGACCGACACGCTCACGATTCTGTCCAGTTCACTCCTCGGGCTCACCGTCGGCTGTGCCCAGTGCCACGACCATCGCTACGATCCGATCCCGCAAACCGATTACTACGCCCTCCGCGCCCTCTTCGAGCCGGCCCTCGACCCGCAGGCATGGAAAGCGCCGAACGAACGGCTCGTGTCGCTGTTCACCGATGCCGACAGGGCCCGCTCGACGGAGATCGAAGCCGAGGCGGTGGCAGCTTCGCAGGAGCTCGAGGCGAAGCAGGCCACGGCGATCGCCGCCGCGCTCGAGAAGGAGCTGCTCAAGCACCCGGAGGAGCTCCGCGAGAAGCTCGGCGTGGCAGCCCGGACCGCCGAGAAGGACCGCACGCCAGAGCAGCAGCAGCTCCTCAAGGAGCGGCCGAGCGTCAACATCTCCCCAGGCGTGCTCTACCAGTACGACCAGGCGGCCGCTGACGAGCTCAAGGCCTTGGGGGAAAAGATCGCGGCGATCCGGGCCCGGAAGCCGGTCGAGGATTTCCTTCATGTTCTCGAGGAGCCGCCCGGCCATCTCCCCGTCACGCGCGTCTTCCACCGCGGCGACTATCGCCAACCGAAGGGGGAGGTTGGCCCCGCCGATCTTCAGGTGACCGGCGGCGAAGGGGAGACGGCGATTGCGGCCGATGATTCGACCCTCCCCACGAGCGGCCGCCGCCTCGCCTGGGCGCGGCGGCTCACCTCCGGGCGGCATCCGCTCCTCGGCCGCGTGATCGTCAACCGCCTCTGGATGCACCACTTCGGCCGCGGCATCGTCGGCACCCCCGCCGACTTCGGCCGGCTCGGAGAGCGTCCCACCCATCCCGACCTGCTCGACTGGATGGCGGTCGAGTTCTCCGACTCAGGGTGGAGCCTGAAGCGATTCCACCGCATGCTCCTCCTCTCCACCGCCTGGCGGCAGGCCTCGATGCGGCGCCCGGAGCTCGACAGCATCGACGCTGACAACCGGCTCGTCGGCCGGATGCCGGTGCGCCGACTCGAAGCCGAGGCTGTCCGCGACCGGATCCTTGCCGCCGCCGGCACGCTCGATGCCTCCCCCTTCGGCCCGGCGGTGCCGGTCGTCGCCGATGACGCCGGGGAGTTCGTGGTCAAGGATTCGATCCCGCGTCGGAGCCTGTGGCTGGAGCAGCGGCGGAGCATGCCGATGCAGTTCCTCGCCACGTTCGATGCGCCCACCATGCAGACCAACTGCGACCGGCGCATCCACGCCACGGCCGCCGGTCAGGCGCTGCTCCTCATGAACGGCGACTTCGCCCTCGCTCAAGCGCGACGGATGGCCGATGCTGTCCTCGCTGCCGCAGGCGCGTCCATCGCCGACGACGTCCCGGCCGACGCCGAGGCCCAGGCCCTCGCCCCGGCCGTCACGCTCGCGTGGCGACGGGCCTACGGCCGCTCGCCCGACCCCGACGAAGCCGCTGAGACCATCAGCTTCCTCGCCGACGAACTGACGATCCTCCGCGGCGCGGCGGCGGAGATCGCGGCCCCGGCCGAACGCCGAGCCCGGGCCATGGCCAATCTCTGTCAACAGCTCCTCTCGAGCAACGAGTTTCTCCATGTCGACTGAACACTCCGCCGACTCCTGCGACGACCTCGAGTATCGGCATCCGCACCGCAGGCCCGGCCACGCCCTCGACCGTCGCGGCTTCCTGGCCCACACCGGCTTCGGCTTGGGCGCGATGGCGCTGGCCGATCTCCTCGGTCAGGAAGGGCTCCTTGCCAATCCCGCCAAGCCCTCGTTCGAGCCGGCCTTCAGCGACCTCCGCGCCCGGGCCCCACATTTTCCACCGCGGGCCACCGCGATGATCTCGCTGTTCATGCACGGCGGCCCGGCCCACATGGATCTCACCGATCCCAAGCCGGAGCTCCAGAAGCTCGACGGCATGGATTACGGCGGCGAGGTCGCCTACAGCTTCGTCAACCGGGCGAGCAAGCGGCTGTTGGGGAGTCCGTGGAAGTTCAGCCCCTGCGGACAGTCGGGCACGCAGATCAGCGAACTGCTCCCCCATCTCCAGCGGATCGCCGACGACATCTGCCTCGTTCGCTCGATGCACACCGGGCACAACGGCCACGAGGTCTCGATCCGTTACTTTCACGGCGGCATCCCCGCCGCGCTCGGCCGGCCGACGCTCGGCAGCTGGCTCACCTACGCCCTCGGCAGCGAGACCCGCAACCTCCCTTCCTACATGGTGCTCGTCGATCCGGAGGGGCACCCCGTCGATGGCGTCACCAACTGGTCGAGTGGCTTCATTCCCCCACTTTTTCAGGGCACTGCCCTCCGCGCCAAGGAACCCCGGATCCCGAATCTCGTTCCCCCTCCGTGGCTGGCAGGCCCGCTCCAGACCAGAAACCTCGCCTACCTCGATCGACTCAATCGACGCCACGGAGAGCGTCATCCCGGTGAGAAGGATCTCGAGGCCCGGATCGCCAGCTATGAACTGGCCGCGCGGATGCAGCTCTCGGCCACCGACGCGCTCGACATCTCCCAGGAGACGGAGGCCACCCACCGCCTCTACGGCCTCGACGACCCGGTCACGAAGGAATACGGCACGCGCTGCCTGATCGCCCGGCGACTCGTGGAGCGGGGCGTGCGTTTCGTGCAGCTGTTCCTCGGCGGACAACCCTGGGACAACCACACGAACATCCGCGAGGGGCTCCCCGCCATCTGCCGCCGAACCGACAAGCCGGCCGCGGCCCTCGTCACCGATCTGAAGTCTCGCGGCCTCCTCGACACGACCCTCGTCCA
>CAMARC010000276.1 GCA_945860405.1 Candidatus Kuenenia stuttgartensis | reverse complement strand
CCGCGCCAAGCCGGACGAAGCGGCGAAGGCCGCTCGGGATTACCTCCAGGCCAGTGCCGGCCGGGCCGGCGTGGCGATCGGGTGACGCGCATGGGGCACCTGCTCGCCTGGGCCCGGCTCCTGCGGCTGCCGAATCACTTCACGGCGATTGCCGACGTCCTCGCCGGCTATCTCGTCGTTGCCGGGCTGACGATGCTGCTCGCCCGGCCGGCGATGCTCCTCGCCGCCGCGGCGGGCTGGGCGTTCTATGCCGCCGGCATGGTGCTCAACGATGTCTTCGATGTCGCCCTTGATTCCGTCGAGCGCCCTGAGCGACCGCTCCCCTCCGGGCAGATCAACGTGAAGACGGCGGCGCTCGTTGGCCAGGGGTTGCTAGCGCTCGCTGGACTTTGTGCCTGCGCCGCGGCCTTTGCCTCGGGGTATCCGGCGCCGGCGCTTGTCGGGGCGGGGCTCACCGCCGCCATCTGGACCTACGACCGGCATGCGAAGGGCACCCCCTTCGGCCCGGCCGTGATGGGGCTCTGCCGGGGCCTCAACTGGCTTCTGGGAATGTCGGCCGCCGGTGGCCCCCTGCTTCCGCCCCACTGGCTGATCCCGGTGGGAATCGCCGTCTACGTGGCAGGGATCACGCTCTACGCCCGCGACGAGGCGACGACGAGCAGGAGAGCGGCGCTGGCGCGGGCCACGGCCGTGATGGCCCTGGGGCTCTTGCTTGCCGGCTGTGGTGCGTTCTTCGGAGTGCGGGCTTCCACCGGCGCGATTCCCTGGGCGGGCACGATTCAGCCCGGGATGGCGGTCGACCGGCTCACCGCCTGGGCCGTCCTCTGGTCGATGGTGTCGGCATCGATCCTCCTCCGCGCCGCCACTGGCGTCCTCAACCCCGTGCCGCAGGCTGTCCGCGCGGCGGTTGGCAATGCGATCATGTCGCTGATCACGCTCGACGCGATCCTCGTGCTCTCCGTCTGCGGCGAGCCCTGGGCCGTCGTGATCCTCGCGCTCCTCGCGCCGTTCCATCTCCTGCGGCGTTTCATTCCCCCCACCTGACCGGCATCCGCCGCCGCCATGCGCCCCGGCTTCAACACCAACAGCATCGGCGACGTGCCACCGGCCGACGCCGTCGCGATCCTCGCCGACCTGGGCTATCGGTCGCTAGCGCTCACCCCCGATCACGGTCTCTTCGAGGAAATAGCCACAGTCAGCCTCGCCGGCCTCTCCGCCGAGATCGATCGCTGGCGTTCGCTCCTCGCCCGCGCGGGGATGGCCTGCGTCATCGAATCGGGCGCCCGCCATCTCCTCGATCCCCTCCACAAGCACGAGCCGACGCTCGTCTCCCCCGATCCCTCCGCCCGCAAGCGCCGCGTCGACTTCCTGCTCGCTGCGGTCGATCTCGCCGCCGAACTGAACGCCAATTCGGGCGCCGGGTCGGGCATCGGGTCGGACGCTCCCTGCCTCTCCCTCTGGTCAGGCGTAGGGCGCGATGCCGCCGACGAGGCGACCATCCTCGACCGGCTCTGCACCGGCCTCGGGCCCGTCATCGAGCGGGCGACGAAGCGCGGCGTGCAACTGGGATTTGAGCCAGAGCCGGGGATGGTGATCGACACGGTTGCCCGGTGGGCCATGCTCCACGACCGCCTCGGGGCGCCCGAGTGCTTCGGCCTCACCGTCGATTTCGGCCATCTGGAATGCCTGGGGGAGTGGCCCCTCGCGGCGAGGCTTGAGCCCTTCGCGGCGAACATCGTCAACGTCCATGTCGACGACATGCTCGCCTGCCGGCACGATCATCTCCCCCTCGGGGCTGGCGACGTCGATTTTGCCGCCCTGCTCCCCTTCCTCGCCTCCGCCGGCTATGACGGGGGGCTTCATGTCGAGCTTCCCCGCCAGTCCCACCGCTGGCTCGACACCGCCCGCGAGTCGTTTTCCTTTCTCGCCCGCCATCTTCATCCAGCCCCCGTTCACTCTCCCCGGAGCTACCGATGACCGACGCCGCCGACCCCAAGCCGCTCCATGTCCTCTTCCTCTCGGTGCCCGGCCTGCGGCCTGAAGACCTCGCTCGGATGCCGGTTGTGGCCGGCCTGGCCGCGCTCGGCGGGAAGGTGCCGCTCGCGCCCTGCTTTCCCGCCGTCACCTGCCCGGTGCAGGCCACGCTGACCACCGGCGGCACGCCGCGGAAGCACGGGATCGTGGCCAACGGCGTCTACGACCGCGACGAGCACGAACTCGAAATGTGGATCAGCCCCGACTCGGTCCACCGGGTCCCGAGGATCTGGGACCGTCTCAAGGCCAGCCGACCGGAGCTCCGCACCGCGGCTTGGTTCATCCTCCAGTCGAAGCACGCCACGGCCGATCTCGTCTGCCTCCCGGCCCCGAAGCACAACCCCGACGGCACCGAGACGATGTGGTGCCACACGAATCCGGAGCCGCTCTACGCGAGCCTCCGCGAAAGCCTCGGCGACTTCCCCCTCCACAAGTTCTGGGGCCCGCTGGCCGGCATCGATTCTTCGCGCTGGATCGCGAAGAGCTTCCTCGCCGCCGCCCAAGATGCGCCGCCGCATCTCGCCGTCGTCTATCTCCCCCACCTCGACTACGCCGCGCAGCGTCAAGGCCCCGACAGCGACGCCGCCCACGCCGCCTGTGGCGAGCTCGACGCCGAGATCGGGGCCCTCGTCGAGGAATATGGCCGGCTCGTGGGTGTGGAGAATCTCGTTGTCGTCGTGGCTGGCGAATACCGGATCCGCCCGGTGACGCACGCCGTCTTCATCAACCGCATCCTCCGCGATGTCGGCTTGCTCGTCGTCAAGGATTCCCCCGACGGGGAGCTGATCGACATGGAGAAGAGCCGGGCCTGGGCGCTGGCTGATCACCAGGTAGCCCATGTCTTTCTCAAGCTCGGCCTGGCGCGTGAGGAGCGTGATCGGCTCGTGCAGCAGATCCACACCCTCTTCGACACCCGTCGCGGCGTAAAGCAGGTTTACTCTGGCACGGCGCTGGTGGGCGCGGCGCTCTCCGACACCCCCGTGCCGGCGCTGGCCAGCCACTGTGGCGACGTCGTGCTCGAGAGCACGCCGGAGGCCTGGTTTGCCTATCCGTGGTGGGTCGACGTCAACAAGGCCCCAACCTTCGCCCGGACGATCGACATCCACAAGAAGCCGGGCTACGACCCGCTCGAGATGTTCATCGACCGCACCGCACCGCCGCCGCCGGGGATGCCGTTCGGAATCCCGCTCGACACGAACCTCGTCAAGGGCTCGCACGGCGCGATCGACGCCGATGATCCCCACGAGACGATCCTGATTTGCTCCCGCCCCGACGTGATTGGCTCGGAGCCCCTCCACGCCCGCGACGTGGCCGGCATCGTGCTCAAGCTCTTCAGGGCGAAGTGAGGCGCGACGCTCGCTGCAAAGCGTCACCGACAACTTCGTCGCGCGCCGGCGAGGCGGGGATCGGCGAACGCTTGAGGAGTGACGAGGTCCTCCGAGTCACGACGAAACTTTTGCCGGCCCCGCCGACGGACCACCCACAGGCTCGCCACCCAGGGTTCCATCTCAAACGTGGCTTCGGGGTCGCCCGTACCCCGTCGCCGGACGTTCGCCTCGGCCATCCTTGGCCTCGGCTCTCTCCGCGCCGCTTGCGCTTTCGCCCTCCGGGCTGCGCTGACCGGCGAGGCCGGCTCTCGGAGCACGGGCGACCCCTCGCTGGCGGCGTCACGCGGGGTGCTTTTCTAGATCGCGTAGGCGAGCGAGTCGCTCACACCCACTCCACCGGCTGCGGCTCGAGGGCGTCGGCGGGGCGCTTACCGGCATCGACGCGGCCGGAGCCGGCGAGGCGATGCGGCGCCTTCAGGCTCATGTCGTGATTGCAGACCATCTGGCAGGAGAGCCGCACGCCGGGCGTCGTGATCCCCTTCGCGTCGAGAACATTCTTTTCCGCCTTCGTCATCGCGGCCGGCTCGCCGGCGACAAACTCCACCCGGCAGGTGGTGCAGCGGGCGTTGCCGCCGCAGGCATGGAGCTGATCGACCCCGCACTCGTCGACGAGCGCGTTGACCAGCCGCTTGCCAGCGGGAACTTCGAAATCACCGACGCCATCGACGGAAAGCTTAGGCACGGAAGAGTCTCCTGAGAGGGGCTATTGAATCGGTCTGGGCTGTGTCGTTTGAAAAAAGCGGGGCGGGGGAGAGGCCCCCGCCCCGCGTCGAATCATGTTGTCGCTCTCGTGCGCGACAGCTCGGCTCACTTCCCCTTGGCGTCGAGGTTCGCCGCCATGTCATCGGGGGTGACGCCACTGGCGATCCCCTCGGCGGGGACATCCAAGCCCGTCGTCCACACCAGCGCGTTGAGCATCAGGCGACGGAAGTCGTCGTTGGCCCAGTTGCGGTGGAAGTGGGCGCCGGTGCAGCCGAAGCCGCGGCCCCCCTCGGGACGTTCGTACGCCCAGGCGAGGACCTCGCGGCTCCCCTTGCCGGCCCGGACGGTGGGGTTGTTGCTGTGGGGGCCATCGGGACGCTCGCGGGTGTCGTCCGGCGGGACGGCCGAGAGGATCGACACCACCTTCGACTGCGGCTCCTTGAACCGCATGTGGTAGTACCACTCGTCGTTGGTCTCGAACGGATTCACACCACGCGTGATCGGATGATCTTTGGCAAGCTCCGTCTTGGCGAGCATCCAGTGGGGATTCACCGACCAGTGGGGCTCGAAGTAGCCCCCCATCCAGTTGAGGAACTCAGGGCCACCCTTCTCCTTGGGCACTTCCACCGCGTAGTGGAGGCAAGCGATGCCGACGCCCCGCTTCGCCAGCGCGTCGACCATCGCCAGCCGGTTGCTCTGGAGGACGGGATGGCCGCCACCGCCGTCGGCGAAGAAGAAGATCCCGTCGGCATTGTCGAAGGCGGTCGGATCGGCCGGCCAGCCGTGGTCATAGGCGGCCGTGACGAGCTTGCCGCCGCTCGAATCGAGGCACTTTTCCAGGAGCTTCACGCCGGCACGGAACTCGTGCTCGCCGGGGCCGTGGCTGGCGTTGCCGGCCACGAGGACGAGCTTCTTGCGACCGTCG
>CAMARC010000275.1 GCA_945860405.1 Candidatus Kuenenia stuttgartensis | reverse complement strand
TGCCATCGTTGTCGTTGTCTGCACCGTAGGCGAACCCCGATGAATGGACGAGCGACAGCGTTCCGAGCACGGCCGCCGAGGAGCCGGACTGCACGAATCCGACCTTCTTCACGATCGAGGACGAGATCGACGGTGACAGCGGCGGGCTTGCGCCGGGCGCATGATCGGGAGAGTTGTCGGCTGGCGCGATGTGCGCGAGAAAGGAGTTTTGATCGTCGAAGCCGTCCCAAGGCTCGTGGGGGGATGTACGAGTTCCATCGCCGGTGAACTCGCGGCCGTTGATCACCAGTTTGCACGTGGTTCCCACCGGAACCGGCTGATACGGGCGGTTACGGGGCTGATTGTCCACCTGAAGTCGAAAGCTTCCGTCGGCGTTCTCCGTGGCTCGCAGGATCCGATGGCTGCTCGGTTCACGGCCTGGGCCGAGAATCGTGACGATTCGCCCATTGAGATCAGGGGCCGCGAACGGCCCTGTGGGCGCTGTCGTGAGGTGGGCGGCGGGAATCGTCAGGAGGGGCGCCTGATCATAAACCGCAAAATTGCCCCCCTCGCTGGCAGAAGGAACGGCATCGGCCTGTAGCGTGTCGTAGCCGTACTTGTCGGCGAGGAGCGACTCGAGCGCAGTGGAGACGACGCCGGATGGCTGAGGCTGGGCCACCTCAAACGAAAGTGTTCTATTTCTATTGCCGGTGGGGCTGACGTTGCCGCGCAGCACCCGCAGCATGACGGTGTCGAGAATCTGCGAATGGGGGAGGCGCACGTTGTCGCTGCGGAGCGACAGCCTCGAAAACGACTTGGCAGTCTCGCGGGCCCTCGTCGCCACAACGAGGTAAGCCGCCCCGAGCATCATGAACAGCGTGAGCATCGACAAAACGACGAGCAGCAAAACGCCCCGTCGCTGTCTGATCCGGCACGGTTGAAAAAAGTGTGAGGCGTTCATGGTTGCGAGGACTTCCACTGGGTCGCCAGCCGCTTGCCCGGCGTGGCGACGGTCATTCGAGAAGGCGGGAGGTGGTGCTCAGCGTGAATAGGCACTCGAGCCCTCGACTACGATCATCTGCTCGGCCATCCCCACGGAATCGAGAAGCACGCGGACCGTCGAGCCGGGGTTGGGTCGCGGACTCGCGAAAGTCACGAAGGCGCGGATCGTCCCGCCCCCTGCGGAGTCGTCCACGCTTGCCATCAGGATCTGGCTCCAGCGCTGGTATTGGTTGAATCTGTTCGTTTTTTCCGGGTCGTAGACCACGACACCGGGGCGAATGATCTCCTTGAACGTGCGGCCCGCGGGGATGTCGGCGACGTTCATCCTCAGCGACTGGGTGGCGTCGTCGTAAAAGGCAGGCACGGTCAGCCCGGTCTCGTCGGTGGAGGCCCGGTTATGAAACACAACGACCGTGAGCTTCGCCACGTCGCCCCCGACCGGCGGCCGCGCTCCGAAGTTGTCGGCGAGCGCCAGCGAGTAGAGGCTCGACATTCGTCCCTGGAATGCTCGCACTCCGCTGATCTGAGTGTTGATCGGAGGATCGTCAGCGCCGCTCCCCGGCGCTAGCACCACGTCATCCCGATCTTGTGCATAGAGACGCGTGGCCTGCCACGGCGCCGCGACTCCCGACGGAGGTGCCGCCGACGAGTAGATTCCCGTGGTCTTGAGCACCGCCCCGACGGCATTCGGAAAGTTTCCATTTGGCCATAAGGAAAGGGGCGCGGCTCCCCTGTCCGCTTCAATCCGCTGGATGGCGGGATCGAAGACCCAGACGGCGCCGGTAAGGCTGGCGGACGTCCCTGAGATGACCACGGAGTCGGCCCGGGTGAGCCCGAAGGTGACCGCGTCGGCGAGTCCGTTGGCGGCGGCCGTCGCGGCCCGATCGAGAATGACGGCCCTCGCCGCCTGAGACTGTCCAGCAGGCACGAGCGAGACGACGCTCGTCAGGCCGATGGCGAGGATGCCGATCGAGATCAGCACCTCCATGAGCGTGATGCCCCTACGGGCGGTTGGAATGGTCATGGTCACCTTCCTCCAGCCGTGATTTCGGAGCGGATGAATTGCTGCGATGTCGACAGCGCGGCCGTGAGGGCCGTTGCATTCGTCACGTCGATCGCGGCGCGGATCGGCATGCACTCCGCGGTCTTGACGATGCCACTGGCTGGGTCGATGCCGATCCAGTAGGAGTCGCCATATTGCCAGTTAAACCCCTTGCTATCGTCGGCGGGGTCGTAGCCGGCGTTGGCCCAGGGATTGTTCGCTGCCCTGTCCACGCGTCCAACGAGCAGGAACACCGGTCCTGCGAAGGTTTGCCGCGTGGATGACGCAGATCCATCCGTCGCAGTCGATTCGGTGAAGATTTGCCTGACGCGGCCGGTCGCGTCAAAGAGGACGGTGACCGCCGAGATTGGCGTTCCCGGTGTCATGAATCGGTTGTACGTCGAGTTGCCGTAACCCGACCACGCAAGATCGACACAGCGGCCGTCCGGTATCGTGAAGGCCTGACCGCTGCGGACGGGCTGACGAAGGATCTCGAAGGGCTGGGCGACTCCGAGGGTTGGCCACGGTGTATTGCGCTCTGTCTGGCCGGACATCTCGGCCGCAGAGCCGAAGCCATTGGCGCCGCGTAGTTGCACGCTGGCAGCACGGTCAGCGATCTCGTACCAGGGACCGCTTCCATTGAATCGGATCAAGTCCCCGTCGGTCACGTTTCGGGCCGCCGGCAGAAGTGGCGATCCATCCGACCATGTGACCGACCGCTTGAATCCCGCATTGAACAGCGGATTGGAGGAATCCTGCGGGATCGTCACCGACGAGCCTGTCGATTCGCCGCGGTAGACCTGCGGCACGCTCGACTGATACAGGTCGATCGCGTAGGTAGCGTTGGCATTCGTCGGAGGGCGCACGAACGACACGCCGGCCCATTCAGGGCGACCGATGGCCCGCGACTGAGCTCGGGCGACGAATGTCGAGGCGACCCGCGCTGCCTCACGGCTGCGACGGTTCTCGGTCGTGGATGCGACATTCGGCAGCACCGTCACGGCGAGAAGGCCGATGATGGCAACGACGACGAGCAACTCGATGAGCGTCATGCCAGCGCGGCGATGGAGGATACGGGCCATAGCGCCCACCTGGCTACTTCGTGATGAGGTCGTGATTGGTGATGTTGTCGCGAGCCGCGCGGGCCGCGAGCGGATCGGTCGGATTGACGGCACCTACCCATGGTGGCGACGTCGGCCGCCGCGTTTTGCCCAGAGCGCCCGAGACTTGCGTCACGAACGAAGCCGAGGTCGGGTCGACGCCTTGTAGCCAGCCTGAGGCAGCCACCATGCGCGACGTGTTAAGTCCGTAATCACCCCCCGTCGGCGTCGGATCGTCGAGGGAGCTGTTCGGGCCACCCGAATAGATCAACGGAATGAGCGCAGTGTCGTAGGTTGAGTTCGCATCGTTGATGTTGTCGGCGCTTACCTTGAGGGGATCCATGGGATCGGGGGCCGGCTTGGATCCTGCTGGAAGCGTCCCGGCTGTGATGGCGGCGGCGACGTTGGCGGCGGTCTGCTGTACTACCGACCAATCTGCCCCGGCCGGCCAGCGGATGAACGAGATCGGCCGGCCCCATCCGTCGAGGAACTCGGCGGCCCCGTCCTTGTCGAAGTCGCCGATCTCGTCTGAGCGGAACTGCTCGACGGCGTCCGGGGCGAACCCACCACGCACGACGATCATCTGCAGGCATTCCGCGCTCTCGTAGGCGGGGGAGAGGGTCGGCAGACCACTCTTGATGGCCGCGTAGCGAAAGGAAGCAGCCGAAGGTGTATAACCGACCGAACTCACCGTTGCTCCGAATGCCGGAATTCCGACGTCGGCCCACTGATCGGGCATGTCGAGTGTCATCAGCATTCGCTTCCAGCAAAGTTGCTTCGCGGCGATCGTTGTCTTTCTGTCGGCCACCGTGGCAATCGGCGAATACCGCTTCTCGACATAGCTCTCATAGAGCGGGATCACGATCTCGTGGAGCTTGCGGATCGTGCTCCGCGTCTTGTCGATCTTCGCCCGCTGCCGGGCACCGTTGAGCCCCGAGAGCATGAGGCTCGCGAGGATCGAGAGAATCACGATCACCACCATCAGCTCGATGAGCGTGAACGCCCGCCTGGCGCCCGGGAGAGCGAGCAAGGCGAGGCGACGGGGATGGCTGAAAGCGTGCATGGGAAATCCTCGCGGAGCGATCGCTCCGGGGCAGGGCTCATTTCAGGCTGTCGAGGTAATCCTTGCGCGTGCTCGGCCAGAAGTTCGAGAGGTCGTCGTCGGTACCGAACTTCTCGTCGCGGCCGGCGGACAGAATCTGGAAGGAGTCGGCATTGGCGTACGGCTGGGTCGGGGTAACGAAGTTAGGAACTGCCTTCGTCGCGGCGCGGTGCGAGTAGTAAATGCCACCGAAAGGGCCGGCCGGGGAGGAGGCCGTGCTGTCGTAGATGGGATAGTGGGCAGAGTCGATGTAGATGTAGGGGCTGTTGGGCTTCGAGGGGGCAGCGAACTGATTGCTCGAAACCCGGCTGGTGTCGAAATCGAACATCTTCTTGGCGGCCCCGACGAGGGGGTTTGTCGGATCGTCGGTGTTGTAGCCGGAGAGCCAGAGATAGATCGCCGTGTTGGGCTGCATTGCCGTCGGCAGAGTGAGGCTCATGTTCGCCACTGGCATCCGCGGGAAGATGCGGGAGATGTGCTTGAGGATCGCACCGCTCGGGACATCCGCGCACGGCGGATAACTCCCATACTCATTCTTGTACTGCTGGATCGCCATGTGGAGCATGTCGATCTCGGTCTTGATCCGGGCGTTCTGCGCCGTCGCCGTCGCCCGCATCACCGCCGGAACCGCGATCGCCGCGAGGATCGCGATGATGATGATCACCACGAGCAGCTCCACGAGCGTGAAGCCACCACGGGCTCTCCCGGCCGATAGGACGCCTGAGTTTCTACGCACCATGACTCTCTCCCGTTCGACGGGCTCCCTTACGACAGGTCGGTGATCAGCTTGATGAGCGGCATGAACAAGGCGATGACGATGAAGCCGACCGCGCCGCCGAGGA
>CAMARC010000274.1 GCA_945860405.1 Candidatus Kuenenia stuttgartensis | reverse complement strand
CTCTTTCATCTCGTTCGTGATCTCGAAGAGCGTGGTCTCCTCGATTCGACGCTCGTGATCGCGATGGGGGAGTTTGGCCGCACCCCCTGGCTCAACGCCGCTCGCGGCCGCGACCACTATCCGAACGCCTGGAGCCTGATGATGACCGGCTGCGGGCTCCGCCGCGGCGTGGTTGTTGGCGGTACCGATGCTGATGGTGTCGACGTCGTCGGCCAGCCGATCGACGAGCAAAATCTCTTCGCCACGATCTTCACGGCCCTCGGGCTCGATCCCCACGCCGGGTACGATCTGCCGGGATTGCCGACGTTTCACCTCGTCGAGAACGGGAAGGCGCCGATCAGCGACCTGCTAGCGTGAACCGATGAAGCTCACCCTCCTCCACGATTCCGCGCTCGCCACCGGCGTCTTCGGCCTGGCGCTCGCCCCCGACGGAAGTCGTGCCTTTGCTGCTTGCGCCGATGGGCGCGTCATCGGAATCGATCCGCAGTCGGGCGCGCAGGTGGCGCTCGCGGGGGTGCATGGTTCGTATGCCAGCGGCTGCGCGCTGCTCCCCGATGGAAGGTCGCTCGTCTCCGGCGGCTACGACGGGCAGCTGCTCTGGCACGATCTCGAGAGTGGGGCGGTGACGCGGGCCGTGCCGGCGCATCGATTCTGGAGTTGGGATCTCGCCCTTTCTCCCGACGGCAGCCGAGTTGCCAGTTGCACCGGGCAGTACCTTGCCGGGGGCTGGAAATACGAGCCGGCCGCCGCTACCGAGCCGGGGGTCAAAGTGTTTGACACCTCGAGCGGCAATCTCGTTGCGGAGTTTGACCATCAGCCGCCGGTGCTCTGCTGTGGCTTTAGTGGCGACGGCCTCCATCTTGCCGCCGCAAACATGCTCGGCGAGGTGCGGGTGTGGAAGTTCGGCGAGGGGGGCGGCGCTGAGCCTGTCAGTCGCTTTACCTCTCCCGACTTCACCTCCTGGGGAACGACGAAGAGCCATCACTATTGCGGCGGCATCTACGCCCTCGCCTTCGCCCCGTCCGACGCATCGCTCCTCGTGTGCGGCATGGGGCCGATGGGGGATCCGATGGCGGGCAACGGCAAGATGACCTGGCAGCGGTGGGATTGGCGGAAGGGCGAAAAAATCGACCAGATTCACGACGGCCAGCATGGCTCGGGGCTCATGGAAGCGCTCGCCTGGGCTCCCGACGGCGCCCACTTCGTGATGGCGGGGCGGCAGGCCCAGGGAACCTGGAATCTCGCCCTCTTCTCCGCCGCCGACGGCAGCCTCGTCACGTCGCTCGACACGAAGCAGCGGATCACCCAGGCCCGGTTCACGGCCGACGGCCAGCGGCTTGTCCTCGGAGGCGCCCAATCACAGCCGGGGCCGAAGGATGGGCAGTGGCCCTCCTGGGGCCGCGTGCAGGTCTACAGCGTCGATTCCTGACGGACCCCGCAGGCTCTTCCGTACCGCTCGTGGCCCCAGGGGATTGTGGGGCGTTGGTTCCCGATTGGCAGATATTGCCAATCGGGGGTAGTCTGCAGCTTGTGGCGGGCGTCCTGGCGTCGCCGTGGTTGAAGGCGATGGAGTGGTCCTTTTCGCCGATGCCACGCAAGGTGTGTCGGAGTTTTTTCCAAGAGGGAATCATGCCGACGCGGAACGTGAATCTGACGGATTCGTTCGATGTTTTCATCGATGAGCAGATCGAAGCGGGGCGGTATCGCAACGCCAGCGAGGTGATGCGAGCCGGTCTCCGGCTCCTCCAGCAGCAGACCGCCGAGGATGGGGCCAAGCTTGCCGCCCTGCGACGGTTGGCAAAGACCGGTCTCGATCAGCTCGACCAGGGCCGCGGCGTCGAGTTCAAAACTTCCAAGAACCTCGCCAAGCATCTTGATGGCCTCGGGGAACCGAAGCCGGCGGCGTCGGCGCGGCGTCGGACATGAGCCGGCCCTGGAAGGTGATTCTTGCTCCGGCAGCGGAGGCTGACCTCGCTGAGATCCTTGCTTGGTCTGCCGATGCCTTTGGCGATGCGGCCCGCCGCCGCTACGCAACGCTGATCGTCCAGGCAATCGAGGATCTCACCGTTGACCCGGCTCGGGTAGGTGTCGAGACACGGCCCGAGATTGCTGCGGGAGTACAGACGTATCACCTTGCCCATTCCAGGAATCGCGTCCCTCCCGCTGCAGGCAGGGTGATCACGCCGCGGCACTTCCTCATCTTCAGGCTCCGGAGAGACTCGGCGGTCGAGATCGTCCGCGTGCTGCACGACAGCATGGATCTCGCCCGTCATCTGCCGCCGGCAGAGTGATGTCTGGCAGCGATGCGGCTCCTCGTCAGGCGAGCACGCCTTTGATGACGTGACCGTGGACGTCGGTCAGCCGGCGCTCGATGCCGTTGTGATAGTAAGAAAGGCGCGTGTGGTCGAGACCGAGGAGGTGGAGGATCGTGGCGTGGAGGTCGTAGATCGTGCAGACATCCTCGACCGCCTTCCAGCCAAACTCATCGGTCGCGCCGTGGTGCCAGGCCCGCTTCACGCCGGCGCCGGCGAGCCAGACGGTGAAGCCGGCAGGGTTGTGATCGCGGCCGCTGGCCCCCTTTTGAAACGTCGGCATCCGGCCAAACTCGGTCACAAAGGCGACGAGCGTATCGTCCAAGAGCCCGCGGGCTTCGAGATCCTCGAGGAGCGCCGCCGCCGGTTGGTCGAGGATCGGGCCATGAACGGAATACTGGTCGACGAGCGTCTTGTGGCCGTCCCAGTTCCCTACCCCCTCCCCCATCGCATAGGCGCCGTTAAAGAGCTGCACGAACCGCACCCCCTGCTCGAGGAGCTTTCTGGCCAGGATGCAGTTGCGGGCAAAGCGGGCTTTGGTGGGATTGGCGGCGTCGTCGGCGCCATAGCTTGTGAGCGTCGAGGCTGACTCACCCGAGAGATCGGCGACACGCGGGGCCGAGAGCTGCATCCGGCCGGCGAGTTCGTACGCGGCGATCCGGGCGGCGAGATCGCTGTCGCCGGGGTTGCGGGCGAGGTGGTCGTCATTGAGCTTGCGGATGAAGTCGCGCGTCGCCCCGTCGGTCGCCTCCGAGAGCGAGGCGGGGCGGGCGAGATTCGGGACGGGGCGGTCGGCGCCCAGGGGCGTCCCCTGGAAGACGGCGGGGAGAAAGCCGCTCGCCCACTGCCGCGGGCCGATCTGCGGCACGCCGCGCGGGTCGGGGATGGCGACGAACGCCGGGAGATCGTCGCACTCGCTCCCCAGGGCGTAGGTTGTCCAGGCTCCCATGCTCGGGAAGCCGTCGAGTGTAAAGCCGGTCGCCATCTGGCTCTCGGCCGGGCCGTGCGTATTCGACTTCGCTGTCATCGAATGGATGAAGCACATCCGATCGGCAAGGGCCCCCAGGCGCGGGAGCAGGTCGCTTGTCATCGTGCCGCTTTGGCCACGGGGGCGAAACTCCCACTGCGGCTTGATGAGGTTGCCCTGTTCCCCCTGGAACGTGATCACCTTCTCCCCTGACACGCTTTCCGGCAGCGGCGTGTCATGCCGCCGCAGCAATTCGGGCTTGTAGTCGAACGTGTCGACCTGCGACATCGCCCCTGAGCAGAAGATCACAAGGACGCGCTTCGCCCGGGGGGGGAAGTGGGGAACGCGGGGAGCGAGCGGCCGGGCCGGATCGATCGCGGGGCGGATCGGCGGCTCCGCGCCGGTCGCGGCCGTCCCCAACAGCGAGGCCAGCGCGATCCCGCCGAGGCCAGAGCCTGTATCACGAAGGAAGCCGCGTCGGTCGAGGAGCCGGATGCCGGGAAGCGAGATTGCGGATGGCATGGGGCGTCTCGGCAAGGGAGGCGGTGGCACGACTGAGCTTCAAAAATTGTCCCCAGGATCGTGGTCCTGATGCAAGGCGACGCTGGCTAGACTCGTGTGCCGATCCTCCGCCGCTCTCTCAGTCAGAAAATCAAGAAAAGGCTCCGGGAGAAGAACCGATGCGTCGCCCTTGTGTTTTGTGCTTGTTTTGGGCCTGTGTCGCCGGGATTGTCGTCGCCGGGGCGATTCCCGGCGCGATCTCGAACGCCCAGGCCGCGGACGCGGCGGCTTCGGCGCAGGCCCTGGAATCGCTCCGGGGGGCCCTTGCCGAGCCCGGGGCGGCGCTTGAAAGCGTGGCCAAGGAAGCCTGGGCGGACGTGCCACTCACAAACCCAGATGCCATCGCAGCCCGCGATCTCCTCTGGGAGGCCCATCGGGCTGCGAAGCGCGCTGAGTGCCAAGCCGAGATCGAGGCCCGTGAACTCCGCGACGGCGACCTCGTCATGCCTTTCTTCCTCAAGACCTTTGGCGAGAAGCCCCCGCGGGGGCATTCCCTCTGGATCTCGCTCCATGGCGGCGGCGGGGCTCCGGCGCGCGTCAACGATCAGCAGTGGGAAAACCAAAAGAAGCTCTACACGCTCGACGAGGGGATTTACGTCGCCCCGCGAGCCCCGACAAACACCTGGAATCTCTGGCACGAAGCCCACATCGACCGGCTCTTCCACCGCCTCATCGAGGATCTGGTGATCACAGGGGAGGTCGATCCGAATCGCGTCTCTGTCCTCGGCTATTCGGCCGGTGGCGACGGCGTCTATCAGCTCGCCCCCCGGATGGCCGACCACTGGGCGGCGGCGGCGATGATGGCTGGCCACCCCAACGGCGTCTCGCTCGAGCCGGTGCGGAATGTCCCCTTCGCGCTTCAGGTGGGCGCCCTCGACGCCGCCTACGACCGGGCCAAGATCGGCGCCGACTACGGCCGAGCCTTGGAAGCCTTTCGTGCGGCCGACCCAAACGGCTACGAGACGTTCGTGAAGATCCACGAAGGGAAGGGGCATTGGATGGATAGCGACGACGCCGCGGCCCTTCCCTGGATGGCGAAGCAGATCCGCAATCCGGTTCCCGACCGGGTCGTCTGGCAGCCGACCGGCACCTCGCGCGCGAGCTCGTCGTGGCTCGCCCTCCCCGCCGACGCCCCCCGCAGCGGCGGGATCATCGATGCCCGCATCGACGGCCAGCGGATCGACATCGCCCGTGCTGAGGGAATCGAAACGCTTCTCATCCGGCTCGACGATCGGATGGTCGACTGCAACCGCCC
>CAMARC010000273.1 GCA_945860405.1 Candidatus Kuenenia stuttgartensis | reverse complement strand
CGACCAGCGGAGATTGGGACAGCCCGGTTGTGCAACGAGGTATTCGAGGTTGTCGATGGCCACCGTGCCAACGGCGTGAGCCTGCATGGCGGTGATGAAGAAAGGCGCATTACCCATGTGCCGGGCGCATGCCAACTGCGTACGGATTCCTTCGGTCGCGGCGCTCAGATCATGTTCGGCGAGTTTCTGCTTGATCCAGATCGTCAGGGGCCGTTCAAGAAGTCCTCTGACCATCTGCATGTCGCCGAGGTAGACGTTCGCGCCGTCTTCGCGCACGGGGTGGTTCCAATCGGCATCCCGAATCAGACCGGCCCGAATCATGTCGGGAATGATTCCGGCCACCTCCGTGGCAGCGATCCGTGGGTCGCCAACGGTTAGCCGGGCATCGTCGTAGATCGTGTCCCAAACGCTCCAGTATCCCTGCCGCTCAGCCATGAGCCCGTTGAGCACGACCGCCGCGTTGCCCGGCTTGAGGTCGGGATCGGCGGGAAGGAGCCGGGGCGGCGCGGCGAAGGGGTCGATCCGTGCCGGATGGAGCGAAAGGGCGATTTCGACCGGATCTTCGGCAATCGCCTCGCAGGAAATGGCGAGGAGTAACAATGCCACGGCGATAAATGATGCCGCGATGTCGTGTCGACTGTGCGAACCGAATGGGCCGAACATCGGAGTAGTCCTGTTCGTCAGAGATTATCGAGTTGAGAACTCAGCGAGGGGTCGGCGGTGTCCTGGGAGCCGGCGTCGCCGGCAAGCGGAGCCGTGGATGGCGAAGCGCAGGCGGCGCCGAGTGAGCGGAGGCCACGGAGGGCCGCAGCGAACGTCCGGCGACAGGGCACTGCCGACCCCGAGCGGCCGCCACGACGTCCCGGACAGCCACGGCGTAAACCGTCAAACCGCAAAGCAATCCCGCTCGGGGCGCGACTTCAGGCCGTTGGCCTCCTGGTCGGGCTTCCCGTCGGTCGTGAGGAACATTTCCGTCGTTGGGTCGAAGCGGAGCTTTCGTTTGAGGATCCAGGCGATCGCTGCCGCGTGGCAGGCGACGTGCGAGCGGCGCATCACCTCGGGATTGGCGGCCGTCGGCTTTCGCGACTTCACGCAGTCGAAGAAGTTGCGGGCATGGAGGGCGGCGTCGGTGCCGGCGAGCTTCTTTGTGGCCTCGCCAACTTCCGCTTCGAGGCCGGGCGAGACGTCAGTGCCGCCGGCGTCGCCGGTCTCCACCCAGCCGGCGTCGCCGACGAACTTCACCGGGCAGGTGCCGAGCTTTGTGTTCCAGTTCGGCGCGCGATCGCCAAACGGCGTGGGGAGGAAGTCGATGATGAGCTTGACGCCGTTGGGATAGACGCAATGCATCGCCGTGGCTTGAGGGTCGAACTCGACCGGGCCGGTGTCGTCGGCTCGGTTGGCCCACTGGCAGAGGTCGACGGTGTGAGCGCCCCAGTCGAGGAGGCGGGCGCCGGAGTCGAAGTCGTGGTAGCCGCGCCAGCCGCCGCCGACATATTCGCGGTTGTAGGGGCGCCAGGCCGCGGGCCCGAGCCACCGGTTCCAGTCGCACACTTCGGCCGGGGGCGTTGGCTCAGCCGCGAGCCAGTCGTTTTTGAGGACCGGCTCGTAGGCCGAGGCGTAGAGCGTCTGGAGCTTGCCGAGCTTGCCTGAGTGGGCGAGGTTCACCGCATTGATGAAGTTCGGCACACTCCGCCGCTGCGTGCCCGCCTGGAACACCCGGCCGGTTTTGGTAAACGTGGCGGCGAGGCGCTGGCAGATGTCGATCGTGATCCCGCACGGCTTTTCGCTGTAGACGTCCTTGCCCGCCTCGGCCGCCATCATCGAGGCGGCGCCGTGCCAGCGGTCGCCGGTGGCGATGAGAACGGCGTCGATGTCTTTTCGGTCGAGCAGTTCGAGCATGTCGCGCGTCGTCGTGCAGTCGGCGTTGCCGTAGTGGGCGTCGACCATCGCCTTCCCCTCGTCGCGGCGCGACGCCTGGACGTCGGCGATGGAGAGGCACTGGACGTCGGCAAAGGGGAGCATGGCGCCGAGGACATACCGGCAGCGCGGGCCGATGCCGATCACGCCCAGACCGATCCGTTCGCTCGCTGCCGCCACCCCTGGCTCGAGGCCGAGGGCCCGAGCGGGGACGATCGTCGGCAGGGCGAATGCGGCTAGGCCCGCCGCACCGGCAAGGAAGTCGCGGCGGGTGAGGCTGCCAGAGGCGGCGAAGGTGGCCTTGGAGTGGGCGGAGGGGAAAGGCTTGGGCATCGGGGAACTCCTCGGGGAACAGTGTGGGGGCGATGGGATCCGATGGGATCTCGTGGGAGCGAAGGGCCGTCGTCGGGCTCCGGTCGTGCCCCCTTTCCCCCGCCGTACGGTATCCTGCCGGTTCGGTGGCGGGCAACCATCGGAAGTCCGGATGCAGGGGGCTGATCGGGGAGGGCGATGGCGATGAAACGTGCGAATGCTGTGCTTGCGGTGGTGATCGGGGCGATCGGGGGAGTCTTCATGGCGGCGTCGATGCGCGTCGGTGTGGCGGCCCCGAATGCCGAGGGGGTGTATGAACTGTCGCTGCGACGGCAACTGCCGGGAGCGGAGGATCGGGCGTTTTGGCGCACCGTCGAGTCCCCTGCCCCGTGGAAGGCGTCGGAGACGGCCGTCATTGTCTGCGACGTCTGGGATCTCCATCACTGCCGTCGGGCCGTCGAGCGGCTCGAGGAGTTTGCCCCGCGGATCGCGAAGCTCTGCGACACCGTCCGAGGTGCCGGTGGGACGGTGATCCACGCCCCCAGCGATTGCATGCCAGAGTATGCGAGTCACCCGGCGCGGGAGCGCGTCCTCGATCTCGTCGCCCGTAGCCTGCCGGCCGGTTTCGAGCCGCCGCCGGCGGCGAAGGCCACCTGGTGCTCCGGCATCGGGGCTGAATCGCTCTCCGAATACCCGCTCGATCAGTCACTCGGCGGCGAGGATGACGACCCGGCCGAGCATGCCGCCTGGGCCGCTGAGCTCGAGCGGATGGGGCGCAATCCGAAGATGCCCTGGAAGATGCAGTCGGCGCTTGTGCCAATCGACGCTGCCGCGGACTTCATCAGCGACAACGGCGCCGAAGTGGCCCGGGTGCTCGCCGCCCGCGGCATCCGGCACGTGATTCTCGTCGGCGTCCATCTCAACATGTGCGTCCTCGGCCGGCCGTTCGGGCTGCGGCGGATCGGTGAGTCGGGGCGCGACGTCGTCCTCGTCCGCGACCTCACCGACACGATGTACGACCCCGCCCAGTGGCCGTGGGTGAGCCACTTCACCGGCACCGACCGGATGATCGACCACGTCGAGCGGCACGTCTGCCCGACGATCTCGAGCGCCCAAGTGCTCGGGGACGGCAGCCCGTTCCGCTCCCCCCGCGACACGCGGCCGACGGTGGCGCTCTCGATCGCCGAAGAGGAATACGACTCACATCGCACGCTCTCCGCCTTCGCCCATCGCCATCTGGGCCAGTCGTTTCAGGTCGTGGAGCACCACGTCGCGGCCGACGATCCAAACTCGATTCCCGGCCTCACCCGACTCGCTGACGCTGACGTGCTTCTCCTCTCAGCTCGCCGGCGCGGATTGCGCCCAGTGGAGATGGAGGCACTCAAGGCGTTTATCGCCGCCGGGAAACCGGTGATCGGGATTCGCACCGCGAGTCATGCCTGGGAGCCGAAGGAGGCGATCGTCGGCTACGAGTCGTGGGGGGAGTTTGACCGTGAGGTCTTTGGCATCGAATACTCCGGTCACTTCGGCAATGAGATCCGCTCGATCGTGAAGATCGCCGCCGGAGCTGGCGGAGATCCGCTCCTCACCGGCATCCCCGCCGAGGGGGCGATTGAGCAGACAGGCTCGCTCTACCGGATCGCAACAGCATCCCCTCAGACGCGCGTCCTTGCCGTCGGCGAGGTGCCGGGGGAGCCGGCACAGCCGGTGCTCACCGACTTCATCCGCCCCGACGGCGGCCGCTCGATCTATACCTCGATCGGCCATGCCGAAGACCTGGCCAAGCCAGAGGTGGTGCGCGTGCTCGTGAGTGCCGTCCATGTCGCCGCCGGGCTCGAGCCGCCGGCGAGCCTCGACGACCGTGATCCCCACGATCCCGCGCTCCGCTGGGTGTCGGTGCGGCGTAACAGCGGATCATTCCCGAGCACCGAGTCGCTCCTCGCCCGCTTTGCGCCCGGAGAAAAACCGCTGTGGTGTCGGGGCGTGATCGTCCCCGACATGATCGCTTCGCACGACGGATGTTTCGTCTTTCTGCGCGGCGACGGCCTGCGGGCGGAGGGGATCCGGGGGTGGTTCGAGGGTCGGGAGCTGACGGTGCGGGGGATTCCCGGCGGGGTCGTTGTCGAAGTGCCGCCGATGCTCGCCACGCCTCATCGCGCCGGCACGCTCGCTCTCGAGGTGATCGGGAACGAGGCGAAGCGGGGCTGGGGGAAAACGAAGGCGACGCTCGCGCGGCGCGGGACACCAGCCGAGATCCCGCTCGAGCGCTTTCAGATCCGCTACGGCTCCGGCGAGGGAGTGAACTTTCGTGATATGCCCCTCCCGGCGATGTTCGGCGGCCCCGCCGATGCCGTCATGATCCTCGAGTGATTTTGGCGGCGCGGCTCTGGTTGGTCAGCCGAGGAGAGCGCGGATCACCCGGCCATGGACGTCGGTGAGCCGGTGATCCCGGCCGCCGTGACGGAAGGTGAGCCGCTCGTGATCGACGCCGAGCTGGTGGAGGATCGTGGCGTGGATGTCGTGGATGTCGACGGCATCCGCGACGACGGAATTGCCGAAGTCGTCGGTTTCGCCGTAGGCCATCCCGCCACGAAAGCCGCCGCCGGCGAGGAAGATTGAATAGCCATCGACATGGTGGTCGCGGCCGCAGCCGGGCGTCACGGCCGGAGTGTGGGGCGTGCGTCCCATCTCGCCGGCCCAGATGACAATCGTCTCGTTGAGGAGGCCGCGGGCCTTGAGATCGACGATCAGGGCTGCCACCGATTGCTCGGTGACGGTGGCGTTCTTGGCATGGTTTTGGACGATCTGGCCATGCTGATCCCAGGGGGAGTTGTTGCCGTCGAAGCTCGGGCAGGTGATCTCGACGA
>CAMARC010000272.1 GCA_945860405.1 Candidatus Kuenenia stuttgartensis | reverse complement strand
ACGAGGCGCCGGGCGAGGAGGCACTGCCGGCCGTACTCGACCGTTTCCCGCACCGGTGAATCCATCCCGTAGAGGGCCTTCGTCGCGGCCGTCTCGTCAGCGAGATCGACAAATCCGGGGACGGCGGCCTGCATCCGCGCGGCGGTTTCGTCGTTGCGGATCGCCGCTTCCAAGCGCGGGTCGTCGCCGGTGACGGCGAGATGACGGCGGTCGAGCCGGGCGACGACGCGCATCCGCGATTCCTGGCTGATCAGTGGCTCGCGCGGCCGGATGTTGGCAATCGGCTCGGCTGCTGCCGGATCGAGGAGCGTCGCCTGGTGCGTTGCCGGCAGATAGCCGCTGCCATAGATGCCGACGCCCCCCAGCGGAGCGCCGCCCCCGGCAAGCACGACAAACCCCGGCATCTCCCGACATTCGCTCCCCAGCCCGTACGACATCCAGGCCCCGGCACTGGGATGGCCGGCGAGGGAAAAGCCGCTGTGGAGGTGGTAATTGGCCTGGGCGTGTTCGTTGGTCGGGCTCGTCATCGACCGGATCAGGGCCAGATCATCGGCACAGCCGGCGATCTGAGGAAACAGTTCGCTCACCGGCATGCCGCTTTCGCCGCGACGCTTGAACTCCCACGGGCTTGCCATGATCGTGCCGTTGGCGTTGAACATCGTCGGCTTGACAGGCACCGGCATCGGCTTGCCGTGGTCGACCGCAAGCCGCGGCTTGGGATCGAACGAGTCGACGGCCGAGACGCCCCCCGACATGAAGCAAAAGATCACGCTGCGGACGCGCGGCTTGGGGCCGGAGTCTCCTGAGGCATGCCCGAGATCCCCCCGGGCCGTCAGCGCCGACAGGGCCATGGCGCCGAAGCCGGTCGAGGCTCCGGTGAGAAGTCGACGGCGCGGAATGATCGGCAAGCTTCGGCCCGGCCGGCGGGAGTCACTCGACATGGATGAACTCCTTCAGGCAGAGAATTGTATGGGCCACGTCCCCCCAGGCCAGCGCCTCGATCTCGGCTGCCGGGCGGGGCGTGCCGTCGGGGAAGATCGCCTGGGCGGAGCGGACGGCGGCGAGATGGGCGAGAAGGATCGCCGTTTCTTCGCTGTCGGCGCGACGCGACAGGGCAGCGAGCATCATCCCCTGCAGACGGGCGTCGTCGGTGTCTGGCGCGGCGGCGACGCCCGCGCCCCATTTCGTCGCCTGATCGATGACAAAGGGGTCGTTGAGCATCGACAGGGCCTGCACGGGGGCCCCGGTGACGTCGCGCGTGCCGCGGGTGGTCGAAGGCTTCGGGGCGTCGAAGACCTCGAGGAACGGATTGGAGGCGTTGCGGCGGATCCGTTGATAGACGCTGCGGCGCCGGTTGCCGTCGAGTGGGCCGACGGGCCCTCCCCCCTCGGTCTTCGCCGTGTGGTAGACGTCGATGCCCGGGCCCCCCATCGTCAGGTCGAGTTGGCCGGAGGTCGCGAGGATCGAATCGCGGATCGACTCGGCGTCGAGGCGGCGGAGCGGCGCATGGGAGAGGAGCTCATTGAGCGGATCGATCTGCGTGGCTGTGGGGGATGGCACGGCCGACCCGCGGAACGCCCGGCTCATGACCATCTGCCGCAGGGCCCGCTTCACCGACCAGCCCTCGTCGATAAAGCGCCCGGCGAGCCAGTCGAGGAGTTCGGGGTGCGTGGGGGCACCCCCGAGGAGCCCGAAGTTGTCGGTCGTGGCGACGAGGCCACGGCCGAAGACATGGTGCCAAAGCCGATTGACCATGACGCGGGCGAGGAGATCCTTCCCCGGCCCGACCGCCTCGTCGGCCAACTGGAGCCGCCCGCTCGGGGCGCTTGTGGCCTCGGCCTGCGGCGCATAGGGGGCGCTGGCAAACAGCGACAGGCCGCGCCGCGGCACGAGGGCCAGAGGACGGGTGTGCTGGCCACGAACGAAGAGCGCCTGGTCATACCCTGCCGCTTCGAGGACGCCGGGCGCCCGCCGCGGGACAGGAATGCCCCGTTCCACAGCCCGGTAGCGCTCGACCGGCTCGCGCAGCGTGGGGAGCTCGGCGAGGGTCGTGGGGAGGATCCCGCGGCGGATGAAAAAGTCGAGCAGCGCTCGACGGTCGTCATCGAGTGAGCCATCCCGCCAGGCCAGAATCGTTTCGGTGAGGCGTGACTCCATCCGCAGCGCGAGATCTGCGGGGGCTGCTGGCACCGGACCGGCGAGGAATGGCGCTGCTGCGAGGAACGTGTCGCGCGGAGGCTCTGGAGAATCCCCTTTCATCACCCCGGCGATCCCGAAGAAGGCGCGCTCGGCCGGGTCTGTGACGAGCTCCACGTAGGCCTTCGAGCCGCGGCGGTAGTTGGTGTCGAGACGGATCCAGGCGAGGTCGTCCCGGTCGGGGCGGACGGCGGGAAAGATGCCGCCATTGCCGATCGGATAGTTCTCGATGACGAGCCGGGCCACGGCCCCGCGTCCCAGCACCCGGAGGTGGATGCTGTCGCTGTCGATGACGAACCGGGGCGACTGATAGACCCCCGGCTGGCGACTGCTCAGCAGATGCGTGTGGATGCCGGCCGGCAGGATCCCGGCGATCACCTGCTCCCCGTCAGTGACGACCGTGAACGCCCCATTGACCGCCGGCTCGGCCCCGAGCCCCGGGCCGTGACGAAACCAGGACGCATGGTCGGGGCCGCGCAGGTCCCACAACACCGTGGCACGGGCGTTGGCGTCAGTTCGGGCCCGGCGGTCGGCATCGATCGCCGTGACGAGGCCATTCCAGGTGGCGGGCCACGCGTCGGCAGGCGTTGCCGTAAGCTTGGCCCAGGCATGGAGGGGGCTGGTTGGATCGTCCCCGGCAGCGGCGATGGGAGCAGCGAGGGGACTGTCGCCGGGAGTTGTGGCGGCGGCCAACTCCGCCGCAATCCTTGTCCGATCAGACCGTCGTCGCGTTAGAGTCTCCCGATCGGCTTCGTCGAGGGTGGCGAGGAGTTCCTCGTCGGTCACCCCTTCAGCACCGGCCTGGAAGGAGGCCGCGATTTCCTCGTCCGACAGCGCCCGGTCGTAGGCCCGTGCCTCGTCGATCTCGCCGGCCAGCGGGGGATTGATGTCAGAGAGACGCTGCCCGAAGAGAAATCTCGACCCGCCGGCTTTGAACGTCCTCAGCGCTCCTTTGGCATACCGTTGGCCGTAGGGCGCGCCGTTGCGGTACAGCCGGATCGAGCCGTCGGCGGCCCAGGCAATGGCGACATGGACGATCGTCTCCGGGCCGGCCGCCTCTTCTGTGCCCCCCGGATCCCCGGTGCGGTTGAAGAAGTCGCTGCCCGCCAGCCAGTGACGGGGCTTCATCTCCCCGAAGACGATCGAATCGAAGAATCGGCCCTCTGGAACATCGACCCCGATCACCCCTCCCCCGCGCTGATCGAGGTTGGCAAGCGTCAGCCAGGCCTCGAGCGTCTTCTCACTGAGATCGCGTGAGAGCGCCTTGGTGCGCATGTTCGCGCCGACACCATCGAGGATCAGCCGGCCGTCGCGGACGACAGCTCCGCCGAGCAACTCGCCATCGAGACCGCCGACGCTGTCACGCGTGTCAGTGGAAAAAGTCCAGCGAGCAAACGGAGCCGGGAGCGCGGTGGCCAACGGGGCGAGCCCGCGCTGCTGAAGCGCCGAGGCCCGGGCAGGCTGCTCGATCCGATCGATCGCCAGGTTCACCGCGGCGTGTTCGGCGCGGAGGGCTGCGGCCTGCGTCATCCGCTCGGTTTGCTCCGCAAGCCGGGCTGGAAGCGCTTTCGCCGCATCGAGCCAAGCTGACACGAGGCCCGTCTTGATCGAAGCTTTGAGCGTGGAGAGCTCGGCTTCGGCGGCCCCGAGGGACTCGGCTCGATCGAGGATCACCTGGCCAGGGCGGCTGCTCGCGAAGATCCCATAGAGGGCGTAAAAATCCTCCTGCGTGATGAAATCGAACTTGTGGTCGTGGCAGCGGGCGCACGCGGCGGTGAGCGCGAAGAACGTCTTCGAGTAGACGTCGATTTGGTTCTCGATCACCTTGACTTGATCGTCGAGGGCATCGACCGGCACGAAGCCGAGTTCCACCATCCGCATCTGCGCCGGGCCGATGGCCGATTCATTGAACCCTTCAGCGGCGTTCCAGCGGGGATCCGCAAGCAGGTCGCCGGCGATCTGCTCGCGCACGAAGCGGTTGTAGGGAAGATCGTCGTTGAAGGCGCGCACCAGGTAATCGCGATAGCGCCATGCATTCGGAATCTCGGGGTCGCCCTGGCTGCCGTGCGACTCACAGTAGCGGACGAGATCCATCCAGTGGCGTGCGAAGCGCTCGCCGAAGCGGGGGGAGGCGAGCATCCTGTCCACCGCTGCCTCGTAGGCTGCCGGCGAGGGATCGGCCTTGAAGGCGAGCACCTCCTCGGCACTGGGGGGAAGGCCGGTGAGGACGAACGACAGACGCCGCAGGATCGCTTCCGGGAGAGCGACCGGCGCCGGCTCGAGGCCGACCGCGTCGAGGCGGGCGGCCACGAAGCGATCGATCGGGTTGTCGGCCCAATCGGCACGGGCTGGTTGCGGCGGGGCGTGTTGGAGCAGCGGCTGATAGCTCCACCACGTGCGGCGCTCGGCGAAATCGGTCGGGGCCTTGATGGGACCAGCCGCGGGGGGCTCGCGCGGGTCGGGGGCCCCGGCCGCAATCCAGGCGGAGAAGGCAGCGAGCGTGTCGTCGTCGAGACGCTTGCCCCCTTGGGGCATCTCGAGACCGGGAAGCTCGTGCCTGAGGATGGCGAGGAGGCGGCTATTCTCCGGGGCACCGGGAACGAGAATCGCCCCCCCTGCCCCGCCGGTTCGCATGCCAGCGCGATGGTCGAGGACGAGCCCCCCTTCCGCAGCGCCGTCACTGCGGTGGCATTCCTGGCACTGTGCCACGAGCACCGGCCGGATCCGCGTTTCGAAGAGTGTCAGCGCGTCGTCGGCGTGGAGCCTTGTCCGGGTGAGAAGGCTGATCGCCACCAGGGCCCAAAGCAACACGGCACGATGATGACGGCCCGACGGACAGTGCATCGACTCATCCCCCACGCGTGATCGGGCTCGTCGGGCCTCCAGCCTTCGAAAAGCCCCACCCTGG
>CAMARC010000271.1 GCA_945860405.1 Candidatus Kuenenia stuttgartensis | reverse complement strand
ATCGTGCTCTACGTCTGGCTGCGGTTCCAGAATGTCGCCTTTGGTCTGGCAGCGGTCGTGGCCCTCATTCACGACGTCCTCGTGGCGGTCGCCTGCCTGGCGATCTCGCACTACGTGGCGCCGTTCCTCGGCTGGGCGCTCGTCGACGACTTCAAAATCAGCCTCGACGTCGTCGCCGCGCTGCTCACGATCATCGGATTCTCGATCAACGACACGATCGTGATCTTCGACCGTCTCCGCGAACTGCGGGGCAAGGCGCAATACGTGACCGCCCCGATGATCGACAAGGCGGTCAACCAGACCCTCAGCCGTACCGTCCTCACCTCCGGCACGGCGTTTCTGGCGACCCTGATCCTGTTCCTGTTCGGTGGGGCGGGCATCCACGCCTTCGCCTTCACGATGCTCGTAGGCATTATCACCGGCACCTACAGCACGATCTACATTGCCTCCCCGATCGTGCTCTGGCTGCAGCGCTGGTTTGCCGAGGCCCCCGCCGGTGCAGCGGCGGCGGCTTCCCGTGCCGCCGGCACCGCCTGAGATCTGTGGGCCCCGGGGGGCGGATTGTCCCCCGGGGCCTGCGACTTTGCCGACCATGCGGGTCGAGGCACCCTGGCCGACGGGGATTGAAGTTGCGCTGCGCCTCAGTCGGGCTATGGCCCGTCTTTGAGGGGCTAGAGTTTTCCCGGATGGCTCGCTGACCGCACGAGGCCTCGGGGAAACCGGAAAAATGATGCGCACTGCCAGGTTCCTGACGGGGTTGATGATGGTCGTGACCGGGGTGTCGCTTGCCGCGCCGATGGCCACCCGGCTCGTCGAGGCCCAGTTGGGAGGAGCCAGCGGCGTCGCGGTAGCTTCAGCGCCGGCATCATCGCCGGCGGGCCCGGCAGCCTGGGCGGGGGCGGGCCCGGTTTCAGCTGTGGGCCCCGCGGGGGCCGGTGGATACTGCATCCCCGACACCCGCTCTGCGGTCGCTGACGGTCCTGATCTGGCCACTCCCCAGGAGGCCGTCAGCCTTCCCCTCCCGGCCGACGAACTCCAGGCTCCCTCGGCGGGCTATTCTCCTCCGCCCCCTCCGAACGTCCTTCCGGCGTCGCCTGCCGATCTGTCGCTCGCCCCCCCAGCCTTCAACAGCACCTACCGCTCGACCCTCGATGTCCCGCCGCCCCCGCTCCTTGACGTCGCGGCGCCGGCTCCGCTGGCAGTGAGCACGCCTGCGCGTGATGGTGCGACGACGTTGGCGGGGGGGCCCATGCCGGGGGCAGGGGTGATCCACACCGTCTCGGCCGAGATCGCGTCGCCGCCGTCCTTCACGGGCTCTCCGTCGGCCGCCGGCCTGCCGACGGCAGCAGCGGCCGCCCCTTCGTCCGCTCCGAGCACCTACACGATCCGGGACGGCGACGATCTCACGTCGATCGCGACCCGTCTCTACGGGCATCCCGGCGCTGCGGAGGCGATTTGGTCGGCCAACCGCGACCGCCTCACTGATCCGGCGGTTCTGCCGATTGGGCTTTCGCTCCGCATTCCCCCCACCTGGGTTCCTCCCGCGGCCCGGCAGCGGGGACTTGCCGGCGCGGGGGCGCCGATCGAGCCGGCAAGCCGCCCGGCGCGGGTCCGAGTGGGGCCGGGCGAATCGCTCGAGAGCCTGGCGGAGCGGTTCTATGGCGACCGCGCCATGGCCGGCCGGCTGTGGGAGGCCAATCGTGACCAACTCCGCAGTCCCGCCCTCCTCGTGGCCGGAATGGACCTCCGCCTCCCCTGATGGCGTGACGGAGTCGGCCAGCGGCTGGGAAAATGGTCCGGTTTGGGTCTTTCCCCGACGGATTGGGTAGAATGCGGGTTGGATCCAGCCCCGTTTCGCGGAGGGCCGGGACGCTGAAGCAGAGGGGAACCCATGGCACGCCACACCGCAGCAGAAGGAGCCCCGGAGGATCCGGACGGCCCCGACGATGGAGAGATGGCAACCTCGGCGCGACTCGCCCGTGATCTGCCGGCACTGGCTGCCAGCCTCGTGCTCCATGTCGTGCTCCTCCTCACGCTCGCCCTCGTCGGCGTGGCCACGCCGCCGGCAGCGCGTCCGGCGGTGACCGTCATCGAGACGCCCCTCGAGCGCGACGAAGAGGTCGATCTGGCGCCGCAGGAGATGATCGTCAGCGACATGCCGGAGGAGACCGGTGCTGCCGGCGACGATCAGTCAGCCGACGTGGCCCAGTCGCTCGCCCCCGTCCTCGACACGGTTTCAATGACGCCAGTCGAGCCCAGTCCGGAACTCGTCGGTGACATCCAGATCGATCCGCTCGACGAACTTCCCACCGCCACCGAGATGGACGAGACGATCGTCGTTCGGGGGGCTGTCGGCGCGACCACCAGCGGCGCGTCGGGCGCGGTCGACCGCTTGACTGCCGAGATTGATGCTTCGCTCCGGCAGCGTCCGACGGTCGTCGTGTGGGTGTTCGACCAGTCGGTGAGCCTGTCGGCGCAGCGCAAGGAGATCGCCAGTCGGCTGGAGCGCGTTTTCCATGAACTCGGCGCCGATCGCACGCAGCGACACCGCCCCGATCTCGAAAACCTCGTGGTCGCCTTCGGGAAAAACGTGTCGCTGATCACCAAGAAACCGACCGAAGACGTGGTCGAGGTGATCAAGGCGATCGACTCGGTGCCCGTCGACGATTCCGGGGTGGAGATGACGTTCGCCGCGATTCGGGCCGCGGCTGACAGCGCCCGGATCTACCGCACCTCCGCACCGAAGAAGAATGTCATGGTCGTCGCCTTCACCGACGAGGTCGGGAATGACCAGCAACTCGCCGACCAGACAGCGCAGTACTGTCGCAAGCTCGGCATCCCCGTCTACGTCGTCGGTGTTCCGGCGCCGTTCGGAATGCGGGAGGTGCGGATGAAGTATGTCGAGTTCGACCCCCAGTTCGACCAAGGGGAAGCCGAGCAGTGGGCGGTGATCGAACAGGGGCCGGAGACGCTCTATCCCGAAATGGTGCGCGTCAGCAGCGGCGCCCGCGAGGACGAGGCGATCGATTCAGGCTTCGGGCCGTTCAGCCTCTCCAAACTGTGCGCGGAAACCGGCGGGATCTACTTCCGCGTTCATCCCAACAGCGGTGAGCGTGGCCGGGTCACCAACCAGATGGTGGGGCCAATGGCGTCCCAGATCCGCTATTTCTTCGATCCCGAAGTGATGCAGGCCTACCAGCCCGACTACGTCGCTGCGGCGAAACTCCAGCAGGACATCACGGGCAACGCGGCCAAAAAGGCGCTCGTCGAGGCGGCACGGTCGACAGAGATCCAGCCGATGGAGTCTCCGGTGATGACGTTCCCCCGGCGGGACGATGCGGCTCTAGCGGCCCTCCTCTCCGACGCCCAGAAGGTGGCGGCCAGGGCCCAGCCGAGGATCGACGCCCTCCACGCGACGTTGACCGCCGGAGCGGCGGGGCGGGAGGCGATCAAGGAACGACGCTGGCAGGCGGGCTACGATCTGGCGCTCGGGCGGGTGCTCGCGGCGAAGGTCCGGACCGATGCCTACAACCAGATGCTCGCCCAGGCCAAGTTGGGGATGAAGTTCCAGGACGAGAAGAACGATACCTGGCAACTGGAGGCGAGCGAGGAGGTCACCGTCGGATCACAGACGGAGAAGCTCGCCAAGCAGGCCACGGAACTCCTCGAGCGCGTGGTCCGAGAGCATGCCGGCACCCCGTGGGCACAAGTAGCCGCCACGGAGTTGCGGACTCCGCTGGGGTATCGGTGGACGGAGCGGTTCACCGGGGTGAACACGCCGCAGATGGCCGACGCCGGAAACAACAACAACGTGCCGGCGCCCCTTTCGGACGACCAGAAGCGGAAGCTCGGTCCGCCGAAGCCGAAGCGGAATCTCAAGAACCTCTGACCGCCCCACGCTGGCGGGCGTCGCCGGATGCGACGCTGCCCTGGGCGTGAAAACGACATCCGCGTCCCCGCGGTGGCGTTTGCACGCCCCCAAGTGGCCCAAGGCCATGGATGGCTTGGGCCACGTGAAGCTAGAAGGTGAGGTTGCCGTCGGCGAAGCTTTCGCGACTGTCGTAGGCGTGGAAGTTGCGCGAGATCCGCTGGGCGAGGATCTGGAGAAACATGGCGCGGAACTGCGCCTCGCTGCGGTCGCTGACCGGCATGGCACCGTCGGTCGGGAAGCTGAAGTCGTCGTAGCGCTTCGTGAACACGACCTTCTTCTCGGCGACGTCGAACACGCGAACGGTGAAGCTCGCGCGGCCTCGGTAGAGCGTCGAGCCCTCGTGCATGCGGAAGGATTCGAGATCAATCCCCACCACCATGTCAGCGTCGAGCGACTTGCCGACGGTGGGGTAGTCGATCCAGGAGTTCTCGTCGATCCAGCGGGCGACCTCGTCCTGGCTGATGACGCGAGTCTTGCGGACGTTCTTCTCGATCAGCGCGCCGACGGTGCCGGCAAGTTCGCGGGAGGATCCGGCGTCGCTGAACTCGAGTTCGACGATCGGCTTGCAGATCACCGCGACATGCTTCCCCTTGAGGCCCTTGTATTCTGCCGGGGTGTCTTGGGGGGCAATGAGATAGGCTGCCGTGAGGAGCGTGGAACAACCGGAGGCCACCGGCACCAGCAACGCGATGGCCAGGCAGACACCAGCCAGAAACGGGCAGCGCGATGACCGGGAACCGGCTTCAGCGACGGCGCGGGCGGGGCACATGCGAGATCCCTCGGGGGTGGATTCCGGAACAACCGCACGGAGGGCGGCCGGGGCCGGATGGGCCGGGACTGTAGCCGTGAGGGGAGCGTGGTGGAAGATCGCCTTGCCCCATGCGCAGGCCGGTTTGGAGGATCCGATGGCGGCCGGCAGGGCCGCGGCGGCAAAATAGGCAGTCATGGCAGGCCCAGCGCACGACCCCCCCGACGACGACCTTCTCGCAACGCTCGCCGCGGCCCTGCCGAAGCAGGGATTGTGGGATTGGCCGGTGCTCGTTGGCGTTTCGGGGGGAGCCGACAGCGTCGCCCTGCTCGTGGCCCTCGTCTCGCTGGCGAGCCGGCGGGGAGCGAGCGGGCGGATTCTCGCGGCCCATGCCCACCATGGCCTGCGACCCGAGGCCGACGACGATC
>CAMARC010000270.1 GCA_945860405.1 Candidatus Kuenenia stuttgartensis | reverse complement strand
ACCAGGGCAGGCGCCGCCTGCAGCCACACACCAGAGAGGAAGATCGAGGGAGAAAGCATGGCTAAGGACACGTTCACGCGGAGCAAGCCGCACGTCAACGTCGGCACCATTGGTCACATCGACCATGGCAAGACAACTCTCACCGGCGCGCTGGTGGCCGTACAGGCTGCCAAGAACCTGGCGATTGCGAAGAGCTACGCCGATATCGCCAAGGGCGGCACCGTCCGCGACGACACGAAGACGGTGACCATCGCCGTCAGTCACGTCGAATACGAGACCGAAAAGCGGCATTACGCCCACATCGACTGCCCGGGCCACGCCGACTTCATCAAGAACATGATCACCGGTGCTGCCCAGATGGACGGGGCGATCCTGGTGGTGAGTGCCGCTGACGGCCCGATGCCGCAGACGCGGGAGCACATCCTCCTTGC
Source organism: Candidatus Kuenenia stuttgartensis (assembly GCA_945860405.1). Classification (GTDB taxonomy): domain Bacteria; phylum Planctomycetota; class Planctomycetia; order Pirellulales; family UBA1268; genus QWOP01. The sequence goes on along the minus strand of CAMARC010000270.1, from coordinate 4,678 downwards.
CAAGCAGGTCGGCGTGCCGGCGCTCGTGGTCTTCCTCAACAAGGTCGACCTCGTCGATGATCCGGAGCTTCTCGACCTCGTCGAGATGGAAATCCGCGAGCTGCTGACGAAGTACGGCTTCCCAGGCGACGATGTGCCGATTATTCGTGGCGCCGGCAAGCCGGCCTACGACAGCCCCAAGGACCCTGAGAAGAACAAGTGCATCGCTGACTTGCTCGATGCTGTCGACGCTTACATCCCCGAGCCGGTTCGTGAGCTCGACAAGCCGTTCCTGATGGCGATCGAGGACGTGTTCTCGATCGAAGGTCGCGGCACGGTGGCGACTGGCCGTATCGAGCGTGGCGAGGTGAAGGTCGGCGACGAAGTTGAGATCATCGGTCTCAAGGACAAGGCCGAGAAGACGACCTGCACCGGCGTCGAGATGTTCAAGAAACTCCTCGACCGCGGTCAAGCCGGCGACAACGTCGGCTGCCTGCTGCGTGGCATCGCCCGTGAGGGCATCGAGCGTGGTCAGGTGCTTGCCAAGCCGGGCTCGATCAAGCCCCACAAGAAGTTCGAGTGCGAGGTGTACGTGCTCTCGAAGGAGGAAGGTGGCCGCCACACTCCGTTCTTCGCAGGCTACCGCCCGCAGTTCTACTTCCGCACGACCGACGTCACCGGCTCGACCAAGCTGCTCAGCGGCGTCGAGATGGTTTCGCCGGGCGACAACGTGAAGATGGAAGTCGAGTTGATGGTCCCGATCGCCATGGACGACGGCGTCCGCTTCGCCATCCGTGAGGGTGGCAAGACCGTCGGCTCGGGGGTCGTGACGAAGATCCTCGACTGATCACGAAACCTGTGTAACCGTTCCAGGCGCCGGCTGTGCTGCCGGCGCCTGGAATCACAGGGGCGTAGCTCAACTGGCAGAGCGCTGGTCTCCAAAACCAGAGGTTGCGAGTTCGATCCCCGCCGCCCCTGCTTTTCGGTATCTGGTTGCCCTAGCCACGTACCCGCGAGTCTGGATCGACAGCGTCGGTGTTTGGAATGGATCGAGATTGAAGACAACTCGGTGGGGAATGCCCCACCAGGAAACAGTCGCCCCCACAGACCGGGCTCATCAGTCAGACGGATCGCCCGAGCCGGACGGAACCGACCATGGCAGGTATGCAAGAAAACCAAACCGCCCTCAGTTCGCTGGGGCGAGAATTGTTCAGCGCGGCCGTCTACAAGCGGAGCCAGGGGCGCGTCACCCGACAGGTGACGTTCGTAGCCCTGGCGCTTGCCTGGGCGATCGCCGTCTGGAGGCTTGCCCAGATCCTGCCGGCGTGGATTTCCGCAGGGGGCCCGATGACTCCGGCGGTCAGCGCCGACGCGTATGGCTTGGTTCGGTTCGTGATTCCATTCCTCGTTTTCCTCGCTGGTGCCTGGCTTGCCTACCGGGCGGTGAATCTGCCACGGTTCGCTGAGTTCCTCATTGGGGTCGAGTCGGAGATGGCAAAGGTGGCGTGGCCCACCCTCGGCGAAGTGGCCCGCAGTTCCGCCGTTGTGATCTTCATGATCTTCGCCCTCTCCTTCATCCTCGCGGCCTACGACTTGTTTTGGTGGTTCATTCTCCGGGCGATTCAGGGATTTCGTTGAACGCGGTCGAGACCCAAGGGTCCGGGTGACACTCCCGGACATCCCCACGCATGTCGAAGCACGATCATCCAACCGAAGCCCAGGCCGACGCGGTCGCGTCGCCCCCCGAGCATGCCACGACCGAAGGCCATGCCGACGGGGCATCGCATGCAGGCTCCCCCAGCGCGCCGGCCGTAGAGGCCGATGACGACGACGGCACCCCTGCCGAACTTGCCGATCCGTTTGCTGGAGGTGATGACGCCAAGCCAGTGGCCTCGGCAGCCGACGACGAGATCGCCCCGGTAGGGGACAAGAAGTGGTACATCCTCAAGGTGCAGAGCAACCGCGAGGATTCGATCAGTGACACGCTCGAGCGACGGATCCGGATGCAGGGACTCGACCGCTACTTTGGCAAGGTGATTGTGCCGAAGGAGCAGGTCACCGAGTTCAAAAGCGGCAAAAAACGCGTTGTTTCTCGCAAGCTCTATCCTGGCTACATCCTTGTGAACATGATTCTCAATGACGAGACGTGGTATCTCGTCAGGGAGACCGGCGGGATTGGCGATTTCACCGGATCGGCCGGAAGGCCGAGCCCGATGCTCCAAGCCGACGTTGACAAACTTCTCAACAAGTCTGCGGTCAAGCCTGACGAGGCACCGCGGCTGAAGATCAACTTCAAGAAGGGCGACCGGGTCAAGATCACCGAAGGTACGTTTGAGAACTTCGAGGGTGAGGTGGAGCAGATTGACGAGGCCAACGGACGGGTCACGGTGATGCTCAGCATCTTCGGCCGTTCAACCCCAGTCGATATCGAGTATTGGCAGATCGAGGGGATCTGAACCTCGGTGCCGCCGTCAAAAACGGATTGTTACGAATAATCATGCGTCCATCCTGCACGGACGCCGGGGCGCGCAGGGTAGGCCGGTAACGCATCAAGCAGCAACGTTTCCAACACAACGTGTCCAAGCAGTCCCGCGGAAGGGGAAGAGGTCAGAGTCATGGCGAAGCAGGTGGTCGGTCAAGCGAAGTTCCAGATTCCAGGCGGACAGGCGACGCCGGCCCCCCCAGTCGGTACGTCGCTCGGCCGGTACGGCATCAACCTCGGACAGTTCGTCCAACAGTTCAACGACAAGACCCGCGAAGCCGCGGGCATGGCGATTCCGGTGGTCGTCACCGTCTACAACGATCGCTCTTTCGAGTTCTACACGAAGAGCCCGCCGGCGGCCGCCCTTCTCAAGAAGGCCGCAGGCCTTGCGAAGGGCTCCGGGGTGCCGAACAAGGACAAGGTCGGCAAGGTCACCAAGGCCCAACTCGACGAGATCGTCCGACTCAAGACCAATGACCTCAATGCCAGCGATGCCGATCATGCCCGTCGCATGATCGAAGGCACCGCCCGCAGCATGGGGATCACGGTCGACAACTGACCCCCGCGATCCTCAATTGTCACACTTTCTCCCGATTTTCCCTCGAACACTTTCAGGACCGTAGCCGTGGCTGTCACCAAGCGCATGAAGGCGATGCTCGCCAAGTTGCCGAAGACCGAAGACCCTCTTCCCGTCGCCGATGCCGTCGCGCTCATCAAGAGCATGCCGCCGACGAAGTTTGACCAAGCCGTTGAGATCCACATGCGTCTGGGCATCGATCCGAAGCAGGCCGATCAGATCGTCCGTGGTTCGATCGTGCTGCCGCACGGGATCGGCAAATCGAAGCGTGTCGTCGTGTTTGCCAAGGGCAACATGGCCGACGAGGCCAGGGCAGCCGGGGCGGAAGAGGTCGGCTCCGATGATCTTGCCAAGAAGATCAAGGAAGGCTGGACCGATTTCGATGTCTGCATTGCGGCTCCCGACATGATGGGCCTGGTCGGCCCGCTCGGAAAGGTGCTTGGCCCCCGTGGCCTGATGCCGAGTCCCCGTGCCGGCACCGTCACCGCCGACATCCGCAAGACCGTCAGCGAGTACAAGGCGGGGAAGGTTGAGTTCCGGAATGATCCGACCGGCATCGTCCATGCGGTGGTCGGCAAGGCCAGTTTTGATGCGACGAAGATCGTCGACAACATCAAGGCCTTCATTGATCACATCATGTCGCTGCAGCCCAACAGCGTTCGTGGTCAGTACGTGAAAAGCATCTCGATCTCCGCCACGATGACCCCGGGCGTCATGGTCGCCGCCTGAAGCCCGGAATGGCTCCCGCTTCCTGCTCGCTTCGAGCCCCCTTTCCAATTGACGATTCAGGTTCCTGTTTCCTCCATCCCGGCACGTTTCAGTCCCACGCGGCCACGCTGCCGTCCAAGCCGCCCGATCAGGGCCCAAATTCGCCATGAGCAAGCTTGTCAAGAATCTCCTCGTCGATGACCTCAAGGGACGCCTGACGGGCGTCGGCGAGGTGATCGTTCTCAGTCTCGGTCGTCTCGACGGCACGAAGACCACGCAGCTTCGACAGACGCTGCGGAAAAAGAAGATCCACCTGCAGCTGATCAAGAACAGCCTGGCCCGTCGGGCGACGCTCGACACCCCATTGGCACCGGCTTTCGGCAAGACCGAAGGCATGCTCGCGATCGCCTGGGGCGGCGAAGACGTCGTCGATCTCGCGAAGGAACTCGATCGCGTTTCCGCCATCAAGGACTACGACGGAGTCGAGTTCCGCGGCGGTGCCCTCGACGGTGCTCGGCTCGAGCCGAGTGACGTCAAAAGCGTTGCCAAGTGGCCCTCGCGTGCTGAGCAGCTCTCCATTCTCTCCGGCCAGATCAGCTCGATGGGCGCCAAGCTCTCGGGGCAGATCCTCGGGGCCGGAGGGACGCTGGCTGGCCAGATCAGCTCTCGGGTCGACGACCTCGAGAAGGCAGCAGAGCCGGAGGTTCCGGCGGCCTGAGGCAGACTTTTTGGACCGACACCATGGCATGGGCTTCCCAAGTCCCGCGTTCATGGTATGACTATGGGTTCCCCATTTTCCAGAGACGCCAGTCCCGGACGTGGTCCAAACGGGGCAGGCGTGCACGACCGACCACCCATGACACACAGCCGGCGGCATTCCCGCCGGCCTCATTCCTGAAGGGAAAGGATCTCGAGCGATGGCAACGGCTGAA
>CAMARC010000269.1 GCA_945860405.1 Candidatus Kuenenia stuttgartensis | reverse complement strand
GACACCCGTGGCGAGGAGGAACGGCACGAGGAGAATGAACAGCCGCGAGCCCCAGCGCGTGCCGATGACCTTGGCCACTGGTGCCGGCAGCACCGGCGAGGCGAGGCCCACGGCCCGCTGGGCGTATGTCTTCTTCTTGCTCACGGCACTCTCCTGGAAAGAACCCTGTCCCGTCGGCGAACGAGGTGTCTTGTAGGATCGGCAGAGGATCGGCGTCCAGTGGAGCCGCTCGCAGGAACGCGGCAGGCGCCGGTCCATCTGCCCCAGCTTTTGCAGCTTGCCGGGGCGAAAGGAAGCCGCGGGATCTGCCCCTTGGCAGACCCCGCGGCGATCCGCTGTCAGGTCGATCCTTTTTCAGCCCATGGCTGGCGTCAGCTACGCGACCAGGCGGCCGTTGACCTTCTTGTTGGTCGGCAGCTCGCCGGCGATGCCGTCGACTTGGAAGCCGAACGAGATCTCGGCCCCGGCGGCGATCGTGCCGTTCCAGGCGGCGTTACGGATCACGTAGCGGGTGCCGACGTGGCTGACGATCACCGCATTCCAGATGTTGACGATGTTCGCCTTCATGTCGAACTCCATCGTCCAGCCGCTGATCGCTGCCGTGCCGGTGTTCTTGATCTTCAGGTCACCGTTGAAGCCGGTTCCCCAGGCAGTGGTCTGCGTGTAGGTGACGGCAATGCCGCTGGTCGGCGTTGGAGTGGGAGGCGTGGTGGGAGGCGTGGTGGGAGGCGTGGGTGTCGTGGGCGTGACTGGCGCCGTGTCGTCGTTGAGTATCGTGCCTGTGGCTGTGGTTTTCACGAGCGTGGCATTTGTCGGGGCGCTCAATTTCAGTAACAGCGTCTCGTTCGCTTCGACGGTGACGTCGCGGTTGACGAGCACCGTCACGGTCTTCTGCGTTTCGCCGGGGGCGAAGGTGAGCGTGCCGGAAGAGGCTGTGTAGTCGCTCCCCACCAGCGCCGTGCCGTCGGCCGTGGCGTAGGAGACGGTGACCGGCTGCGGGCTCGCCGCCGAGAGCGAGACGTTGAATGTCAGCGGCGTCGTGGCGATCGTGCCCCCCGTGGCCGTCACCGTCGGGAACTGGAACTGCACGGCCTTGAGCGGATCGGTCTTGTTGGTGTTGACGGTCTTCCAGTCGCTGGCGAGGATCCCGCCGGTGTCGCCGGAGTTCGGATTCCACGACCAGTATGTCCAGCTGATGCCTTGCTGGCCGGCAGCCAAGTCGCTCGTGCCATTGCCGTCGAGATCCCCCTTGAGATAGCTCATCATCTTCGCGTACCAGGCCTGATCGCTCGCCGTGGCGAGGTTGCTGCCAAACTCGCCGAGGAGCACTGGCGCCGTGCCAGTGCGGAACAGGTAGCCCCAGTTCTTATCCCACACCGCCGGCAGGTTGTTGGGATACGTCGGGTCGCTGAAGTAGGTCTGTGCATAGACGCTCGCCGGATAGTCGTGCGCTGAATAGACGAGCCGGCCGGGCGTATTGAGCCGCACCGGGGCCGCGCCGGCATTGGAGAGATTCCCTCCCCACCAAGTGCTTCCCGAAGAGGCGGTCTCGATCCCCTCCACGATCACAAGGAGGTTGGGGTTGGCGGCGAGCACGGCGTTCCCCCCGCGCTCCGCGGCCAGCCGCCAGTCGCGGGCACTGCCGTCGCCCCAGGTGGCCGGGCCGTGAGGCTCGTTGTGGAGATCGATGCCGATCACCGTCGCGTTGCCGGCGTAGCGCGAGGCGAGCATCGAGAGATTTCTGATCCACGTGCTTTCGGGGTAGGCCGTCGTGTACCAGAGTCCGGAGGCGTTGGCGCTGTTGCCGGCGTCGGAGCGGTGGTGATCGAGGATGATCTTCATCCCGATCTGGCCGGCATAGCCGACGATCTTGTCCATGAGCTGCTGGCCATTGAGCCCCTGGAGATCGGGATTCCTGAAAAAGTCGATGCTGTTGGGCTTGCTGCCAGCGTCGAAGAGCTGGTCGCTGTACGGCAGGCGGATCGTGTTGAAGCCGAGCGACTTCATCTGATCCATCATCTCCTTGTAGCCGCGCGTCCAGAGGCCGTGGGGGGCGAAGTTCGTCGTCTCAAAGCCAAACCAGTTCACGCCGGCGATCCGCACCGGGTTGTTATTGGCGTCGAGGATCTGGTTACCGGAGGTGTGGAAGTAGCCCGAGGCCACGGCGGCCTGCGGATTGCCCTCGCTGACGGAGACGTCGCCGATGCTGATCCCGGGGAGCGTGGTGACGGGCGGAGTGACGGGCGGAGTGACGGGCGGAGTGACGGTCGTGGCGCCCGCGATCACCGGATCACTGCCGTAGTCGCCCCACGTGGTGCTGAAGCCACCCTTCGGCATCGTCGGGATGCCCGTATGGAAGTTGGACAGCTGGCCCGCGGCCCCCGGGTTGTCGCGGTTGAGCGACCACATGGAGAGCATGCCCAGCCCCTTGGCGCGGGCGAAGACCTCGAGGCGATCCGCGTCGGCCAGGGTAAACACCTCCGTCGTGATGTCGTTGACGCCCAGCATCGGCGTCACGCCGAGCTGGTTCCAGCCAAAAGACTGGCCCTGGCTGGCGAACAGGCTCGTCATCTGCGCGAAGGTGGCGTTGGCCGCGTCGATAGCGTACTCCCCCATCGACTTGAGCTTCGGAGGCGCGGCGCCGTCGCCGTAGTCCATCGCCATCACGTTCACCCCATCGACCTTCACGCCGGCCACCAGGGCGGCCTTCACGACGTTCAGGCCATCCTGCGTGAGCCCCTGGGGCAGGACGGGCAGCGTCAGCCACACTCCGAGCTCCGGACGCGTCTTCTGCACCAGGGCGATGGCGTCCATCTGGAGCTTGATCGTCTGGGTTTCGGCGACGGCGGCGCCCTCGATATCGAAGTCGAGTTTCTTCAGCTTCAAGGTATCGACCATGTCGCCGTAGGCCGTCGCCAGCGCCTGGGAGCCCAGGCCACGCTGGGCGTAGGCCTGCGCCAGGCTCTGCCCCGCCGCACCCCCCAGCGACACCATCACGTCGCCGCCGGCTGCCCGCAGCGCGTTGATCTCCCCTTGGATGGCGAGCGCCTGCTCGTTCGTGCTCCCGGGCGTGAGCACGTCGTACCCGGCCCACCCCAGCTTGCCGGTGGGGGTGGCCTGCATGAATCCCAGCGTCAGGAGCCCGACGCCGTATTGCCGAGCCAGGCCGTCGAGGTCTGGCACAGGATACTGCCCCATATCGACGTAGGGAGCGAAAAACTGCTCCTTCCACAGGTCGACGCCCGGCGTCGCTGGCGTTGTGGTCGGCGGCGTGATCGGCGTTGTAGGCGGCGCTGTAGGCGTGGTTGTCGGCGGCGCTGTCGGCGTGGTTGTGGCACCAGTGGCCGTGAGGACGAAGCCGGAAGGCGCGTCGGTGCCGGCTCCGGCGGTGAAGCCGACGCCCTGTATCTCACCCACCGTAAGCGTGCGATCCCAGGCGGGCCCCTTGATGACGTACTGCGAGCCTGTGCGACTGACGATCTGGGCGTTCCAGATGTCGTTGATCGTGCGGCTGTAATTGAAGGAGAGTTGCCAATCGGTGAGCGTCGCCTTCGTGTCGTTGGTGAGCGTCAGCTCCCCTTGGAGCCCCGATCCCCAGTCATTCACGGTGGCATAGCCGACGGCGAACGCGAGCCGTTTCTCGAGCTGATCGAAGGTGACCAGCGTCGGCCGGTCGCGGTGCCGTCGACTCGGCTTGGAGGGAGTGCGATCGGCGAAGAGAGCCCGGGTCAGGCGGCGGCCGAGATTGCGGACATAATTGTGCGGGGTCATGGAGCACCTGGGATGGATGTGGGTAGAAGAGGGCCCCACGTGGCGGATGGCGACCGCGTCAGGGCATGGGTGCCCCGGGCCTCGGCCGTGTTCACGTGCGGCAGGAAGAGAAGAAAAGCCAGGATCGATGCATCGCGTCTGCGGTGACGGTCTGCCCCTGAAAGACCGACGCGGAGCGGCTTCGAAACCCCCTCTGCCCCGCGTCGCATTCTCTGGCTCTGCGGCTCGGCAGACAAGAAATCGCCGCCGTATCAAGCGCGTGGCGATCAGCCGAGCGCAGATCGCCGGGCACCGAGCGCCGATGTGCGGGCAGCGGCCGGGCCAGGGCGATCAAGCCGCCGTTGGACAGCTCCCGGATTCATGCGCTGTTCACGGAACATTCACGGGCCGTCCAGATGGGCCCTGTCGGCAGCGACTTTTTCCACGGCAAACGTCACCTCAAAGGTGGCGCCGCCGCCGGGGGTGGGGTGCCAGATCACATCCCCACCGTGGCCGCGCATGATGCTCCGGCAGATCGCCAGGCCGAGACCATGGCCGCCGGTCGCCGTCACGCGCGATGAGTCTTCACGGAAGAATCGCTCGAAGACCTGCTCGGCCCGGTCTGCCGGGATCCCCTCCCCGTGATCGGTCACGCGTACCACGACGCGTCCGCCCGTCCGCGCCATGACGATCTCGACGCGCCCGCCGACCGGGCTGTATTCGATTGCATTAGCGAGGAGATTCACAAACACCTGGTGGAGCAGGTCGGCGTTGCCGACGATCTGGGCGCTGTGGGAATCGACCTCCATCGTCACCTGCCTTGCCTGGGCCAGCTCCTCGACCTGCGTGGCGGCCTCCTCGACGATCGGCTCGAGGTCGAGCCTGGCAAGTGGCCCGTCGGCTGCCGACTCCGCCTTCGAGAGCGCCAAGAGGGCTTCGGAGAGCTTTTGGATCCGCAGCGCGAGCGTACGGCAGTGTTCGACAGTGCTCGCGAGCTCGTCGATCGTTCGCGGCCGCTGCTGCGCGAGGTCGGCCTGGAGGAGGATGCCGTGGATCGGGTTGAGGATCTCGTGGGCGACGTCGGCGTTGAATCGGGCCTGGGAGATCCGGATCGCCTCGAGCCTGTCGAGCATACAATTGAGCGTGGTGGCCATGCCGACAAGCTCCGAGTCGGCCTCGGCCAGGTCGATCCGGGCTGCGAAGTCTCCGGCCGCGATCGTCGCCGCGGTGCGGGAGATCCGCGAAAGTGGCAGCATCATCCGGGAGAGGATCCACCACATCGCAAGCGCCATCGGCGGGATCGCCAGCGCGACGGTCCACACGTAAAACCAAAGCACCTCCCGCATCGCCTGCGCGAGGGGCGCAAGCGGCGTGCCGACGAGGAGCACCGTCCCGTCGTTCCCCCGGCAGGCCGCCAGACGGGCTGTGCCGTCGGGCGTG
>CAMARC010000268.1 GCA_945860405.1 Candidatus Kuenenia stuttgartensis | reverse complement strand
GCCCGCGCCGCCTCGGCCTTGTGCTCGGCGCCTTTCCAGAGAATCCCGGCGCAGCCCTCCGGACTGATGACGCTGTAGTAGGCATGCTCGAGGACGGCCACCCGGTCGCCGACACCGATCCCCAGCGCCCCCCCGGAGCCACCCTCGCCGATGACGACGCACACGACCGGGACCGGGAGGGTTGCCATGAGGAACATGCTCTCGGCGATCACCTGGGCCTGGCCCCGTTCCTCGGCGCCGACGCCGGGATAAGCGCCGGGGGTGTCGATGAGGCAGATCACGGGCAAGCCGTACTTCGCTGCCAGCCGCATCTTGCCCATCGCCTTGCGGTAGCCTTCCGGATGGGCGCAGCCGAAGTGGCAGGCCTGGCGTTCGGCGAGCGTTTTCCCTTTTTGGTGGCCGACGACGAGCACCTTGTGCCGGTCGAGCTTCGCAAACCCGGTCAGCATCGCCGGATCGTCGCCGAAGGCCCGGTCGCCGTGGAGCTCGACAAACTCGTCGAAGACCTGCACCACGTAGTCACTCGTCTTCGGCCGGTCGGGATGACGAGCCACCTCGACGGTCTGCCACGGGTCGAGGCCGCTGAAAACCCGCTTCTGGATCTCGACGAGCTCCCGCTTCAGCCGCCGGAGTTCCTCCTGCTGCAGGGCGCCGAGCGGCGCGGCCTCCAGAGCGGCGATCCGGTCTTCGATCTCGTAGATCGGCTTCTCGAGGGGAAGCCGGTGCAAGCCGCGGGACATGGGGCGCTCCGGGCGCTGGAGTGGGAATGGGTCGGTCGAACCGAGCAGTTTCCCATGGCCGCGCGGCAGGAGTCAATTCGAAGTTGAGCTTCGAAACCGACGTCCGCCACAGCCGTGTCGCCCGGGCCCCAAGCGCACCCGGCCGCATCATTCCGGCGGCTCAGCCGGGGCCCGGATCGCGTTCGAAGAAGCGCAGCTGCTTGAGCTGCCGGACGATCTCGTCCATCGAGGCGGGCCGGTCGGCAGGCTTCTTCGCCATCATCTGACGGATGAGCTTGGAGGCCGCGGGGGTGACGTTCCGGTTTGCCGCCTCGACGAGGGGCGCGGCGGCGTAGATGTGCTTGCCGAGGAGGTCGTTTTGGTCGGCGCCGGTGAACGGTGGCGTGCCGGCGAGCATCTCGTAGGCCAGGCAGCCGAGGGAGTAGATGTCGCTCCGGAAATCGAACGGCTGCCCCCGGATCTGCTCTGGCGGCATGTAGCTCGGCGTCCCTTGCGCCTGCTTCTTGGTCCACAGGAGCCTGGCAAGGGCGCCGGGAGGCTTTCCGGCGATGGCATAGTCGAGGACGCGCACATCGCCATCGGGCGCGACGAGGACGTTGGCCGGCTTCACGTCGCGGTGCACCCAGCCCTTGCCATGGAGGAAGCCGAGCCCTTCGGCGATGCCGGTGAGGATCTTCACCGCCTTGGGCATCGTCCGCTCCCGCTCGCTCGCCGATGTGATGCCGCGGCGGAGGTTCGGATGGGGGAACAGATCCATGACGAGACAGGGCATCCGCTGGTGAACCTCCAGCCGATGGACACGAATGAGATGGGGATGCACGAGGTCCTGCCCGACGCGGAGCTCATGCTCGAGTTGCCGGCGCTGCGACTTGTCGGCGACAAACTCCGGCATCAAGACCTTGACCGCTACCTGGCGGCCTTCGCTCGTGTCAAAGGCGCTCCACACCTGGCACTGACGGCCGAGCCCGAGTTGCTGCTGAAGATTGAGCGGACCGAGCCGATCGGGAGGTTTGGCCATGGTGCGTCGTTACGGGGCGGACAGTGAGGACGGATCTGATGGAGGGGCGGGCCGGGTGCGGGCGGGATCGATGGCAATCGAAACAAGAACAAGCCCCTGCGGAGGCGCCGTGGGGCCGGCTACCGGCCGATGCCTGGCGGCAAGGACGTCGGCCATCCAATCCGGACCCCGGCGACCGCATCCGACCATCACCAGCGACCCGACAATGATCCGCACCATGTTGTGGAGGAATCCATTCCCCTCCACCTCGGTCCAGACTTCGCCGTCGGGAAGGTCGTCCCCTCCGCGACGCCTGAAGACGTCGAGTCGATGGATTGTGCGCACTTTTGAGAGCCGGGTGGAGGGTGTCGTCTCGAAACTGGTGAAATCGTGCTCCCCGACCAGCGCCGCCGCAGCAGCGGCCATCGCATCGAGGTCGAGACGGGTCTTCCACCGCCAGACGAGGTGCCGGGACAACACCGGCCGCCACGGGGCGTCGTGGATCCGGTAGCGGTACACCTTGCTCACCGCTCCCCACACCGGATCGAAACCGGGGGCGGCCTCCGCGCCGTCGATCACCGTGATGTCCGAGGGGAGCCGGGCATTGAGGGCACGGACCCAGGTGCGGGCCTCGTGCTGCGCCATGGTTTCAAACGACACCACCTGCCCCAGGGCGTGCACGCCGGCATCGGTGCGGCTCGAGCCACGGGGCATGATCTCCTCGCCGCTCACCGCTCGGATCGCCTCGGCGAGGGTCCCCTGCACCGTCGCCCGCCCGGGCTGGACCTGCCACCCCGAGAAACGGGTGCCTTCATAGCCCAGCGTGAGGCGGATGGTGCGCGTCATGGACGCACCGGCACCCCGCCCCTGGCGGCCATCCGCGCCGCCAGATGTTCGGCGATCTGGACGGCGTTCGTGGCAGCCCCCTTCCGCAGATTGTCGGAGACGCACCACAGCGCGATGCCGCAGGGGCTCGAGTCGTCCTCGCGGATCCGTCCCACGAACACCTCGTCGCGCCCGCTGCAGTCGCGCGGGAGCGGGTAGAGCTTGGAAGCCAGGTCATCGACGACCACGATTCCCGGCGCGTTCTCCAAGAGCCGGCGGGCCTCGGCGGCGGAGAGCTTGCGCTCGGTTTCGATGAGGATCGATTCGCTGTGGCAGTTGGCCACGGGCACGCGGATGCATGTCGCGCAGACGCCGATCGATTCGTCGCCGAGGATCTTCCGCGTCTCGTGGACCATCTTCAGTTCCTCGCTCGTGCTCCCGCCGGGACGGGGGGAGCCGATCTGCGGGATGAGGTTGGCGGCAATCGGGTGGGAGAACACCGACCTCACCTCCCCCCTGCCCTCCAACCACGCGGCAGTCGCGTCGCGGAGTTCGGAGGTCGCCGCCAGCCCGGCGCCACTCACGGCCTGGTAGGTGCTGACGATGACTCGCTTCACGCGGGCCGCGTCGTGGAGCGGCTTCATCACCATCACCATCTGCGTCGTCGAGCAATTGGGGCTCGCGATCAGCCCCTTGTGCCGATCGATGTCGCCGGGATTCACCTCGGGAATCACCAGCGGCACGTCGGGACGCATCCGGAAATAGCCGCTCTCGTCGACCACCACGGTGCCCCGTTCCACGGCCCACGGCACGAACTCGGCGGCCACTTCGTCCGGCGTGCTGCCGATCGCGATCTGCACCCCTTCGAACGACTCCGGGCGGAGCACCTCGACATCCATCGTCGCCCCCGCGACGGTGAACGGCTTGCCTGCCGTCCGCGGTGATGCGAGGAGCTTGATCCGCCGGGCAGGGAACTGCCGGGCGAGGAGCGACTCGACGATGATCCGGCCCACGGCGCCGGTGGCGCCAACGACTGCGATGGTGTCGATCATGGAAAGCGTTCCGGGCTGGCACCGCGGAGTGAGAGGAAGGAAACGGAAGAAAAAGATCAGTGTCGAGACAGGCCGGTCTGGAGGCGGAGCAACAGCGAACGCCAGGTCGTGGCCGGCACGAAGGCGAGGTTGGCGGCGATCATCGCCAGGGCGAACTCCTTCATCCCCATCGCCAAGCCGATGCCGAGGTGGACGAAAATCCCCATGGCAATCGCCAGTCGTCGGGTGAGCCGGGGCCAGACGATCGCCGAATAGGAAACTTCCCAGAAGACCGCCGTGAGCGTGAGCATGTTGACGAGCAACGGATGCGACGCGAGCCAGGTGAGGTCGAGCGTCCGGTAGCGGCTGTTGGCAGCAGCGCCCCACAACGCCGTCCCCTCCCACCAGCTCGCGCCGAGGAGCTTGGCGATCCCGGAGAAGAAATAGACGACGCAGAGGTGGATCTGCAGGAGCCGCAGGGCGATGTTGGCCGCCACCGAGGGCTCGTCGCCGGAGGTCGCAAAACCGAGGCGACGGTCGAGCGACAGGACCGCTCCGGACGGGCCGATCGCCACCGGGATCAACAGCATGCCCAGGGCATCGTCGAAGCCGAAAACGGTCAGCGGCGTGCGGTTGACCGCCGCGAGGAATCCGACCAGCGAGACCCACGCCGCCACCGGAGTCGCAAGCCCGGCAGCGAGACAAGCGGCCGCCACGAGCGTGATCAGGACGAGCACCCGGACCGCCGTGGGGGACGAGAAGGCGAAGAACCAACTCCACTGCCACGGCTGGTCGTTCATCCGCCACACGTCACCGTCGCGGAGCCAGCCGTGCGTCCCGAAGAACGCATCGACGTCCATCAGCCACACCGCACAACTCCATGCCAGGAGCGTGCCGGCGATCATCCGCACGATCGCCAGGGGGATCGGGTCGGCGGGGGTGAACCAGAACCGATCCCAGGCCTCTCCCCAGGCGGCAAACCACCCCTGTTCGGCACTCCCCCCCTGCCCTGTCGGCTGGTCGATGCACGCTGCACTCCCCTTCCCCGCCGCGCTCGATCCGGCGGTGGAAGCCGACTCGGCGGCGTTCCAGGGCCCCGGGATCACGTCCACAGAATGAGGCTCCGACAGGCCGCGCTGCTGCGGGGGTCGAGGGTGGTGGCGGCTCATCGGCTCGGCTCCGCGGAGGAGGCGAAGGCATAGACGCCCAGCGGCGTTTCGATGTCAGCGGCGGAGCGTCCGGCGATCACGTCTTCAGGGGCGGGGAGATCGAACTCGACCATCGACAGCTCGACCTCGACGCCGCCGTGGCGCCGCAGCAACTGGCCTGCGACCCCCATCACCAGCGGTTGCCACTGCGGCTTCGACGCGCGACGGATGTCTGCGGGGGCGTCGGCAGCGGGAACCAGCCCGGCGATCTTCTCGGCGATCATGAACCTGCGGTGGTAGAGGAGACGAGGTCGGTCGACGGCCGGGTCGGGGAGCGAGCCAGAGCGAGTCGTCCCGTCGGACATCCGCATCACCCAGCGGATCGCATGCCCCGGTCCGGGATCGGGGGCGAAGAACCGGTAGCCGTGGCCGAGGTAGAGCGCTCCGACCAACGGCCG
>CAMARC010000267.1 GCA_945860405.1 Candidatus Kuenenia stuttgartensis | reverse complement strand
TGGGGTGGCCCTCGTGGCCGCGAAGCTTTCGACCGACATCCCCGACAAGCTCGTCCTCAGGGCAGGGGAGACCGACAAGGATCTCGCCGCCCGGCTGCCGACGCCTGACCTCGGGTGGATCGAGCGGATCGTGTTTCCGCCGGTGCTCGTCGACGTCACCGAGGCCGACGGCCTGGGGTCGACCGCCTGCACCGCAGAAGGGCTCGTGACGAAGCGAGCGAAGTGACCTGCCGCGGCCTGAAGTTCGGTGGTCATCGCTCGGTAGCGCGTCCTTCTCGCACGGGGGATGCTACGATTTCCGCCGGCTCAAAAGACCCCTCGGAGTGCCGTCGATGCCCCGCTGCCTTGTTCTCCTTGCCTGCCTCGTGATCCCAATGGCGATGGCGCCGGTTGCCGCGGCCGACGCCGAACGCCTCCCCCTCTGGCACGGCAAGGCGCCGGTCGGAGCGCCGGGGAGCACCGAGACCGAAGCCGCCGATGCCTTCATCACGGTTCATCTTCCCGCGGGAACGCCCGAGGGATCGTCGACCCCCGCGGTCGTGATCTGCCCCGGCGGCGGCTACGGTGGCCTCGTCACCGGCCCCGAGGGGCACGGCATCGCCGCCTGGCTCAATGAGCATGGCATCGCCGGAATCGTTCTCGAATACCGGCTCCCCGCGGGGCGGGCGTTCGTGCCGCTCTCCGACGCCTCCCGGGCCCTCCGCACTGTCCGGGCGAATGCCGCGGCGTGGCGGATCGATCCGCGGAAGGTGGGGATCATCGGATTTTCTGCCGGAGGCCACCTCGCCTCGACCGCCGCCACCCATTTCGATGCTGGTAACGCGCAGGCCACGGATCCGATTTCGTTGCAGTCGTCGCGGCCCGACTTCGCGATTCTCGTCTATCCGGTCGTGACGCTTGGCGACGTCGGCCACTCTGGCTCGCGGACGAATCTCCTCGGGGAGAATCCGTCGCCCGAACTCCTGGACCTTTTCTCCAACGAAAAGCAGGTCACGAAGCAGACGCCGCCGACCTACCTCGCCCATGCGGTCGACGACAGTCCGGTGCCGATCGCCAACAGCCGGCTCTTCCACGAGGCGTGCAAGCGCGAAGGGGTGATCAGCCGGCTCCTCGAGCTCCCCTCCGGCGGCCACGGGCTCGACGGCTACAAGGGGCCGAATTGGGATGCCTGGCAGAGTGGCGTGCTCGCTTGGCTGTCGTCGCTCGATCTCGCCCCCGCTGCCTCGGCGGCCGCGCCGCGGCGCGTCCTTGTGTGGGATGAGCAGCAGCCGGCGCAGAAAGAGGCCTACGACAACTTTCTCGGGAACGCGATCGCGGCACATCTGGAGAAGCAGCCGGGGCTCGCCGTCCGCTCGGTGAAGCTCGACGACGCCGAGCAGGGGATCGGCGCACCGCTCCTCGATAACGCCGATGTCCTCGTCTGGTGGGGGCATGTCCGTCAGGCCGAAGTCAAGCCGGAGGCGGGAAAGCGGATCGTAGAACGAATCCGTGACCGCGGGCTCGTCCTCGTCGCTCTCCACTCGGCCCACTGGGCCACGCCATTCATCGAGGCGATGAACGAACGGGCCCGGGCCGACGTCCACCGCACCTTCGCCGACGTGGCGCCCGAAAAGCTCTCGATCCGCGAGGTGCCGGCCCAGCATTACAAGGTGCCCCCCCGCGACGGCCGGCTCACGCCCACCAGCGATGAACGCCGCTATCCTGACGGCCGCGTCGAGGTCACGCTCCATCTCCCCAACTGCTGCTTCCCCGCCTACCGCACCGACGGCAAGCCGAGCGTCCTGCGGGTCCTCGATCGCCGCCACGCGCTTGCCGCGGGGCTCCCTGAGACGTTTTCCCTCCCACGGACGGAAATGTACGACGAGCCGTTCCATGTCCCTGCGCCGGACGAGGTCGTCGTCGAGGAGCGATTCGAGGATGGGTCGTGGTTTCGCAGTGTCATGGTCTGGAACCTCGGCCGCGGGAAGGTGATCTACATCCGCCCCGGGCACGAGACCTATCCGATCTTTCACGAGGCGACGGTTCTGAAGCTCGTCGAGAATGCCTGTCGGATCTCCCCCGGGGAGTGAGCCCCCTGCATCCCACGCGAGCCCCCTCCATCCTCATGCCTGCGACGCCCGCTGCCCGTCTCCGCGCCCTCCTCGCCCGCCCCGGCCTGGTCCGGGCGCTTGTGCCCCATGATGCCTTCACGGCGCGCGTCGTCGAGCAGGCGGGTGCCGAAATGCTCTTCCTCGGGGGCTTTGGCGCCGCAGCGAGCGCGCACGGCCTTCCCGATCTCGGGTTGCTGTCGTCAGCGGAGATGGCGGAATGCGTGCGGCGGATCACGGCGCGCGTGTCGATTCCGCTGATTGCCGATGGGGACACAGGCCACGGCAACGGCGCGAGTGTCGCCTGGACGGTGAAGCAGTTCGAGGCGGCAGGGGCCGCGGGGATCCTCCTCGAGGATCAACTCGAGCCGAAGCGCTGCGGTCACTTTGCCGGCAAACAGATCGTGCCGGTCGCCACGATGCTCGATCGGCTTCATGCCGCGCTCGACGCTCGCCGAGATAGCGACTTCGTGATCCTCGCGCGGACCGACGCCCGCGCCTGCGAAGGGCTCGACGGCGCGATCGACCGGGCGAATCGGTATGCCGAGACCGGCGTCGATCTGGGATTTGTCGAGGCGCCACAGTCGATCGAGGAGCTTGCTCGCATTGCCCGCGAGGTGCCGCTCCCCCAACTGGCCAACATGCTTCCCGGTGGAGTCACGCCGCTGCTGCCTCTTGCCGAGCTCGAGCGAGTCGGATTCAAGGTGGCGGTTGATCCGACGTCCACGCTCGCCCTGACAGGATTCGCCGTTCGCGCCTTCGCCCGGGCCTGGCTCGGTGAGGGGATGCCTGTCAGCGATGCCGGGCGGCTGTCGTTTGACGAGATCAAGGCGATCGTGGGCGTCGGCGAGGTGCAGGGCTGGGGGGAGGAGCCTGCCTGGCGGAGCCCGGCGGCTCTTCATCATGCCCAGCTCCTCCTCGATTCGTTCGCCCGCGTCGTGGGCCGCGAGCTGCTGCCGCGCGGGGGCTCGGCCGAAGCGGAGGCCCGCAGGCTCTACGACGCGAGTTTTGTTGTCGTCTCGCACGGCACCGAAGCCGACCCGCTCCTTAATTATGGCAACGCAGCGGCCCTCGAGCTCTGGGAGATGCCGTGGGAGACGCTCGTCGGCACTCCCTCGCGGCTCACCGCCGAGCCGGTCCATCGCGACGAGCGCGCCAGGCTCCTCGAGCGGACGGCCCGCGAGGGCTTTGTCGACGACTACGCCGGGGTGCGCGTGTCGCGGAGCGGCAAGCGCTTCCGGATCGAACAGGCGATCGTCTGGAACATCGTCGACGGGGAGGGGCGGAAGCGCGGCCAGGCCGCGACCTTCGACCGCTGGACGGCACTTGAAAATGATGCGGCGTCGCCCCCTTCATCCCGGTAGCCTGTCGCGGTCGATGAGATGCGCGACGGCTTTTTGCATCCCCCCTTCATCCGGAGCACCGATGACGCCCCTCAAGTATCTGGCCCTTCGCGAACAGGTGATCGAGACCTGCCTGGCGATGAACGAGGAGGGGATCAACCAGGGAACCTCCGGCAACGTCAGCGTGCGGACGCCCGAGGGATTCCTGATCACGGCGTCGGGCATTCCCTACCGGAAGATGCGGCCGGAGCAGGTGGTCGAGATGGATCTCGACGGTGGCTACCGGGGGGAGTTTCTCCCGTCGACCGAATGGCGGATGCACCTCGACATCTACGCCGAGCGCCCCGAGGCCGGCGCGATCGTCCATGTCCATTCACCCTTCGCGACGGCGCTTGCCTGCCTGCGGAGGGAAGTGCCGGCGTTCCATTACATGATCGGTGTCACTGGCGGCACCTCGCTGCGGGTGGCCGACTACGCCGAGTTTGGCACGAAGGAGCTCTCGGTGTTCATGATCCGGGCGCTCCAGGAACGCACCGCCTGCTTGCTTGCCAACCACGGCCAGATCTGTTTCGGGGGGGATCTCGATGGCGCGCTGTGGCTGGCGGGTGAAGTCGAGGCGTTGTGCCAAGAGTATTGGGCGGCGTCGCTCGCCGGTGAGCCGGTGATCCTTTCCGAGGCCGAGATGGTGAGCGTCCTCAAGCGGTTCAAGACCTACGGCAAGCAGCCGGGTGACCTCGGGAATGTCGATGTCTCGGAATTGGCTGTGTTTGCCCCGATCCGCCGCGATCAGCCCGATTCTGCGGCCAAACGAGGGAAATAACGGCCCGTCCCCAGGGGCCATCGGGGGGGAGCCGTGGGGGGCGAACGTGGATAGAATCAGGCGTATGCAATTCAGGACGACGGGGGCAATTCGAAGCTTTCAGAGTGGCGCTGCGCTCCTGCGCCGTGCTGGTGGCGCTTCGCTGTGGCTC
Source organism: Candidatus Kuenenia stuttgartensis (assembly GCA_945860405.1). GTDB lineage: Bacteria > Planctomycetota > Planctomycetia > Pirellulales > UBA1268 > QWOP01. The sequence goes on along the minus strand of CAMARC010000267.1, from coordinate 841 downwards.
CTGACAGCGGCGCTCCTCAGCTGGGGAGCTCTTGCAGGTGGCGGGGTGCTGGCCGCCGAACCGGAAGAGGCTCCGGCCCCGCAGCTCCTCGAGCACTTCGAGCGGCATGTCCGGCCGTTGCTCGTGGAGAAGTGCCAGGGGTGTCATGGCCCCGACAAGCAATGGGCGGGCCTGAGGCTCGACTCGCGGGCCGCGGTGCTCTCCGGCGGCGACTCGGGCCCGGCTCTCGTGTCCGGCCGTCCCGACCAATCGGATCTCCTCCGCCGCCTCCGCCACGCCGATGAGGAGGTGCGGATGCCGCCGCCGGAGTCGGGGGCCAGGCTTACCGACGCCGAGATCGCGGCGATCGAGGCCTGGATCGTGGCCGGGGCGCCTTGGCCAGAGGCTCCGCCGGCCGGGCCATCCGTGATCGAAAAACAAAAAAACCACTGGGCGTTCCAGCCACTCCCCCAAGCGCCCCCAGGCGCGCTCGATCCGGCCTTCATCGATCGGCTCGTCGACACGAGGCTCGCCGGGGCGGGGCTCGCCCGCGCTCCCGAAGCGGATCGGCGGACGCTCCTCCGCCGCGTCAGTTACGACCTGACCGGATTGCCGCCGGAGCCGGAGGAGGTGGCAGCCTTCGTCGCCGATCCCGCCCCCGACGCCTATGAAAAACTCGTCGATCGGCTCCTCGCCTCGCCACGATACGGGGAGCAGCAGGGGCGGCACTGGCTCGACGTCGCCCGCTATTCCGACACCAAGGGCTATGTCTACGGCCGTGAGGAGCGGTTTTTCGTCCATGCCCCGGTCTATCGCGATTGGGTGATCGTGGCGTTCAACAATGATCTCTCCTACGAGCGCT
>CAMARC010000266.1 GCA_945860405.1 Candidatus Kuenenia stuttgartensis | reverse complement strand
TCAGGCTCCGCCCCAAGGGGAGAAGAAGGCCATCTGGACCCCTGGCAGCTGACATGGACGGCGAGGTCTCGGCGATGGGGCGGGCCATCGAACTGGCCCGCCGCGGTGAAGGATTCGTGGAACCGAATCCCCAGGTCGGCGCGGTCGTGCTCACGGCGGACGGCCGCGTCGTCGGCGAGGGATGGCATGCACGCTACGGCGGCCCGCACGCCGAAGTCGTGGCGCTCGAGGCCGCGGGTGAGTTGGCCCACGGTGGCACGCTCGTGGTGACGCTCGAGCCCTGCTACCACCACGGCAAAACTCCCCCCTGCACCGATGCGGTGATCGCCGCTGGGATCCGCCGGGTGGTTGTCGGCGTTGGCGATCCCTTCCCGGCGGTTGCCGGCGGCGGGATCGCGAGCCTGCGTGCCGCCGGCATCGCGGTCGAGAGCGGGGTTCTGTCCGCCGAGGCCGAGCGTCTCACCGCGCCGTTTCGCCGCCTCGTCACCTCGGGCCGACCGTGGGTGATCGCCAAGTGGGCGATGAGCCTCGATGGACGGATCGCGGCAGCCAGCGGGGCCTCGAACTGGATCTCGGGAGAGGCGTCGCGGAGCGTCGTTCATGAGCTTCGCGGCCGGATGGACGCCATCCTCGTCGGCATCGGCACCGCTCTGGCCGACGATCCACTCCTCACGGCCAGGCCTCCGGGACGCCGCGTGCCGCTCCGGGTGGTGGTCGACTCCGCGGCCCGGCTTCCTCCAGGGAGCCGACTTGTCCAGACTGCCCGCGAGGTGCCGATCCTTGTCGCCGTCGGCCCTGATGCTCCGGAGTACCGGGTGACGACGCTCCGTTCGCTCGGGTGCCGGATCTGGCGCGGCGGCGAGACCGACCGCGAGGCACGGCTGGCGTCGCTCCTCGGGCACCTCGGCAGCCAACAACTCACCAACCTCCTTGTCGAAGGGGGCTCCGGGATCTTCGGGAGCCTCCGCGACTCGGGCCTCATCGACGAGGTGTGGGCCTTCGTGGCCCCGACGCTCCTCGGCGGAGCGCGATCACCGGCCGCGATCGGCGGAGAAGGGGCCTGGATCGTCGACAACGCCCAGCGGATCGACGTCGAGGCCATGACTCCCTTGGGCGACGATCTCCTCATCCGCGGCCTCGTGAGGCGGGCCGGGGCCTGATCTCCTCTGGCCCCTCGGCAAGCAGCCCGGTCAGGGCGCTGGCGCCTGGATCCCCTGGAGGGCGAGGAGATCGCGGACGGCGGCCTCCAGCTCCGCCTGCTTGGCCGCCGCCTCGGCGTCGGCCGCGGTCACGGTAGCGGCCGCCGCCGCCACCACCTTCGCAGCCTCGGCGAGTGGGCCGTCCATCTCGGCTGCCGCTGCGACCAGCGCCGGCATCTCAGCCTGCCGCTTCTCTATCATCGCTGCCGTCTCGGCCGCCTGCTTCTCCCAGCCGGCCCGTTCGGCGGCCAGAGCCTCCATACCCTCCCGCATTCCCTTCACCTGCGCCACTTTCGCGGCCAGAGTGTCGAGGAGGAGTTTGTGGGCGGCGGCGAGTTCGGCATCGCCGGCGACGACATCGAGGGCGGCCTTTGCCTGAGTGGCGGCCTGTTCGAGCATCCCCGTGGCCTTCGTGATCGTGTCGATCGTTCCCTGCTGGGCGACGATCTCCTGCTGGCGTTTGGCAATCCTCTCCAGGAGCGACGCGTGTTCGCCAGCCGCCGCGGCAAGCGCCGCGGAGAGTGCCTCGACGGCCTTGAGCCGCTCCCCCTTCTGCGCCTCGATCCCGCGGCGGGCCTGTTCGTCACCGGCCATCTTGGCGCGGATCTCGGCGGCCTTCGTCTCCACCTCCCGGACAACCTCCTCCCGCGCGGCCACCACGCCGGTGAGTTCGGCGTACTTCTGGACGAAGGCCTGCTCCCCCTGCCAACGGGCCAGATCGGCCCGGGCCGCGTCGAGTTGCGTCGAGAGTTCCGCCACCTTCGTCGCCGCCGCAGCAGCAGAGGCCTTCAGGGCTTCGAGGCCGGGCGTCATTTCGGCGACCTTCGCAGCCATCTGGTCGGCAACGGCCTTGGCTTGATCGCGCTGGGCGGCCGTCTCGGCGAGCTTCTTTTCTCCATCTGCCATACGGGTGGCAGAGGCCATCAGCTCCGCCTCGCGGGCTGCAATCGCCTCGCGCTGGAGCCTGAGTTGCTCCCCCACCTGGGCCAGCGATTGCTTCGCCCCCTCGTCGGCCGGATTCTGCGCCACCGCCGCGAGCGACTTGGCCTGAGACTCGACGAGCGGAGCGAGGTCGCGGGCCGAAGCTACCGCGGCGTCGGTGGCAACCGTGTACGCCGCGGCCGCCTCTGCCTTCACCGCCATCGCCGCGTCGAACCCCTTCTGCATCTCGGCCAGTTGCGTGTCAGCCCCCACCTTCCCCTGCATCAGGCCATCGTAGGCCTGCTGCATGCCGGCAAGTTGGCTGGCGACCTCCGCGGCCGCGACCTTCGCCGGCTCGACAGCCGGGGCACGCTCCACCAACGCCTTTTCGGCCGCGGCGATCCGGGTGGCGATCGGCTCGGGGTTGCTCGTGATGCCCCCGAGACGGACTCCGTCGGTCGCTTTCCAGACGCGAATCTCCCCCGTCCAGTCGCCGACGATCACCGAGTCGGTCTCGTCACAGAAGGAGATGGCCAGACCGAGATCGGCGCAGGCGTCGAAGGCTTTTTGCAGGTTACCGTCCTGGGCCCAGATCTTCGGCTGCTTGTCGCGGCCGATGCTGACGATCCGGCCGTCACGGGTGAACTCGAGCGCCGCGACGCCGCCCCCGTGGGCGTTCCAGCTCTTCACTTGGCCACCGTTCTCCATCTCCCAGAGGCGGATCGTGCCGTCCTCGCTGCCGGTGGCAAGGAGATTGGAATCGCCCCGCCACGAAACGGCCGTGATCGCCGCGGTGTGGCCGGCGAGCGTGAGGTAATCGCGTCCCGTTCCCGATTCCCACACCATCACGCCCCCGTTGCGGTCGCCGGTGGCCAGGAGCACACCGTCGGGGCTGAAACCGACAGCCGTCACCCAGTCGGTGTGCTTCTTCATCTCATGAAGCCGCTCGCCGGTCTCGGTCGAGTAGATCCGCACGACTTTTTGCGGGCCGCCGAGAGCCACGTAGCGATGGTCGGAGCTGATGTCGGCCGCGAGCACGGTGTCGAGTTCGTCGCCGATCTCCATGACGCGGCGGCCACTGTCGACACTCCACACCACCACCTTGCCACTGGCCCCACCCCGGCCGCCGCCGGCGAGGACGAGGCTGCCATTGCGGCTGAACTGGAGCACCTGCGGCCGCCCTTCCGGGAAGGGGAGGACGCCGGCGAGTTCGCGCGTTTCGGTGCGATAGAGGAGCACCTGCTTCTGGCCGCAGACGGCCGCAATCGGCGCCCAGGGGCTTGTGGCAATCGACGTGCAGGCGTTGAGCGAACGGGTGTGGACAGCCGGCTCGAGGGGAATGTGGGCCGGAAGGGGGATCGTCGCCGGACGCTCGGTCGGCGCGGTATCCATGGCGAGGTTGAACTTCTTCTTTTTCGGCGCCGCTGCCTTGCTTCCCTTGTTCTCGAGGATCCCGCCGTCAATCCAGCGCTTGAGAACCGCCCGCTCCTCTTCTGGGATCGGCGGGGAATCGGGGGGCATCTTCGGCTCGTCTTCCTGCGTGACGAGCCGGTAGAGATAGCTCGCCGACGCATCGCCCGGCTCGATCGATCCGCCCGACCCGCCCCCCGCCATCAGTCCGGAGTAGGTGGTGATGTCGAGCCCACCCGCCTTCTTGTCGGGGTTGTGGCAGCTCCCGCACCGCTGCCGGAGAACCGGCAGGACATTGTCGTCGAACGTCACGGCATCGTCGGCCGAGGCGGTCAGGCCGGGAAGGAATGACGCCCCGAAGATGACAGCCGTCACGACTTGGAAACGCGAAGTGATCATGATTGGGGTCTCGGACAAGCAGACGTCGGATCAATGGTTGAAGACGAACTCGCGGGAATTGAGGATCGCCCAGAATCCGTCCTCGAGGGCCTGCTGCGGGTTCGGCTCCTCCCGAACGATCGCCAGCATCGACGCCTTCTCTTTCTCCGTCGGCAGACGAGTGAGGCTCCGTCGATAGATTTCATCGATGATCGCTTCGGGAGGCTGCCCGGCATCGAGGAGCCGCTTGATGAGCCCCCCCTGCTGGATCTTCCCCTGGATGGTGTCGCCGTTGAGGAGGTGAAGCGCTTGCGAGAGATTCGGCTCCATCTTCACCTCGCACGAGCAGACCGTCCCGCGGGTGGCGCGGCCGAAGGTGGTGAGGAAGTAGGTCGAGGTGTTGCCGTCGGCGATCTGCACCGCCCGCGCACCGATCGGCAGACCGGAAAACTTGTTCTTCGTATCGGTGACGCCCGTCACCATGTCGAGGAGCACCTCGGCCCGCACCCGCCGCAGGAGGGCGTGGGAGAAGTTGCGCTCGTCGGTGGCGTTGGATTCGTTCGTCTTCGTGGAGAGCTGGTAGGTCCGTGACGTGCAGATGTCGCGGACGAGCTTCTTGAAGTCGTACTTGTATTCGACGAACCGCCGGGCGAGCTCCTCGAGGAGCTCCTTGTTGACCGGAGGATTGCTGACGCGGACATCGTCGACGTCGTTGATGAGGCCGGGGCCGAAGAAGTGGGCCCAGACGATGTTCACGAGGTTTTGCGAGAAGAACGTGTTGTCGGGGCCGGTCAGCCAGGCCGCCATCACCTCGCGTCGATCCTTGCCGGCCAAGTCAGGCGTGTCACCGCCGAGAAACTTTGGCGCGATCACCCGGCCGCCGACGGGATGCTTCACATCACCACCGCCGGAATTGAAGACGATCGTCTCACGGGGATCCTCCCCGGGCTTGCGCCCGATCTGGGCGAAGAAGTTGGCGAAGCCGTAGTAATCGTCCATCGTCCAGCGGTCGAACGGATGATTGTGGCACTGGGCGCACTGGATCCTCATCCCCATGAACACCTGGGCGACGTTTTCCGAGACTTTGAGCGTATCCGTCTCGTTTTGGTAGTAGTTCGTCGCGGCGCTCGAGAATGTCCCTCCCTTGGCCGAAAGGAGATCCCGCACCAACTGGTCGATCGGGACGTTTCCCTGGATCTGCTGCTGGAGCCAGTTGTAGTAGAGGAGCATCGCCTTGTAGCTGATCTGCTGCGAGGTGCGGATCATGAGCAGCTCCGACCACTTCATCACCCACATCTCGACGAACTCCTTCCGCTCGAGGAGCGAGTCGACGAGGTG
>CAMARC010000265.1 GCA_945860405.1 Candidatus Kuenenia stuttgartensis | reverse complement strand
AAGGAGCAGGAGCGCTGGGGCGAGGGGCGTAGCCCCCTCGGGCTGCCGAAGGTCCGCGTCTACAAGATGGCGATGAAGAAAAAGAAGAAGGCCAAGGAAGAGGGTGCTGACGCCGCCACTGGCAAGGCACCGGCCGGCAAGGCTGGCGCCAAGAAGAAGTGATCGACTCGTCCGGTGGCTGTTGCTGCCGGACGATTCATTCTTTTGTGAACAACTCCGCCCGCCGTCGCGATTTCGTCGCGACGGCGGTGCTGTTGCCACGCTGCGGCAGCCTCAGCCGGCGGCCCGCAGGCTCGCCATCACCCGCTCGGCGGCCGCCTGCCCAGAGGCGATCACCTGCGGGATACCGACCCCCTCGTACGCCGCGCCCGCGAGGGCCAGGCCGGGGAGCATGTCGAGGCGTCGCGTCATCCGCTCGATCCTCTCGAGGTGCCCGAGGTGATACTGCGGCATCGCCGCCGGCCAACGGGCAATTTCGATGAGCTTCGGGGGGCCTGAGGCCCCGACGATCGCGGCGAGTTCTTCGCGGGCGAGCGCGACGAGCTGGTCGTCGTCGAGGAGATTCCGCTCCGGGTCGAGCGCGCCGCCGAGGAACACCCGCAGAAGGCAATGGCCTGCGGGAGCGCGACCGGGGAACTTCGCACTCGAGAAGCTGACCGCCAACGCCCGCCGCCCCTCGATCCGCGGCACAACGACCCCGGCGGCATCGAGGGGATGGGCGACCTGCTCCCGGGCATATCCGAGCACGACGACAGCCGAGCCGGCGTAGTCGATGCCGCCAAGTTCGGCAGCGAGGGCCTTGTCTGCCGTCGCCATCACCCGTGCGGCGATTGGCGCCGGCAGCGCGAGCACCACGCCGTCGGCGTCGATCGTCTCGGTGCCGCCGGCAGCTCGATCGAGCGAAACGCGCCACCTCCCCGCTGGGAGGCGCTCAAGCGCTGTGACGGCAGCCCGACGCCGTTCGACGCCGGCCGCTTCGATCCGCTCGGCGAGCCGCTCCGGCAGCGTGCCCATGCCAGAGGCGAGCGTGACGAACTGCCCATACCGGGCCCCTTCCGCGCGGTGGGCCGTGCCGAGGTTACCGAGTCGGGCCTCCTCCGCAGACGAGAGGCTGCCATGCTCCTGCTCCATGCGGAGAAACTCCGGGCAGGCAGCGGCCATACTGAGGCGGGCCGGATCGGCAGTCCAAATGCCGGCGACGAGGGGTTGAACGAGACGGTCAAAAGCCTCGCGGCCGAGCCGGCGGAGGGCAAACGATTCGAGCGACTCGTCGCCGCGATCCCCGGGCACGGGCGATTTCGGGGGGACGTTTCGTTCCGCCAGAAGCCGCGATTTCCCCTCGGCGGAGAGGATCTCCGTCGCTTCGATCCCGGCTGCAAGCCCGGGGGCAAGGAGGCGGAATCCGCTCGGCACCGGGAGCGTGCGCCCCGCCCGGAAAACGAGCGCCCGCCGCGACGGTTCGAACACGCTGATCAACTCGTCAGAGAGCCCGAGGCGGTCGACGAGGGCCATTCCCTCGGGCCGGGCCGCCAGGAAGTTGTCGGCACTCCGCTCGATCAGCCAGCCGTCGCGCTGGATCGTCTCGACAACCCCGCCGGCACGTCCCTTGGCCTCGACGAGGATCACCCCGGGCCGGCAGGCCGTCCCCGGCGTTCCCGCGGCCTGGAGCGACTCGGCGGCCACGAGCCCGGCGAGCCCTCCTCCCACGACCACGACCCGGGGAGGGTTTGCAGGCATGGAGGATGTCGATTCCCTGGTTGGGTTCATATCCCCGATTCTACCGCAGGGGGATGCGGAACGGCCGCGTGTTTTGAAAGGGAAAACAGCCTTGGAAAGCTGGTCTAGACCGGAAAAGCGGGGAAGCCTACTGTCCCGCCTTGGATCACGGGCTTCCTCCGCCGGAGGCCGTCCGAACGTTCAAGGAGGAACCTGTTGTGGCCATGCATTGGGACTCACGGGCTCGGGGAATGAAGGGGCTCGCCGTCGTCCTGCTCGGCACGGCGTTTCCGTTGATCGGGGCGTCGGGGGCCGAAGGGGCCGAGAACGCTCCGGCGCGCGGGGGCTACCGTGTGCCGCGGTGGATCGAGGAGATCGGTGAGGCGGAGAAGCCCGCCACGCCGCGGAGAGTGCAGACCCGAGTGAAATCCACCGGGAAAGCTTCCTCCCCAGTCGTCAGTTCGCCGGCGCCGCTGCCGGGCGCCGTTCCCCAAACGCTGCCGCAGGTGTCCGCCACCCCGCTGACAATCGCCGCCACGCCGACGGCCGACAGCGAAGGAAAGCCGGGCCGGGCGCTGCTCCGCTCGCGGACGCCCTCCGACCTCAATCCCCAGGTCCGGCTCGTGAGTGGCTGGGGTGCCCTCGGCGACGAGCCTTCCCTCGGCCCCCAGCAGGCCGAGTTCACCGCCGACGACGAGGCGACAGCTCCGATCCGGGCCGCTGAACTCGGCCCTGAGACGAGCGTTCTTACCGTCAGCGACGAATCGACTCCGGTCGATCCTTCATCCGAGACGACCGCCACGCTTCCTGCCGAGGCCGCTCCGGAGCCGACCCAGGCCCCCGTGGCCACGGCCCCCCCCGCCCGGCCTCAGACGGCGCCCGAGGGCCCGCCGCTTCCCGATTCCCAGAGCGAACCGACGCTCGCCGTCGACCCGGTGACCTTCAACGGGATCTGCCCCGGGAAGACGACCCGCAATGAACTGCGCGCAAAGATGGAGCCGAAGTTCGGGCTCGGTGAGGCGTTCATCCGCGAGGACGGCGCCAAGGGCTACGCTTGGGCCCTCGAGGAAGGGCCGCTGGAGCGAGCCGAGGCAACGCTCGACGGAGACGTCGTCGACTCGATCCGCATCAAGCTCTCCGATCCGCTGTCGGTGGATGAGCTGTCGACGTTTTTCGAGATTGGCGATCTCAATTCGGTCTCGATCCTCGACGAATCGGGCGTGTCGATCGGCGAGGTTTACCCGGAGTGCGGCCTGATCTTCAGCCTGAAAGCCGGCACGCGCTCGGCTCTGGCGGTGATGATCGAGCCGCTCGACCCGGAGGCCTTCGTGCTCCGCGCCGAGGGGGAGATCGAAACCGACACCGACCTGGCGATCATCGACCTGAAGTTTGCCGTCGAACTCGACCCCCAGCACCTCCGCGCCCGCCGGATGCTCCTGGCCCTTCTCTGCGAACAGGGGAAGTGGCAGCAGGCCCTGGCGCTAGGAACGGTCACCGAGGAACTCGACCCCGAGGATGTCTGGACCCGTCTCAAGAATGCCAGCGTGCTGATGGCTTTGGGACGCCATGACGAGGCGAGGGAGCGAGTGCTCGCCGTCAAGGTCATGCCCCGTCTCGAAGGGGTGGCCCCGGCCCAGGTCGAACGGATGCTCGGGCGGATCGATGTCGAATGCAGCACGCCGGACAACAAAGCCGCCGTCAAGCACTTCGACACTGCGATCCGGGCCGCGATGCAACTCCGACAGGCACGCTCGAAATCGATCCGCGAAGCCTCCCGCGACGTCCTCCTCGATGCCAACCTCGGCATGGCGGTGGCGATCTCCAAGGGAGAGTGGCAGCGGAAGGGAGAGGTGGTTGCCAAGTGGCTCGCCGCCGCATCGAAGATGGTCGACGACGTCAACCCCGACGATGCCGATCGCTCCCTCCTCGAGATCCAACTCTGCCGGGGGGCCCTCGCTGCGGCCGCTGGCAGCGATGTGGTCGATCCGCTCCCGTGGGTGAAGCGGCTCTTGGTGACCCGCGACCGGATCAATGACGATCTCACCGATGCCTGGCAGCGCCGGCAGGTCGATTGGGAGGTTGGGCTCGGCCTCGCAGACGCTCTCTCGGCCAGTCAGAAGCGGGGCGAGGCTTCCGATCTCCTCGACAACGCCACACTGACGGTGGCCTACCTGGAACGTGGTGCCGAAAATCGGGAGCTCACGGAAGCCGAGCGGGCCTCGGTGGGGGATCTGCTCTTCCGGATCGGCGTGCTCCACAGCCTCCAGAACGGCGATCACGCCACGGCGGTCACTTGGTTCGACAAAGCGCAATCCTACTGGGACCGGAACGGCTCGTTCGAGTCCCACGGCGAGGTGGGCCGTCTTGGCGAGTCGTACGTGAGCATGGCCGTGTCGTACTGGCAGGTCGACCGTCGCGACGACGCGCTCGATCTCTGCCGACGTGGCATCGATTGCATGGTGACCGCGGTCGACAACCGTCTCCTCGACGAGCCGGCCCTGGCTCTCGCCTACGGCAACCTCTCGATGATGTACGCCGAGCAAGGCGAGGACGAGCGGAGCAAGACCTACGCCGAGATGGCCAGCCGCGCCGAGGCTTCGGCACAGCGGAAGTAAGCATCCGGTTCGCCTGGCTCCATGGATGGAGCCCATGAACCGAGTGGGAGGGACGCGTCCAGGGAAGGACGCGTCCCTCCGTCATTTCCGGGGGGCGGAGTTCGTCGGCCGCGGGCCCCTCAGCCGGTGGAGGCAGGGCTGACTTACTCTACAGGCCGTCACAGCAGGCTCTCGAGGAGGAGTCGCATCTTGCGGAGCTCCCCCACCTGATCGACGTTCTCCAGCGGCGGCAGGTGCACGCTCAGGGCGCGCTTGTAGCCGACCCGCTCGAGCTGATTGAAGAGCTTGCCATACTCCACGTTCCCCTGGCCGATCCGCACCTGGAAGGCGTCGGGCTTGGTGTCACGGAGGTGGACGTGACAGACATACTTGAGGATTGATTCCCAGCTGGCCATCTTCTTGTGCCCGAAGATGAAGTGGCTCGGGTCGAGCGTCACCCACAACCCGGGCACGTTGCGGCAGAGGGAGGCCGTGGTCTCGGCATCCTGCGTCATCCGTCCGGCCTCGGTCTTCACGCCCACGAGGGCATCGAGGCCGGCCGCGATCGCGACGAGCTTTCGGAGCCGCTCGATCTCGCCATTGAACGGCGTGCCCAGCTCCGACGATTCCACGACCATCGTCACCACGCCGAGCGACTTCGCCAGCCGGCAGCACGATTCGAACTGGTCGTACATCGTCGGCGACTCGGCCGCCACGAACGACACGGCCACGGGGCGGAGCCGCTGCAGATCGCTGCACTCGCGGATGGCGAGGTCGGGATTGGCGGCGACACGGGCGGGCTGGAGGTGACCGCCATGCTCGTGGACGTCGATCTCGACGGCGGTGTACTCGAGCTCCGCCAACCGCTCCATGGACTTGGCCAGGGACAGTTCCGGGAAACACTCCGTGCTCACGCTGACGATCACGCTGCGTCGCTCCTGATGGGTTGCGGCCTG
>CAMARC010000264.1 GCA_945860405.1 Candidatus Kuenenia stuttgartensis | reverse complement strand
TCACCGCACTGGAACTGGGCGGCGGCCTCGAGACGGACCGGCGCCTCGATCCGCACCCAGAGGCCGTTGAGGCCACGATTCACGATCCGCCACGCGCTGCGGCCGGCGATCACCTCGGCATGGATCGGGCTCACGAACGGGTCGTCGAGAAGCAATGTCGGCAGGTCGGTCTCCACGGGGCCCGGGAACGCGTCGGCCCGTCCGATCAGAAACGGCGGGGGAGGGCAGGGAAGGGGAGCGGCGCGATCGTCGCGGCCGGCCGGAGCGAACTCCGCCACGCCGTCGGCCCCCCTGCCGAAAACCAGTCGCGTGCCGCCGATCTGGAAGCGCGTGCCCGGCCGAAGCTTGGCGGTCATCACCCGCACCCACGTGCCGTCGGCGCTTCCCAGATCGGTGAGGAGCCATCCGCCCCCCGGCAGCCGGTCGAGCCGGGCGTGCTCGACTCCGAGGAACGCGTCGTGCGGGATGCTCACGCCGCCGGTCTGCCGTCCGACGACGAGCGTGTCGTCGCGGAGCCGGATCGTCTCCCCGCTGTCACGGCCGTCGTCGACGACATGGAGGAGCGCCATTGGGGGGCGCCTGCCAGGGCGCCAAGCCAACGCCTCGATCTCGTCGGCCGGGCCTGCAGACGGGGGGGCCATTTCGGCCATCGCCAAGGCGATCCCGTCGGCGGCGACCGGAGTGGGGGACGAGTCTCCGGCCACCGCGGAGGCGTGAGCCTTGAGCAGTTGGGCCCAGCCATCAAAGCTTTCGAAGAAGGCCCCGGCCGCCGGGGCAGGCTGGTTGCTCACTGGGGAATCCACGGGAAATGTCCTCCGGATCCGGCCGCCCTGGTCAAAGCTCCCCTCAATGTACCGCGTCGTGCCCGGCTGCCAATCAGACGGTCTGACGCAGGGGGCACGATCGGGCGTCAATCGGCCGATCTGGCGGCAACGGTGGGCGGAACGCGTTGGCGAGCGCACAATCTGCGGTGACGACGGTCGACCGAAGGCGGACGGCTGACCGCTCGTCCCCACCACACGCAGCCTTTCCCGGAGGAATCCGATGAGCGACGCCGCCGACCCGATCGCCCAGCGTGCCCTGGCCATCAACATCGACCGGCAGATTTACGGGACGTTTGCTGAGATCGGGGCCGGGCAGGAGGTGGCGCGGTGGTTCTTCTCCGTGGGAGGAGCGGCCGGCACGGTGGCCAAATCGATGTCGGCCTACGACATGAAGGTCAGCGACGCGATCTACGGCAAGGCTCCCCGGTACGTCTCGCGGGAGCGGGTCGAGGAAATGCTCGAGCACGAGTTTTCCCTCCTTCGGGAACGGCTCGAGGAGTCGCGTGGCTCGAGCACGCGCTTCTTTGCCTTCGCCGACACCGCCGCCGCGAAGGCCCACTCCGGCGGGAATGACTGGCACGCCTGGATGGGGATTCGCTTCCAGGAGAAGCCCGGCAGCGCCCCCAATGACGTCATCGTCCACGTTCGGATGCTCGACCCGAGCAATTCCCGCCAGCAGGATGCCCTCGGTCGTCTCGGTGTGAACCTCATCCACGCCTGTGTCCATCACTGGCGCAATCCCCACCAATTGCTCGAGTCGCTTCTCGACGACGTGGGGCGGGAGCGCCTCGAGATCGATTGGGTGGTGATGCGGGGGCCCGTCTTCGCCGGCGTCGACAACCGGCTCCTGGCCCTCCATCTCGTGCGAATCGGCTTCACCCATGCGGTGCTCTTCGGCACCGACGGCCAGCCGTTGCTCGCCTCCGAGGCGATCCGCCGGCGCCGTGTGCTCCTCGAGCGGGGCCGGTTTTGCCCGGTGACGCGGCTCAATCTGGAGATGCTCGCGGCGGCCTCGGTGCTCTTTGCCGCCGATGCCGAGGGGGCGCCGACCGAGGGCGATCAGCCGGTCGTGGAGATTATGGAGATCACCATGAACAACCTCCGCGACACCGGCAAGGTTGACGATGCCGACTTCCTCGCCCGGGTCGATCTTCTCTCGGCGATCCGCAAGCTCGTCCTTGTCAGCGATCTTGGGCCCTTCCACCGGCTCGCCGACTACCTCGCCAAGCGGAACGTCGAACGCACCGGGATCGTGCTCGGCGTGCCTCTCCTCCGCGAGCTGTTCAACGAATCGCACTATCGGGATCTGGGGGGCGGGATCCTCGAGGCCTTCGGCCGCCTCTTCACTCACTCGGTACGGCTCTACGTCTACCCGACCCGCGATCCGATCGACGGCCGGAAGATCACGGCCGACACGCTCAAGGTGGCCCCGCACCTGAGCCATCTCCTCCAGCACCTCCTCGCCAACGGGTTGGTGCAGTCGATCCCGTGCGAAGACGGGGACCTTCGGACCTACTCCAGCGAGGAAGTCCGCTCGCGGATCTGCTCGGGCGATCCATCGTGGAAGGATCTGGTCGACCCGGCCGTGGCGAAGATCATCGAAGCGACCGGCTACTTCGGAGCCCGCTGCGATGTTCCTGCCCCAGGACGGCGGGGCTGATGAGCCACGGGCTCAAGCCAAACGCTTCAGCCGACGACGGACCGCACCGATCGCCAGAAAGCCACCGCCGATCGCGGCGAGCACGATGGAGGAGGGCTCCGGGACGGCGGCGATGAGGAACCCGGTCTGGCCATAGGTGCCGACGTTCGGATTCGATGAATCGATCACGAAGCGATCGCGGACCACAGCGTAGAAGTCGTTGGTGCCGGCATCGGAACGTGGCGTTTGGGAAGTACCGGGAAAGAGTGCGGCGGCGTTGTCCGGTTGGAGGCCGATCCAACGCGCGCCATTGGCCCCGACGTTGTCCTCCCATGAAACTCCATCGTGGTGGCGGAGAGCCTGCCGGGGTAGGGGCAGAAGATGGGGATGCCGCCGGCGGAGGGACGGCCGGCCGAGGTGGCGTATTCGTCGGGCGCCCAGAGAACGTCGCGCGGGCCCTGGGGGCTTTCGAGCACGGCCGTGGCACAGTCGCAGCCGCGGCCAACGAGAATCTCGGCCCGGGCGGCGGAGCTTTCGGCCTGGAGCACAACGGTCAGTGGGTTGAGATTCAGCGACCAGAAGGCCCGCCCGAATAAGTTGCCATCGTGGCCCGCCGTCGCCGCTGCTCGATCATCGCAAGCAGGCCAGCGAAAAGCGACAGGGCGTTTGCACCCGTGACCGGGTCGATCTCCGGGACGGCGGCGATGAGGAACCCGGTCTGGCCATAGGTGCCGACGTTCGGGTCCAACAAATCGATCAAGAAGCGATCGCGGACCACAGCGTAGAAGTCGTTGGTGCCGGCCACGACCGTCGCCGAGCCGTTGACCCAGCCGAGGGACCCGAGCCCCTGTCTTTCGCTGCCGATTTGCTGGCCCGTCATCGTCGGCATGTAAGGATCGGCGTTGTTGACCGTGCCACCGACGAAGAACGAGATGGCGTTGTCAGCAGCGGTAAGGAGGCTGAAATCGGCGACACCGGCCGAGTCTGACTGGAAGGTCGTGCGGTAGATGACGTTGTAATCGGAACGTGGCGTTGGGAAAGTACCGGGAAAAATTGCGACGGCGTTGTCCTGTTGGAGGCCAATCCAACGCGCGCCATTGGCCCCGACGTTGTCCTCCCCGCCGTTGAACCGCCCCGGATACCAGGGTGGGGGGACGTTGTTGACCGGCGCGCCACCGGAGAAGACCCAGGCTTGATAGCCCGCTGTCAGCGGCCCGGTGTAGGCCGTCGGGAAGGCATAGACCTCCCAGTAGGAGTCCTGCCCGCCGGGGCCACCGATCGGATACTGCGTCCCGGTCTTTTGGAGCCCGGTGATGATGGGGGTCGCCGTCGCAGTTGCCGTGGGGCCGACCAGAGCCAAGCCAGCAAGGATCGCCAAGCAGAGACGGCGAGCGACAAGACCCCCAAAGATTGACTTATTCATAGAAACTTCCCGGTTGAACGCTGCGGTGAAATTGGCCGGCGTGTTGGGCACGCTCTGGCGCCGAATGTGGTGTGGCGAGGAGAGCGGAGGTCGCTTCCTCAAAAGAAGAAGGACAGCAATCGCCGTGCCAAAATGCGGCAAGGTTTTCGCGAACGCGGGTTTTCCGCAGCGAAAAACTCCTTTCTGGGCTGAAATGACGGGATTCGAGCGGCTTTTTTCGGTCGCTCCCGCTGTTTTTTGGACCTTCGATAGGCCCCCCACAACAGGCGGGAACTGTGCGATTTGGTGACTCATTTCGCAAAATCAGCGATATTCGGCTCCCCGGAAGTGTGAGGTTCGGGGGGGGGCTGATCCGGCCGCGACGCGACCGAAGCCTGGCCTCCACCCAGGTGCCTTGAGGAGGATCTTCGTGCTTCAGACGTCTCCGATCAGCCCGACTCTTCAGCCGATCCCGGTCAGGGCGGCTCGCGAGCCGGCGCTTCCCGGCGGAGACTTGTCGTGGTCGCGGGTGGTCGGGGAAGCCGAGGTGATGCGCCTCCTCGAGCAGGCGATCGTTCGAGTGGGGGCGTTTGATTGCCCGGTGCTTGTCACAGGGGAGACCGGCTGTGGCAAGGAGGAGGTGGCCCGGGCGATCCATGCCGCCGGTTCCCGGGCCAGCCGGCCGTTCGTGGCGGTGAACTGTGGCGCGATCGTGTCGACGCTCGCGGAGAGCCAACTTTTCGGTCATGCCCGGGGCTCGTTCACAGGGGCCGATGCGACCACCGCCGGCGCCTTCCGCGCTGCCGACGGGGGGATTTTGTTTCTCGACGAGATCGGGGAGATGCCGCTCGACCTCCAGCCGAAGCTCCTTCGCGCTCTTCAGCAGCGCGAGGTGACGCCCGTCGGCGCCACCCGCCCGATCCCCGTCGACGTTCAGGTGATCGCGGCGACGAATCGGGATCTCGCTGTCGAGGTGGCCGCCGGCCGGTTCCGCGAAGATCTCTTCTACCGGCTCAACGTCATCCACCTCACGATTCCTCCCCTCCGCGCCCGCCGCGACGACATCCCGCGCTTCGTCGCGCACTTCAGCCGGCACTTCGCCTCTCTCTATGGCCTCGCGGTGTGGCAGCCCGACGCCGCGACGCTCGCGCGGTTTGTCGACTTCGCCTGGCCGGGGAATGTCAGGCAACTAGCGCAGACGATCCAGCGGGTGGCGATCTTCGCCGATCAGGTCGAGGCGATCCTCGACGAGACGTTTGCCGCATCCACTCCCGACCTCCGCATGCCGGCGGCGTCACCGGCTGCACCCCGCGACATTCCGGCAGCAGTCGGCGCCGGCCCGGCTCCAGACGCTCCTGCGGGAGCGGGGCCGGAGGCGAGTCTCCCGATGTTGCAACTCGACGA
>CAMARC010000263.1 GCA_945860405.1 Candidatus Kuenenia stuttgartensis | reverse complement strand
TTGTTGAGGTTGGGGATGCTCCGGTCGACGTCGGTCTGCGGGAAGAGATTGATGATCGTCCGCCCGCCCGCCGCGTACGGCGCCATCGCCAGGATCCAGAGAACCAGCGCCGAGAGGGCGATCCGGGGGAGGAGGAGCAGCCAGTTGATGGCTCCCCATCCGCGGGCTCCGCCATGGAGCCGGGCACGCGTCGCATCGAGGGGCGTCGCCTCGCCGGGGATCATCGAGCCGACAGGGGGGGGCACCGCCGTCATCCGCCAGGCATCGCTCATGCCCGTGGCCATGATCGGCGCGAGAAGGAACGAGAGCCCGAGGAACGTCAGAAAGAAGGGGACGTAGATCACCGTCTCGTACATGTTCGTCACCGGCGCCCAGCCGGTGATGGCCACGCGTGAGGCGAAGGCCTGCGCCGTCCAGGCCAGTTGGAAGAGGAGGAGGAAGGTGGCGACCCAGAACAGCGGGACGCGGGCCCGGCCGATCGATACCGCATAGGCAGCCAGAGCGAGCAGCGCCGCCACCCACGACATCCGGAACGGGTCGCCGACGTTGTAGGTCACTTCCCGCTTCGTGCTCCCGACGGGCGGATAGCGGGTATGACTGAGGAGATCGGCGTCGGGGCGTTCGATCGGCAGGCTCTCGCGGAGGGGTTCGACCGCTTCTCCGAGGCTGCGGAGCCGCGAGGCGAGGTTTTCCGTTGCCGCTGCCACATCGGCCGGTCGCCCCAGTTCGGTGACCGGCGCCTTGACCGCCGCAGCCACCGTCTCGAACGCCGCCCGGACACCACGGACCCGGTCGGCCGGATAGCCCGGGAGGAGGTTGGGCTCGGCATCGAGAAGCGTCGGCCAGGCGAGCCAGGCCGGCATGTCGTCTTCGGTGCTCCGTTCAGCCTCGAGGGCGTCGGCGTGGAGGGCGGGCACCACATGGAGGCTGCCACCATTGTCGTAGAGGGCCTCGCCGAGGGCGGAGAGCCGATCGCCGAGGCGACGAACGCCGCGACGGATGTCGGCCGGGGCGTCGCCGGACACGGCCAGGGCATCGACCGCCTGCCGCAGGGTCGTCAGGCGGGGAAGCACGTCTTCGGTCGGGAATCGGGTCGAATTGCCCATCACTTCGGCGAGCCCCTGAAGGGCGCCGTCGACGTCGGTCGCCAGCGCCTGAGGGAGCTTCTCGCGGAGCGGCTTCCAGGTGGTGACCAGTTGCTCGAAGGTCCGCAAGAAGCGCGTCCGACCGACGGCATCGTCAGCGGCCCGGAACACGAGTTGGCGCCAGGTGACGTAGGCCTGCCAGAGCTGCTCGACCTTGGCATCGACCCCCTCGGCCCGGAACTGCTGACCCTCCTTCATCGCCTCCGTCCGGCGGCCGTCGAGATCGATGAGGCGTTGGCGGAGCGGCTCAGAGTCGGCCACGTCGGAGGGGGCTGCGTACTTCAGCCGCACCCGCCCCTTGGGCGTGTCGGCGAACAACTCGAGGCCGAGGAGCTTCCGCAATTCCTCGTGCTCGGCAGTCAGGAACGCAACATCCTCCCAGGCGGCCGGCCGGACGAGCCAGTCGAGGAGGAGTTCGTCGGCATGCCACTTCGTCAGTGGCTCCCCGGTCACGACGGCAAGCTTCGGCTCCTGGACATGGCAGATCGTCTCGACATGCCGGCGCGCGAAGGTATCCAGCGGCATGATCCGTCCGTCCTCGAGGACGGGGATCGATCGCCACGCCCCCAGGGAGGGAGAGAGCCCCGGCGCCGGCGGGGCGGCGCCTGCCGGGACGGCCGCGGCAGCCCCGATGGCAACCAGCGCCGCTGCAAAGAGAGCGCGGAGGCCTGCGATGGAAGGGATTCGGAGTGTGGTCATCGTGCACCTCGTGGTCGGTTGGCCAGGGCGTTCCCGGGAGCGTTACGCCGATCGCGTCGCTTGCCCGGTCGCGCAGCGGCATGGTCCCCCTCCGGTCCCGGCGGGACCGGTGCGGAAGCGTCGTCGCCGTCCTCGTCCTTCCGCCGTGGGCGGAAGAAGTAGGCCTTCATGTAAAACATCGTGAAGATCCCGGCGACGATCAAACTGCTGCCGAGATACTTCACCCCCCGGCCGGGATCGTAATTGACCGTGAGCACCGAGGCCTCGAGGCGCTCCGGCTTTTCGCGGACGTTCTTCGTAAACTTCTCGTAGAGGTCGTCCCCCGGCATCCAGGGCCCCATGAAGCTCTCCTGAAAGAGCCGGTAGGAGCGACCGCTGGCCGGATCGGAGAAGTCGACCGGGGCATTCATCGTGATCGTCACCGGATCCTTGACGAGCGTCTTGCCGGAGCGCGAGAGAAACTCGACGACACTCGAGAAGTGGGAGGCCTGACTCGTCCCTGGATCGAGCTTGCGTTCGAAGTTGTCGAGCTTGATGTCGAAGCCGATATCGACGGCGTCCGGAACCATCCGCACCGTGACGCTCCGCCGGGCCGCGGTGACGGTCGCTTCCTCCGTCGGCCCGGGGGCCTCGTTGATCGGTTGCACGGGGATGCCGGCCAGCCAGAACTCCTCTGCCTTGCCGTCGACCGTGAGGCGGATCCGGGCCGCCCGCCGCTTCGCCGAGGGGGGCTTCGCCTTGTCAAACGGCGCCGGAAGCGTGGCGATCTCGAGTTTGTCGGCGGGGAGAAAGCGATCGACGCGCATCTCGAGTTTGGCTCGCGGCATCTCGAAGGCCGGCACGGGGCTGCCGTCGGTCGGAAGCTCGCCGCTGGTCACTTCGGGGGCCTGCCAGCGCCGGAAGAGGAGACGATGCCCTCCCTTCTCCGCCGGCGCCTGGACGACGTCGATCCGGCTGCGGGCCTTCCCCTGCATCCGTTCGGAGGCATCGGTCGCGGTCCGTTCAATCCACAGGGCGCCCTGGACGCCGGAGCGGGAACCCTGGATCGAGACCTCCGGAAGATCGGCAAGAATCACCAGCTCCTCGTCGGCCCCTTCGGCGCCGCGACGAACCTTGAGCCTCGCAGCGGAAAGCTGATCGTTGAAGTCGGTCAGTTCGACGAAGAGGTCGGTGCCACCGAGGGCCGAACGCGGCTGACCGACGAGGTCATCGACGAGGAGGCGGTGGGGCTTTCCGTCGGCGACGAGGACGAGTTGGCCGCGGGTGCCGAAGCCGAGGGTCGTGTCGGGCGTGGCGGCGAGGAAGGCTTCCGCTTCCGCATCCTGGCTCAGCTTCCAAAACACGATCGTCCCGCCGCCAACGGTGCCGCGGTGGCGCATCTGCGCACCCCTGAGCGGGTCGGGTTGCCAGGCGAGATCGACCGGCATCCACATCCCACTGCTGCCCGCCCCCTCGAAGCTGTCGCTGCCGATCCGCAGGCGAACGCTCGGAGCGAGTGCCGCCGTCGAATCGGCATAAAAGTCGAGAACCTCGAGTCGCACGCCGCGCTCGTCGAGGAGAACTCCGGTGTCGCGTGGCGAAACCCTCCAGGGGAAGATCGGTCGGCGGACCGGCCCCGTGCCCCCGTACTCGTTCCAATTGAATGGCCCCGATCGGAACGGGACCGAATCGAGCGCCGTGGCTTCCCCCCCACCGGCCGGACGCTGGAGGAGGGCGAAGTGGAGAGAATCCTCGTAGGCCCGGCCCCCCTTCTCCCCTTCGAGGAGCGGGAGTTGCGCGTCGATGCCGCCGCGCTGGGAGAGAAAGCAGCCGGCGAGGAGGACGAGGAGGCCGATGTGGGTGATCACGAACCCCGTCTGGTGCCGTTTCCAGGGATACCGGATCGCCGCCGCGCAGAAAATGCTCACCCCCAAGAGGGCGTTGAGGAGCGTGAACCACCAGGTGTTCCAGACGCCGAACTTCACCGCCTCGGTGCCGTAGGCGCTCTCAACGAAGGTTCCCAGGCCGAGAACGATCCCCAGCAGAGCGATGAGAACCACCGCGAACTTCAGCGACGAGAGAAATTCGTAGACGGTGAGCACCGCCCGCACGAAGGCGGGTTGATCGGGCGTGACAAGCCGGCGTGCAGCCATGGGATGGAACTGAGGAACTCAAGGGGGTGGGAACCGCCCTCGATTATAGTCCCCAGGCTCTTGCTGCGGAGATCGTCGGCTTCCGGAGCCCCAGTGGGGCCGGGAAGCGTCAGCGCCAGCCGAAAACCTCGGCCAGCGAATTGAGCAGCGGGTTGGAGAGCGACGTGTTTTCAGGGCTGCCGATCGTGCGGACGAGGTCGTAGGCGATGAAGCCGCCGAGGAGGAGGAGGAGCGAGCAGCAGACAAGGCCGACGATCTGCCAGACGCTGAAGGTCATCTCGTCGAGCATCTGGGTCGGGAACGCGAGCGTCTCTGATGAGCCGGCCGATCCCAGCGAACTGTCATCGCCGAAGCTCGAACTCTGCCCGCCGATGGTCTGGCCGAAGAAGCTCGAGTCGCCGGCCTCGGAATCGGAAGCGATCACGACCGAGGCACTCTCGTCGTCGGTGGTCTCGCCGCCGAGTTCGAAGTCGTCGGCCGACGGGCCGGCCTTGGCAGCCGACGCGGCGCTGCCGAGATCGACGCCGGAATCGACCAGGCTGTTGTCACCGAGCGACACGCCGCTGCCGAGCCCGCCCGAGAGCCCGCCGAGGCTGGGGCCAGAAAGCCCCGGGCCCGATAGACCTGCGCCGGAGAGGCTGGGCCCGGAGAGCCCGGGCCCCGAGAGACCACCGATTGCGGAATCGGACTTTTGCGAGGCCGACGAGATGCCGCTGATCCCGGAAAGCTCGATCGACAAGCCGCCCGAGCCTCCGGCCTTCGAGATCCCGCTCCCGCCGAGCGACGGCGAGGACGCGCCGACGATCGACTCGATGGCGAGATCATCGCTCTCGAGGTCGTCGCCGAGGACGCTGTCGCCGAGCATGAGGTCGGCACCGGACAGCCCGCCTGGAGAAGAGAGCGAGAGACCGGAGTTGCTCTTCGAGGCGTTGCTCCCCTGCCCGACGCCGGTGTCGGAGGCCGACGGGCCCTTGGCTTGGGGCGTGGTGAAGATCGACTCGGCCCCGTCGTCGAGGATCAGTTGATCGTCGTCGTCCGCCGTGGCCCCGGCGCGTCCGGTGGGCTCGTCATCGAGGACGAGCCCCGGGAGATCGAGTTCGAGTTCGTCGATCCCGGAGGCGGATTCCTCGCCGAGGGTGCGCACGAGCCGCTCAACGTCTTCGGTCTTGAACTTGTTCGTGGCGCCGTCGCGCATCGGGAACAGTTTTTTACGATCGACGAGGCGATTGACTTCGTCGACGGAAACGCCGAGGAGCCGGGCTGCTTCCTCGGGCGACATGAACTTGCCGGCCATGGCTGCCTTGACGGGTGCGGGG
>CAMARC010000262.1 GCA_945860405.1 Candidatus Kuenenia stuttgartensis | reverse complement strand
CCCTCGCTCGTTGGCAGCGTCTCGCCGCCGAGACGGGCCTGTGGCTCAATCGCTGTGGCTCCCTCCATCTCGCCCACGAGGGCGACGAGATGGCGGTGCTGCAGCAGTTCCACGCCGCCGCCTCCGCCCATGGCATCGACTGCCAGCTCCTGGAATCCGCCGATGTTCTCGAGCTCTCGCCCCTGGCAAACCCGGCAGGGCTGCGCGGCGGCCTCTGGAGCCCGACCGAGACGGGCGTGGATCCACGGACGAGCGTGGCGCGGATCGCGTCCCATCTTTCTGCCGCCCGCGGTGTCGACATCCGTTTCCACACGGTCGTGACCGAGGCCTCCACGGAGCGCGTCCGCACGGCCGACGGTCGGATGCACCGCTTCGATAGGATCATTGTCTGCGGTGGCAGCGACGTGGAATCGATCTATCCCGGTCTCCTTCGGGAGCAGGGCATCCGGTGCTGCAAGCTCCAGATGCTGGCGACCGCGCCACATTCCGCGCGCATCGGTCCGTTCCTCGCCGGCGGGCTGACACTCAGGCATTACGGCAATTTCGCCGCCTGTCCGGCGCTCGATGCCGTGAAGCACCGCGTCGCGGGCGCGCACCCTGAGCTCGACCGTTTCGGGATCCATGTCATGATCGCCCAAAACCAGGACGGCAGTCTGATCCTCGGCGATTCCCACGAATACGACGACAACATCAGCCCGTTCGACAAGGCGGAGATCGATGACCTCATCCTCCGTGAGCTCCGGCGCATCGCCAGCCTCCCGGCATGGGAGATCACCGAGCGCTGGCACGGCATCTACGGCAAGCATCCCTCGAACTCGGTCGTCCGCACCGAGCCTGAGCCCGGTGTGCACGTCCGCGTCGGCACAGGGGGCGCTGGCATGACGATGTCGTTCGGGCTGGCCGAGGAAGACTGGGCGGACTGGGACGGGTGACGCATGGCCTCCACGATAAACGAAAACGGACGTCTCAGGGCCGTGCTTCTCGATTGGGCGGGCACCGCCATCGACCATGGCAGCCGGGCCCCGGCCCGGGTGTTCGTCGAGGTCTTTGCCGCCGTCGGCATCGAGCTGACTGAGTCAGAGGCCCGCGGCCCGATGGGCCTCGCCAAAAGGGACCATGTCGCGGCGATCCTCGCGCTCCCCAGAGTTCACGAACTCTGGAGCCGGATTCACAAGCGCACTCCTTCGCCGGAGGACGTCGACGACATCTACCGGAGGTTTCTCCCGCTCCAAAAAGCGGTGCTCGCCGACCACTGCGAGCCGATTCCCGGCGTCGTCGAAGCGGTCGATTTCTGCCGCCGCCACGGGATCGCGATCGGCTCCACCACGGGCTATACCAGCGAGCTCATGGAGGTCGTGATCCCGGCCGCCGCGCGGGCCGGCTTCGCCCCGGACGTGGTCGTCTGCTCCGACGAGGTGCCGGCTGGCCGACCGGCGCCGTGGGCCAATTTCAGGGCTGCCGAGCGATTGGGAATCTTTCCCCCGGCAGCGATCGTCGTCATCGACGACACGGCCCCGGGCGTGGCTGCCGGACGCAACGCGGGCATGCCGACGCTCGGCGTGACCCTCACCGGCAATGGAGTGGGCCTGTCGGCGAGCGAACTGGCAAGCATGGGCGCCAACGACCAGGCGCAGCGTGCTGCCGCCGTGGGCTCGCTGCTCCTGGAAGCTGGCGCCGATGGCTGTCTGGGCGGCGTGGCAGATCTCCCGGCCTGGCTCGAGGCGCGAGATTTCAGGTCTCCATCCGCGGTTTTCCGCTCCAGCCGCGCCTAAACGCGCCCTGCCGCCGACTCAGTCTCCTGTCTTCAGGGGCCGCAGCGCGATCGCCCTCCGCACCGGCGTTGGCACCGGTGCCTCAGGCCCCATCACCGCTCTCCAGAGAATCTCGTTGAGCTCGAAGTCGTCGATGCGGTCGTATTCGGAGAAGTCCATCGCGGCCGAGCGATCGGCCCCATAGGCACCGGCGACGTTCTTCTCGTCGAGATCGATCCGGGCCGGCTCGTGGTCATACGGCGTCAGATCGGGCACGGCTGCGAACGCCTCGAACATTGGCCGCGCGGCGGCGTCGAACTGCGACAGCGGCTCGAGCCCCAGGATCAGCTCCATCGTCCGGATCACGCTCACCGTGCTGTACTGCGTGCTGTCGACGACGCCCCGCTTCGCGTACGGGCTGGCGACAAGGCAGACGGTGCGATGGGCATCGACATGATCGGGGCCGTTCTGAGCGTCGTCTTCGATGACGAAGATCGCCGTCTCGGCCCACAGCGGCCCATGGCTGACCGCCTCGACGAGTTTGCCGAGGGCCAAGTCGTTGCTTGCCACACAGGCCCGGGGACTATGGGCGCCAGGCGTCGTGCCGTGCGTGTGATCCTCACCGAGGCTCATGATGATGAATCGTGGCATCGTTCCCTTCGCCGCAAACTCCGCATACTCCCGGAGCATGATGTCGACGAGCTGCGGATCGCGTTCCTGCTCCTCGCCCCCGAGCCCGTAGTCGGGGCACATGTGCCCCACCAGCCCCGGCACTTTCCCCTCGATCCGAGCGTTTCCGTCCGAATCAGACACCCGTCCGCCGTATTCCTTGTAGCTGCGGTAGCTGACGCCCGCGCGCCGGCAGGCATCCCAGAGGTAGCCCGACGGGGCGTTGGAGAGATCCCCCTCGTCGTCATCATCGACACCGACGCGCTGCGAATAGGTGAGATGCCAGTCGCGGGCGATGTAGTCGGTGTGATAGGCCATCGTGCTCCAGGGATGACCGTCACGACTCACTTGGCCGTTGCAGTAGGCGTTGTCGAGAAGGACGAACTGCTCGGCGATCTTGTGGTGATTCGGAGTCACGTCCCGCGGAAACATGCACAGCGAGGGATCGCCTTTCCCCTTGGGCGCCTCGCCGGCGGCCAGATCGCCGAACACCTGATCGTAGGTGCGATTCTCCTTGATCACATAGATCACGTAGCGAATCGGGGAGGGATCGCCGACCTTGCGGGGGATCGCCGACTCCCCCTCGTAGGGCACGGCTGTGAGGAGGTCGTCGGAGTAGGGGCAGTTGGCATACACCTGGCTCGTGTAGGCCGCCAGTTGCTCCTCGTCCGGCACGTCGACGATCGACAGCGCACCGTGGACGATCGTGCCGATGTAGGGATGCGGAAGGAGCTTGCGAACATACTTCTCGAGGTCGGTGAGCTCGCTGTCGTCCTCACTGCCGTCGTAGAGGGGATTGGCATCCGACTGATTCCCCTTCCCCACGCCGACAAGCAAGCGTTTCCCATCGGGGGTGACGGCCACGGCCGTCGGATACCAGCCGGTGGGAATGAAGCCGCGGACCTGGCTGCGCCCAGGGCTGGCGACGTCGATCACGGCGATGCAGTTGTTGTCGGCATTAGCGACGTAGAGCGTCTCCCCGTCGGGGGAAATGGCGAGGGCATCGGGCGTGCTCCCCTCAGGGGCCCGCGGAAAGAGGCTCGTGGAGATCGTCTCGACAACGACGCCCCGTCTGGTATCGACGACCCACACGGCGTTGGCTGACGCGCACGCCACGAACAGCCGGTCGTCCTCCGGATGAAACACGATCTGGGTCGGATGCTCGCCGACGGGCACGCGAGCCACGACCTGCAGGGCAGCCGGATCGACCACCACGAGTCGGGCCCCGGCCCAGTCGCTGACGTACAAAAGCCCGTTGCGGGGCGAAATCCCCACGTCATACGGCCGACCGCCGACGTCCCCTTCGAGGACGATTTTCCCGTCGTCATCCATCGCCACCAGCCGCCCTTGATTGATGTTGAGAGCGTAGAGCCGCCCCCGCGCATCATCCCGGACAAGCCCACTCTTGAAAGCCTTTTCCTTGGCGAGTCGGGCTGCCGTCGCGGCCAGTTCGGTGGGATTCATCTGGAGCGGATTGGGCTCGCGCTCGGTGACGAGGTCGAGGTCGTCACGTTTCAGCGTGAATCCGTGGATCCGCCCCAACCCGCCCCCCGACCACCAAGCCCTCGATTCATCCTCCGAGACGTCCAAGCCAAACCAACTCTGATGGGCCGACTCCCCGTCGAGGACGGCACCGGCATCGAGATCGACGAGCATGAGGCGGTGTTCGTTGAAGCCGTCGCAGGTGACCAGCGCCCGCTTCCCGTCCGCGAGGGGACGAATGTTAAGGACGAGATCGCCAGTCTCGATCTGCCGGCCAGCGGGGGTCAGATGCCAGCCGTTGGGGAGCAGGAATCCCGTCTCGGTCGGGCCAGGAAACTTCGCTCCCGCGGCGTAGGGCCCGGCCGGCACCGCCGGCTCCTCGGCCACCCCCAAGCCCCCGCCGCACACCACGCACGCCAAGGCACATTTGCCGCAGAGCCAATGGGCGAGGCCTGCGAACCAGCCGCTCCCCCCGGGGCTCGAATGCTTCCCCGGACGATTCCTTCGCCAACAGATCTCGGGGGCCTGCATGATGACTGCTCCTGGAGGCACGCTCTTGGTGAAGTGATCGTAGTGACGTGATCGTGGACCTGGCGTCGGTGCGAAAGATTTCCCGGCTTTCGCGACGAGTCAGCGAGCTGGACGTCACCGGCGGAAGGTCTGATTTTCCCGTTTATGCCCGTTTCAGCGTGCGAAAAACCGTGAGTTCTCCGTGTGTGAGCCGTTTTCAGCCACTGAGGATGCGCCCCTGACGCAATGGCACTCACCACGATTCCCCACCTCCCCCGCGACGCCCCTCCGCAGGTTCATCATTTTCTCATCCAGCGCGAATACCATTCTCGTCGGCGGGGCTTGCCAAGCGCCCGTGGATCGATCGCCATGGAGGCAAGACGCATGGAACCGACCACCGCCACGAAGCTCGGGTTTGCTTGGTCTCTCCCGGTAGCCGTAGCGCTGTTCTGCGGTCTGTTGGCGGCCCAAACCGAAACAGATACCCGCGTTCCTGGGAGTTCAATCACCTCCTCGCGGAGCGTGATGATCACCGTCGGCGGGCCACGGAAGGGAGAGGCACCGGGCCGTTACTTCAACGTCCAGGGGCTTTCCAGCCGAGGCGACTCCAAGTTTGCCTCGTTCGGCCTGCTCGATTTCGACATCGAGCCGGGCCAGCCGAAGGCTGCCGGAACGATGCGGAAGGCAACCCTCGTCCTCACGCAGAGCATTCCCCCATTCGCGAAGCCGGGGCGGCTCCTGTTTTTCATCCCCCGCGATTCCGACGAAGAAATCGCGACCTTGAAGTTCGCCATCGAGGGGGATACGGCCTTGGGCGACGCCCTCCCCCGCTGCATTCCCTGCGGGGAGGCGACCTTCACGATCGATGCCACCGGTCGGGAAGACCGTTT
>CAMARC010000261.1 GCA_945860405.1 Candidatus Kuenenia stuttgartensis | reverse complement strand
CCGTCGACCTCGAAGCGGACGTCGATGCTGTCGCGCGTGGTGCCGGCGATGGGGCTCGTGATCACCCGCTCCTCGTGGGCCAGGGCGTTGGTGAAGGTGCTCTTCCCCACGTTGCGGCGACCGACAATCGCCAGCTTCATCTCCGGAAGCGCCGCCCCCTCGGCCTCCTCGGGCCAAGCCTCGGGGAGATGCGCGACGATCTCGTCGACGAGTTCGGCGCGGTTGCGGTTTTGCCGGACGCTGACGATCAGCGGCTCGCCGAAGCCGAGCTCGTCGAAATCATGGGCGAGGAGGTCGTACTTGGTGTCGTCGGCCTTGTTGGCAACCAGCAGCACAGGCGCCCCGGTCAATCGCACCCGACGGGCCACTTCGCGGTCGGCCGGCAGGAGGCCGCTGCGGACCTCGACGACGAACACGATCAAGGCGGCGGAGGTGAGCCCCGAGGCGATCTGGGCATCGATCTGGGTGGTGAGGCCGTCGGGATCGTCGAATCCCATCCCGCCGGTATCGACGAGATCGAAGACTCGGTCTTCGAGGCTCACCCGCTGGACGAGACGGTCGCGGGTGACGCCGGCCGTCGGATCCTCGATGGCGATCCGCTTCTCGATCAGCCAGTTGAACAGGCTCGATTTCCCCACGTTCGGACGGCCGACCACGACCACTTGGGGGATGACATCATTCACTGGCATCGCTCGACTCCATCAGGTCGCCGAGACGCCGGCGCGGCATGGCATGAACAAGATAACGGTGAGTGATGGCGACCGAGAGATCGCGAAGGTGCCCGTCGAGGCGCACGAGCAACCGATCGAGCTGCCCGCGGGCCCCGTCGGAGTCGGGGACGACCAGCGCCGAGACATCGGCCAGACGGAGCAGCCCCGTCGCCGCCATCGCGGCCCGCTGCTCGTCGGCGAGGACCGGCGAGCCGACGTCGCGGGGGAGCGCTTCGACATGGGCATCGAGCGCCGCCACCTGGAATCCGATGCTGCGGGGATTCGTCTCGTCGGTGAGGAGGAGATCGACAAGCGGGGCGGCCTGAAGCGTGCCGAGGTAGCGGTTGCGGTAGGTCATCGAGCTGTCGGCGATCTCCAGGAGCATCTCGTCGATCCGTTGCTCGTCGGCCCGCGCCGTGACGACGGTGCTGCGGAGGAGATGGACCATACCGGTGGCCCGCTCGAGGCGGCGGCCCATGTCGAGGAATCTCCAGCCGGGCCCGCGCGTCATGCTCTCGGTGCCGAGACCGGCAAAGGCGGAGAAGTCGAGGATCAGCATGTCGAGGAAGGAAAGGACGTCCCCGTCATGGACGAGGACGACCGGAGCCCCGCCGACCCCGGAGCGGAGGTCGGCCAGCCCATCGCGGCGGAGCCGGGAGAGGATCTTCCAGGAATCGATGGAGATCCGATCGCGGACGACGCTGGCCATCTGCCACATCGCCCGGATCGAAGCCGCCACGCTCGTGGGCCGCGATTCGTCGAACACCAGCGACTGCACCTCGGCGGCGATCTCAGCGGGCGTTTCCGGCCGCCCTGGCTCCTGCCACTCCGGCCGGACGACAGGGGGCTCAGAGAGCGTGGCCAGCAGCCGGGCAACGGCCGCGGCACTTTCGAGCGTGCTTTCCGAGGCGACCCGTGCCGACACCGTGCGGAGGAGCCGTGCCGCCGATTCGGCCCGCTCGACATGCCGGCCGAGCCAGTGGAGATGATCGGCGACGCGGCTGGGGAGATCGTTGCCGCTGCGCCGCAGTGGCACCGGCTGGCCGGGGGGCGGCAGCAGCGAAACCGGCTGCACGGGTCCCTGCGACAGGACCCACACATCCTTCGATCCCTGCCCGGAGAACATCGCCAACTCCCCCGCACCGCCCCCGCGGAGCGTGAGACGGGCCAATCCCCCCGGCATCACGATCGGCCCTTCGGGGGTCGCCGCCGAGAACAGTCGGAGGACGACCGGCGCGGCCACCACCCGTCCGCCATCCCAGCACGGGGCGACCGACCGCTCGATGACTTCCCTCCCCACCCAGTCCCCCGGTCGGGCCCGGATCCGATCCACCAGGGCCGTGCGTCCCGCGGCGTCGAGGAGTCGCGGCACATACCGCTTGGGCCCCCCCGGAATCGTGACGACCGGCTCGACGACGAGGTCATCCAGTCGGGCCAGGACATGGGAGAGCCCGTCTGGGCGGCCGCACCACCACGACTGCGGCGACGGCAGGAGCAACTCCTCACCGAGGAGACGGCGGGCGACAGCGGGGATGTACCCCATGAATCCGGGCGACTCCACCAGCGCGCTGCCGAGGGGATTGGCGAGGGCCACGCGGCCACCGCGCACGGCCTGCACGAGCCCCGGCGTGCCGGCCAGCGCCCCGCTGTCCAATTCGAGCGGATCACATTCACTGTCCAAGACACGACGGAGGAGGACGTCGATCGGCACGAGTCCACCGAGGGTCTTCAGGCAGGCTCTGTCCTCGCGGACGGCGAGATCCCCCCCCTCGACCAGCGGCAGGCCCAGGTAGCGGGCGAGGTAGGCATCCTCAAACCACGTGGCGCTCGACGGCCCGGGGCTGAACAGCGCGATCCGTGGGACGTCGCGCCCGGTGTCGAGGGCGCGGAGCATCGCCCGCAGCCCGATGAAGAACGGCGCCAGTCGTTCCACGTGTGACTCGTGGAACGCCGCCGGGAGAAGGCGCGAGACGACGAGTCGGTTTTCGAGCGCGTAGCCGAGGCCGTGCGGCACGCCGGTGCGATCGCCGAGCACATGCCAACGGCCGTCGCCGTGGCGAGCGAGCACGGAAGCGTGGAGATGGAGGTGACGCCCCCCAGGCAGATGGATGCCGTGGCAGCAACGGAGAAACGCCGGATGGCCGAGGACAAGATCGGCGGGCACCACCCCCTCCTTGAGGAGATGCTGCGGGCCATAGAGGTCGGCAAGGAGGGCATCGAGAACCCGCAAACGCTGGCGGATCCCCGCCTCGATCCCCTTCCAATCGTCGGCCGCAATCACCAACGGGATCGGATCGAGCACCCAGGGCCGTTGCCCTCTTTGGGCATCGTCGTGGATGTTGTAGGTGACGCCGTTGTCCCGGATCAGCCGCCGCGCTTGCTCCCAGCGTTCGGTGAGCTCCGCCGGATCCCAGTGGCGGAGGATCGACGCCAGCCGCCGCCAGTGGGGGCGTGGCTCACCGGCCGTGGAGAACTCGTCGTGCGATCCCGCGGGAACGCGGTACGACGCGAACGGATCGACCGGCCCGGGGGGCGCGGTGTCGGGGGTGGGCATCAGCGGCAGAAACTCCGGAATGTGCCCGAGTGTACCACGCACTCCGGCCGGCCATTCAACCGCAGAGCGTCTGCTCCAGCTCGTCGACGAGAGAGGCAAACCTCGTCAGTGCCGTGGCAACCGGCTCCGGCCGCTCGAGATCGACGCCGGCATCCCGGAGGAGCTCCAGCGACCATCGCGAGCAGCCACCACGGAGGAAGCCGAGATAGGCATCGAGCTCGGCCTGCCCACCGCTCGCCACCCGCTCGGCCAGGGCGATCGCGGCCGACAGCCCGGTGGCGTATTTGTAGACATAGAACGCGCTGTAGAAGTGTGGGATCCGCAGGCACTCGAGCTCGAGCTGATCGTCGACGAAAAAATCCGGCCCGAAATAGGCATCGAGCAGCCCCCGGTAGAGGCCCCGAATGCGATCTAGGGTCAACGGCTGGCCGGCCTCGGCCGAGGCGTGGGTGAGCCGCTCGAACTCCGCAAACATCGTCTGCCGCACGATCGTCGCCCGGATGCCGTCGATCTCCCGGGCGAGGATCGCCGCCCGCTCGCGCGGCGTCCGCGCTTTGGCCAGCAGCGAACGGGCGAGGAGTTGCTCGTTGAACGTGCTGGCCACCTCGGCGACGAAGATCGTGTAGCCGGCAAGTTGGTAGGGCTGCGCCTCGGCGGAGAGGCGGGTGTGCATCGAGTGCCCCGCCTCATGGGCGAGCGTGAACACGTGCTCGATCCCCTCCTCCTGGAAGTTCATGAGAATGTAGGGATCGGAGTCGTAGGTGCCGGAGCTGAAGGCCCCCGACTGCTTGCCTGAGTTCGGGTAGCGGTCGCACCAGCGCCCCCTCAAGCCCGCCTCGAGACGGCGGCCGTAGTCGGCGCCGAGCGGCTCGAGGGCTCCGACGATGAGCCCCACCGCCTCCTCCCAGGTGTGCTGCAGGGGCACGTCTTGGGCAAGGGGAACGTAGCAATCGTACTGGTGGATCTCGTCGAGACCGAGGAGACGGCGACGAAGATCGTAGTAGCGGTGGACGGCGGGGAGGTGCGCGCGGACGGCGGCGACGAGTTGGTCGTACACCGCCACCGGGATGTTGTCGTTGAACAGCGCGGCGCCGACGGCGGTGGGATGGTTGCGGACGCGGGCGGCGTAGACGTCGCGTTCCACCGATCCCGAGAGGGCGGCGGCAAGCGTGTTGGCGTGGGCGGCATACTCGTCGTAGAGCTGGTGGAACGCCGTCTTCCTCACACCCCGGTCGGCGTCGAGGAGAAACGTCGTGAAGGTCGCGTTGGAGAGCTCTGACGACCTTCCTTTGCCATCGACGACCGAGCCGAACTTCATGTCGGTGTCGGTGAGTTGTCGGAAGACCTTCGCGGCGGTTCCGGCGAAGGTCCCCTGCATGGCGAGCAGCTTCTCCTCGCGCTCGGAGAGGACGTGCGGACGGGTGCGAACGAGACGCTCGATGCCAATCCGGTAGGGCGCCAGGATCGGCAGCGCGATCCAGGCATCGAGGGTCGTTACCGGGATGGCGAGGATCTCGGGGCGGAGGAAACTCGTCTTCTCCGCAAACGACGTGGCGACATGCTGAAAGCGGCCCACCATCCGCTGGGGCTCCGGCGCCCCCTGATCCTCGCTGGCCCGCAGATGCGCGTAGGTGCCGAGACGGTCCCCCGTTCGATCGACCTCGACGTCGTAGGCGAGGCAGGCGGCGAGGTCTTCAGGCGACCGGCCGAGCGTGCCGGCGAAGGCCACAAATCCGGGGATCATCCCCTCCCAGGCCGCCAGCGCCGCCTCCCACGCGTTATCGGAAGAGAAAAGGCTGGCGAGATCCCAGGTATCCCCCTCGGCGACCTCACCTCGGACCTTCAAGGCGCCGTCGGTCCGCTCGGTGTTCACCATCGGGAAGAGTCCTGATTGCTGGGAGGGTGTTGGGGGCGGGAGGGAAACTGGAGCAGGGCACAGAAAGCAGAGGGCAGGCGGGGACCACGGCCGGCTTGTCAGAGCCGCCAGACGGCGCTGCCCCAGGCCAGGCCGCCGCCGAACCCGCACACGGCGATCGTGCTCCCAGGCCCGA
>CAMARC010000260.1 GCA_945860405.1 Candidatus Kuenenia stuttgartensis | reverse complement strand
AAGAGCTGCTGGTCGAGGCAGTCGAAGAGCCACCCCAGCGCCGCCACCGTGAGGACAAACCAGTGGTAACGGGTCATCCCCGTCCACCACGGCTGACCGTCGTTGGGGACCGCGGTCCCCTTCGATTCGAAGTGGGGCAGATCGGCCATGGAGATTGATCCCGTGGAGGAGGGTGCGGTGGAGCGGTGGAATCGGGCACGCCGGCGAGCGAAGCGCTTACGCCGCCCCGAGCCCTACCTCGACCCCCCGCATGTAGGCAATGCTCTCCCGGGCAGCGCGCTCGGGACCGGGAGCATAGTCGAAGACCTCGACGCTCACCCAGCCTGGGTAGCTCACGGCGCGGAGGGCCGCGAAGATCGGACCGAAATCGACCTCGCCAAAGCCTGGGCCGCGGAGGTTGGCGTCATTGGCATGGAAATGCTCGAGGTGACGGGCCGAAGCCCGGATGATCGCGGGAATCGGCTCCGCTTCGCTCGACATCGCCTTGACGTCGAGATGAAGGCGGACGTGCGGAGAGCCGATCCGTTCGATGAGCCGGCAGGTCTCGGCGGCGGTGTTGAGGACGTCGGTCTCGCTCGGCGCGAGCGGCTCGAGGGCCACCACCGTGCCCGTTTCCTCGAGCACAGGCACAAGGTCCGAGAACACCTCCCGGAGCCGGTCGATCGCTTCCTCCGGAGTCGTGCCTGCAAGCAGGCTGCGTTGCTTCGGCGACCCGAAGACGAGGACGCGGCCGTCGAGGTCGCGGCAGAGGCGGGCAAGCTCGCCGAGGTAGGCCGTCGTGGCCCGCCGCACGGAGGCGTCGGCGTGCGTCGCATGAAAGCCCTCGGTCTTGGCCAGGAGCCAATGGAGGCCGAGGCACTCGAGCCCCGAGGCGCGGATCGTATCCCGGATCGTCGCCCGTTCCTGCGTCGACAGCTCGGTCGCCAAGCCGGCGAGGGTGAACGGCGCCACCTCCAGGCCGGTGTAGCCCGCAGCGGCCGCTTCCGCGCAGGCCCGCTCCAGGGGCCAATCGACGAACGTCTCGTTGCAGATGGCGTAGCGCATCGCGACTCCGGAATCAGGAGGGATCCTCGACCTTCACCGGCCGTCCGGTGCGGGCCGATTTGTAACAGGCGGCGACGATCGCCACGGCTTTTCGTCCCTCGAGGGCATCGAGGGCGGGCGGGCGTCCTTCCCGGAGGGCGGTGACGAAGGCCGCGAAGGTGCGCGTGTGGCAGGCATAGTTGATCGCCATCGGATCGGCGGCCCCGCCGCTGGTGCTGCTCCCCGCCCCGTACAGGGAGCGGGTCGCGTCGTCGTCCGGCGAGGGCTCGCGAAATCGCCAATCGGTGAGTTGCTCCTCGAGGATCTCGGCGGTGCCGTCGCGACCGCCGACGAGAATCCGGCGGAGCTGACCAGGAAACATCGCCGTGGTGGCGAGAATCTGACCGAGCGTCCCGTCGCGGAAGCGGAGAATCGCCACGCAGGTGTCCTCGACCTCGAGCCGGGCGGGATCGTGGGCCCGGACGGCCGTCATCGCCACGACGCTCTCCACGGGGTTCTCACCGGGGCCGAGCCCTGGCATCGTCGCCCCGGCGATCCACTGCAGGGCATCGACGCCGTGGATCGATTGGTTCATCAGCGCGCCGCCACCGTCGAGCGCGGCGGTTCCCTGCCAGCGGCCGACGCCGTAATAGGCGTCGTCGCGCCACCAGGGCACGTACGCGGCGACAACCGCGAGGCGGCCGAAGCGGCCCGCCGCGGCCGCCGCGTGGACGGCCTGGACAACCGGATTGAAACGCTGCGGGAAGATCGCGCCCAGCGTGATCCCCGCCTTGTCGGCGATCGTCCGCATGGCATCGATTCGCCGGAGCGTGATCTCGAGCGGCTTCTCGCAGATCACGTGGACGCGCCGCCGGGCGGCGGCCTTCAGCCCCTCGAGATGGACGCCGGAAGGGGTGGCAATCGTGACGAAATCAGGCTTCTCGCGCCTGAGCATCGGGGCGGCTTCGGCGTACCAGCGGCAACCGAACTCCTCCCCGAACGCTATCCCCTTCGCCGCGGTGCGGCAGCACCCGGCGACGAGTTCGACGCCCTCGAGATCCCGCAGCGCCCGGGCGTGCATCCGCGCGATCGCGCCGATGCCGATGATCGCGGCCCGCATCCCGTCCCTCCTCGTGGCGAAGCGGGACGCGGCGAACACCCCTCAGGGCCGCTGGTCCCGGCGGGGGCAGTGTGCCCCCCCGGAGCGGGCGGAACAAGCCTGCCGCCACAGGGCATCACCGATCGTCCGGCGATTGGCCCGGCCAAATATTCCGATCACTTCGTCTGGTAGAAGGCGTCGAAGAGCCGATCGTTGACCCAGTGGAGCCGCGGCAGCGGGCCGTCGTCGTGGGTGCCGGTGCGGGGGCAGCAGGGGCCGCGGTAGATCGGCCCACAGGTCGGATCGCCCGCCACGCCGACGAGGTCGTAGGGATGGGGCGGATGGCTGGGGTGGCACGGAGGGAGCGGGATGCAGGGCTCGATCCAACGCGGCTCGCCGCATTGATGGAGTGGCTCGGAGCCCGCCAACCAATCGCCGGCGCGATCGCTTCGCAGCGGGAGGGCGCGGGCGAGGATCTCGTCGATCGAGGTCTTCGTCGTCACCCCATTGATCGCGGCCTTCTCCGCAGCGAGCGATTGATCCCCCGATCCGGTCGTGACCG
Source organism: Candidatus Kuenenia stuttgartensis (assembly GCA_945860405.1). Taxonomy (GTDB): domain Bacteria; phylum Planctomycetota; class Planctomycetia; order Pirellulales; family UBA1268; genus QWOP01. The sequence continues at coordinate 2,640 of CAMARC010000260.1, read as the reverse complement.
CGCGGCGCTCTGGCTGGGGAGCACTTTTGGCTGCGTTGGCCGGCTTCGAGGCGGGATCAGGCTTGGTCGCTGGCGGGGCCTTGGCCCCCGTCGGCGCATCGGACTTGGGCGCGGGCGACGTGGGGGTGGTCGTCGTCGCGGCAGCCTCGGCTTCCGGTTTGGCACCGTCGTCGGTCGCGGTACCCTGCCGGGCCTTCTGCTTCCAGCCATCGGAAGCGCGAGGCTTCGCGGTGGGAGCCTCGGGCTGTTGCGCCGTCGCCGGGCTCGCCATCAAGGCCCAAGCCGCCACCCACGCGCCGGTGCTCGCGGCCAACCATCGCCCCTGCGGTATCATTTTCATGTTTTTGGCCCCCCTCGCAGATCACCATCGACAGCCCAGGCCATCGGGCTGGAGTGATGCCAGGAAAGGCATCGGAACGGTTCAAGGGGCGGAGTCTGCGTCGACAAAAGCGCCTTTCACGCCCGACAAACCTTGCTTTTCTTCCCCCGCTCCCGACGGCTTCCCTCCCCTCGCAGTGGTCAAGGCCGCACCACCTTTTGAGCTCATGGCACCATCCAATTCCCATCCTGTCGGCGCCGAATCGCTGCTGGCGACGTTGCAAGGCCGGGGCCTGCGCGTCGTGATGGTCACCGCCGGCGGCGGATCGGCGGCGATCCCGGCGCTCGTTGCGCTCCCCGGCGCGAGTGCGGTCGTTCTCGAGGCGGTTGTCCCCTCGGCACGCGAAGCCACCGATGCCCTCCTCGGCGGCGCGCAGGAATCGTACTGCTCCTCCCGCGCCGCCCGTCGCCTGGCGATGGCAGCCTGGGAGCGCTGCCGGCGGCACGGGGCCGCCATCGACTCAGCCGTGGGGGTCGCCTGCACCGCCAGTCTGGCGACGACCGTCTCCAAACGGGGCGACCACCGGATCGTGGTCGCGGTGCAGACGCTCGGCGAGACGTCCGTCGCCACCCTCGGCCTCGTGAAAGGGGCCCGGTCGCGGAGCGAGGAGGAGACGATCGCGGCTGCCTTCATCCTCGCACGGATCGGGGCCGTCGTCGGCTCGTCGTCCCTGGCGGAGGAACATCTCGCCCCTCTTCTCCGCCCCGGGGAAGAAATGATCGTTGATCGGGCACCGGCTCCGGAGGCCTGGCAGGCGATTCTTGCCGGCACCTCGGGAAGGGTGCGGTTGGCCGGGCCGGACGGTGGCTTGCTGCCCGGCCGCCCCGGACGGGAGGCGATCTTTCCGGGATCGTTCGACCCACTCCACGACGGTCATCGAGCGATGGCCCGGATCGGGGCCCGGATCACCGGGCTCCCCGTGGCCTACGAACTCTCGATCCGCAACGTCGAGAAGCCGGCGCTCGATTATCTCGAGATCGCGACGCGTGCCCGGGGCTTCGACGGCGCGGAGGCCTGGCTGACGTCGGCGCCGACGTTCGTCGAGAAAATCGCCCTCTTCCCCGGCGCGCCGTTCCTCGTCGGCGCCGACACGTTCGTGCGTCTGGGGAATCCTCGTTACTCCGGTGGCTCGACCGACCACGCGGCTGCAGCCGTAGCGAGGATCGCCGGTGAATCCGGGGGCCTGATTGTGTTCGGTCGCGTCCGCGACGGACAGTTCACCGAGCCGTCACGGCTCGAGGTGCCGCAAGCCCTGCGGGCGATCGCCCGGTTCGTGACGGAGGAGGAGTTTCGCCGAGACATATCGAGCACGAGCCTCCGGCAGGCCCGCGAGCCGGCGACGGAGTGACGCGTGTCCATCGCGTCAGCCGCGGCCCTCGGGAGCATCGCCGCGGGCCAACCGTCGGCGCCGTGCAGCGAGCATCACGTTCCAGAATCCGAGAAAGCCGACGACGCAGGCGAAGACGATGATCGGACGACGAATGTCGTGATTGAAGGTCCAGGATCCTGCGGCGAGGATCGATCCCCAGACGAGGACGGCGACCATGATCCAGCGGAGAATCTTCTCGGGCGCGGCGGCTGGAGGAGACGGTGTCATGAGCCCACTATAGGCCCATACCCGGCGGCCGCCGATGCCGCCCCGCCCACCGCGCAAAAAAAAGGCCCCCGGAACGGTCCAGATCCCAGGGGGGCGGGGAACCTGAACCGTTTCCGGGAGCGATTGGACGGAGCGGATCTCGCGGGGCCGTGTTTCCAACCCCTCGTCAACCTCAAAGCTGGGCGGACAGTAGGGGAGCTGTTTTCAGGGGTCAAGGCCTCTTCGAGCAACGACGTCGAGAATCTTTGAGGCTCGTCGGAAACGTAGGATTCCCTGGATTTCTGGGGGTTTCCAGAGGTGTCCGGACAACCGAAGCGACCAACGGCGCGGTCTGGGGGGAAAGGGGTATGCTCTCGCGACGCGCTTTGGGGGCTCGAGTTTCCCCACGCGGCTCCCCCTCAAGCCCCAACAGGTCTGCCATGGCCACATCCCCGCAGTCGATTGCCCTTCCCACACCCGGAGCCGGCGCCCCTCCAACCGCAGAAGCCTGGGGGCAGACATTCGCGGCTGGGCTGCGCTATGAGGAGTTTCTCGAGCGTCACGCGACGCCCGACCAGCGCTTGCGCTGGCAAGGAGTCCACGGCCGCGTGGTGCTTTCGGCCGACGAGCAACGGATCCTCGGAGGATTTGTCCGCCGGATGCCGGTGCTCGTCCTCGCCGGGGC